>JAIPEJ010000012.1 GCA_021737225.1 Desulfobacteraceae bacterium
GCTCGGCAAACTCGCCTATCGGCTCAAACAAAGCCGGCCGCCTGCTCAGCTTCGCCAAGAGCTGCTCCGGCCCTCGTGCAATGCGCCATGCGGCAGCCCCGTCAATCTCCGCACGAGAAAACCAGGCCGGGTCCTTCAGACCCAAACATTAACAAACGAATATCCGTATGAACGAACCTATATATTTTTGACCGGCGAGAGGGCGAACACACAGGTTCGCCCCTACACCGGGACTTTTGAAGATTTCCAAAATTAAATGGGTGAAATTATCGACGGGTTGTACCAGGCCGGGACGGCGGGGTGGTTTGCGCATATGCATCGGGCGCGACAGCGGACGGCAGATGCGCAAACTTCCCCGCCGGCCCGATCCTGCGAAAATAGTTGAAGCCCGATGCCGTTTTGCAGGGCGCACAGGAAGCATTTGCCGGCAATGGAAACGGGGTCAAAACGGTCGGGTACTGCTGAAGTTCCTACAGAAGCCTGTCAAACGCAACCCCGATGCCGTCCTGGCTGGTCCGGGCGATCTCACCGGTGCGCTTGATATTCTTCTGGTTGACGGGATGCTCAAAGGACATGGTTACCTGCCGGCCCCGGTCAAGCCGGCCCAGGTCCGAGCGCAGGGTTTCCACAAAAGCCCCGCCGTCGCTTACGTTCCGGATAAAGCCGGTGAAAAGTTTCCCGTCTGCAGAAAACTGGACTTCGTGACGGTAGGGACGCCTGGAATATTTGCGCCGGGCAGCGCCCTTGCTGGCCCTTAACTCGGCCAACAGTTCCCGCTGTTGCTCCGGGGACATGTTCACCACGGCATCAATCAGCTCCGAGGCAAGGGGCGATACCGTCAACTCCCTTTTAATTTTCCTGGATTCTGCCATCTTTTTATCCTTTTTTCGGGGCTATGATACAAAAAGTTGATATATTTTATTATTATTCCTTTGCAAACCGTTTGCAAACATAAAATCCTCATGTGCTGTCCCGGCCCCGAAAATGACCGCGAAAACTAATGCGCCGCGAAACTTCCGCCTTGCGCAATGCATGAGCGGTCTGATAAATATCTCATTTCCGCTGATTTAAAATCCCGGCCGGATCTATTGGGCCTGATACACTGCCATTTCAATATTAAAGGAGCCCGCCATGCCGCAATCGGAAAACGCCGTGCAGGCACAATATTACCAGGTGACCATCTCCCCGGACATCGCTCGCATGGACTTTGCCGGAAATCTTTACGCAGTCTTCAAAGCCGGCGAACCGGTCTCCCGGATCCGCTTAAACAGCCTGGACCTGGCCATCCGGCAGTGCGAATGCCGGATAGAAGAGAAGTGGACCCCCTGCCGGTTTGCCGTGGACCCGGAAAACGAAATCCTTGAAATAAACCTGCCCTCGGCACTCCAAGGCCCCATCGAAATCCGGATCGATTATTACGGGCGGATCAATCAGCAGATGGCCGGATTTTACCGCAGCGCCTACCGGCGCGGACAACAAACCGAGATCATAGCCGTTACCCAGTTCCAGGAAAGCGACGCCAGAAGGGCCTTTCCCTGCATGGATCATCCGCGCTTCAAGGCCCGCTTTGACATTTCCCTGGTAATCGACCGGGACATGGCCGCTGTGGGCAATATGCCGATTTCCTCTGAAACGCACGAAAACGGCGGGAAAAAACGGGTGATTTTTGAAAAAACACCCATGATGTCCACTTACCTGCTATTTTTCGGCGTGGGCCCCTTTTGCCGCATCACAGACGAGCTTGACCGGCGTGTACGGGCGGCGATACTGCCGGGCATGGAATCGGCCATTCAATACGGACTGGCCTTTGCCAGAAAGGCGCTCAATTACTGTGAAACCTATTACCGGATCGCCTACCCCCTGCCCAAGCTGGACCTGATCGCGGTGCCGGACTTTGCCTTCGGCGCCATGGAAAACTGGGGCGCAATTACATTCCGGGAAAACCTGCTGCTCTATGACCCGCAGCATACCGCGGTGGACGGAGAGGAACGCATCTGCGAAGTCATTGCCCACGAGATAGTCCACCAGTGGTTCGGCAACCTGGTCACGCCCGAGGACTGGAAATTCCTGTGGCTCAACGAAAGCTTTGCCACTTATTTCGCCTACCGGGTGGTGGATGCCTATCACCCGGACTGGCAGGTCTGGGACGAATTCCTGGAATCCCAGACCGCCCCGGCCATTGTCCGCGACGGCCTGAGCGAAACCACTTCCATTGAGATTCCCGGCGGCAGCCACGTTGTGATCAATAGCGCCACCGCGCCCATCATATACAGCAAGGGCGGAAGCATCCTCCGACAGATTGAAGGATACGTGGGGGAAGAAGAATTCCAGGGCGCGCTTCAGCATTTTCTTTCCGCCCATGCTTACGGGTGCGCCGGAAGCACGGACCTGTGGGACAGCATGGAGTCAGAATCCGGGCTGCCAATCCGGCACATCATGAAGGGCTGGATCACCCAGCCCGGCCATCCCCTGGTCTGCGCAGAACGCAGGGGGCAGAACATTGTACTTACCCAGCAGCGATTTACCTACCTGCCGGTGTCCGCCCCGTATGACCAGACCTGGCCCATACCAGTAAGCATGCGCATCTATGATGAAAAAGGGGCAAGCCGGGAGAAAAACTTTATCTTTGAAGACCCGGAGACCGAAATTAAACTCGACCCGGATGTGCGGGCCTATAAGATCAACGCCATGCATACCGGCTTCTACCGGGTAGGGTACCAGGATCCGCACAACCTGGAGCGACTCGGCCAGATGAGTGCAGACGGAATTCTGCCGGAAATCGACCGGTGGGGGCTGGAAAACGACCTGTTTGCACTGGCCGCCTCCAACCGCATCTCACTGAGGACCTACCTGGACTTTCTGTCGTATTTTGAAACCGAAGCCGCTTCGCTGCCCGTCTCCGGGAAAATGGCCCATCTGCACGATCTGATGCTCATCACCGAAGGCCGTGCCCGAAAAACCGTATCTGCTGCAGCCGCCCTGCACCTGACAGCCGCGCTCAACCGCGTGGGCCATGAACCGGAAGCAGAAGAACCTCACGGGAAATCCAAGCTCAGAAACCTTCTTTTCTGGCAGGCAGCACTGCATAACATCACCGGCACCGTGGAAGCCGCACAGGCCCGGTTTGAACAGCTTCAGGGCGGCCGGGAAATCCCGCCGGATATCCTGCGGGGTGTCATGCAGGTCGGAGCGCATACCGGGGATGAAAAAACCTTTTCCTGGCTTGTCGACCGGATGGAGACTGCCGAATCCGAGGCCGACCGGATCAACTGCCTGCGGGCCCTGGGATGTTTTTCAGATCCCGGGCTGATTCAACAGGCGCTTTCCTATATCATGGAAAAGGTGCCGGACCGCAACAAGTTCATTCCAATTGCCCAGATGGCCCGCAATCCCGCGGCCACCGGCCACATGTGGGACTGGTACGCAAACCACGCTGCTGCGTTGAAATCCATCCACCCCATTATTCACGAACGGATCATCGCGGCCATCGTTCCGGTCTGCGGGCTGGAACAGGCCGAATCGGTCACTGCCTGGTTCGAAGCCGAACTCAGGCAAAACCCACCGGCAAAAGACGCCATCCGGATGTCGCTGGAAAAGCTCGACATCAACCATCGACTGCGCCGACAGGCTGCCGCATCTTTTGCTTAAACCAATGCCCGGCCCGGTGGATGTCGTTCAGGATCAGGTAGCCGCAGGGCACCAGCAGCAGGGTGACCATGGTGGAAAAAAGCACGCCGAATCCCAGGCTGATGGCCATGGGAATCAGAAAACGGGCCTGCAGGCTTTGCTCGAGCATCATGGGGGTCAGTCCGCCAAATGTGGTCAGGGAGGTGAGAATTACGGCCCGAAAGCGCAGTTTGCCCCCTTCGACCACGGCTTCCCGGATGCTGTAGCCTTGTGCCCGGTGCAGTTCATTGACCCGGTGGACCAGGATCAGGGAGTCATTGACCACCACGCCGGCCAGTCCCACCATGCCCAGCAGGCTCATCATGCTGATGTTATATCCCATTGCCATGTGTCCCAGCACCGCGCCCACCATGCCGAACGGAATGGCAGACATCACCACAAACGGCTGGGAATAGGAACGAAACGGCACGGCCAGCAGGGCGTATATGCAGAACAGCACGATAATGAATCCGCGCTGCACGTCCTCGAGCACCTCATTTTGTTCCTGACCCTCGCCCTCAATGGTGTAGCGAAGGCCCTGATAACGATTCTGCAGGCCGGGCAGGTATTCATTGACCAGGTACTGCCGGACCTCGTTGGCATTGGTTATGTCTTCGTTGACATCCGCCATGACCTTGATGACCCGCTGCCTCTGGGCGCGCTCGATACTGGAATATCCGCGGGCCATACTGACGTCTGCGACCTTTGCAAACGGCACTTCATGACCGTCGGGAGTGCGGATTCGCATGTTATGAATACTTCCGAGAGAACGCCGCTGTTCTTCCGGATAGCGCACCAGAACCTTGACCTCGTTTTTATCCCGCTGAAATCGCAGGGCCTCGGCCCCGTAAAAGGCGTGCCTGACCTGGCGGGCCAGATCGTTTAATTTCAGGCCCAGGCCTGCGGCCTCTGGCTTTAAGGACAGCTGCATCTCCGACTTACCCGGCAGAAAACTGTCGGTGATGTCAAACACCCCGGAAAACCCCTCCAGTTCATCCTTTAAATCATTTACCGCTTCCTGAAGGCGCTCATGGTTATCCAGGGACAGGTGCACCTCCACCGGGTTGCCAGCACTGTGAATCTCGCTTTTATAGACCAGGGATTCGGCATCCGCGATCTCGCCCACCTGCCTGCGCCACATGTTGGTCAGATCCAGGGCGCTGATATCGCGCTTTTCGCTCTCCAGGATCTGGACAAACACGTGGGCGAGATGACCGCCGGAATCCCCGCTGGCTCCGCGGTCTGCGAAATGGGCGCCGACCACCGAGGCGGTATACTCCAGCAGGGGCGGGGCCTGATCCGAACGCTGTGCGTCTTTTTCGGCAAGCAATTCCTCCGCGGTTCTTTCCACTTTCCTGACCACCTCCTGGGTGCGGTCCATGGGCGTGCCCACGGGCATGGTAATCATGCACTGCATCATGTTGCCCTCGACCTTGGGAAAAAACGTGAATTTGATTTTGCCGGCCGCATACATCCCGAAGGTCAGCAACAACACGGTCACGCCCAGGGCCACCACGGCATAGCGCCATCGGATGCAAACCGACAGTGCCCGCCGATAGGGATGGGCCACCACCCATAGCAGCGCACGGGTCATCCGCTTGGGCCTGCGTCCGTTTCCATTGCCCGCGGCTTTGCTGTAGGCCAGGTGGCAGGGAAGGATCAGCAGGGATTCCACCAGGGATCCCAGCAGCACCAGGATCACCACCACCGGAATATCACGCATGAGCTTGCCCATGGAGCCCCCCACGACCATCAGCGGAGCAAAGGCCACCATGGTGGTCAGCACTGAAAATATCACGGGGCGGCCCACTTCCAGGGTCCCCTCCACGGCGGCCGGAAGCTGCCCCATGCCCTCTTCCTGCTTGCGAAAAACGTTTTCCCCGACAATGATGGCATCATCGACAACAATGCCCAGCACCATGATAAATGCAAACAGCGAGATCATGTTCAGCGATACGCCATACTGTGGCAGCAGCATCAAACCGAAGGCAAAGCTGATGGGAATGCCCAGAGTGACCCAGAAGGCCAGGCGAACGTTTAAAAACGCCCCCAGCAAAAAGCTGACCAGGATGAGCCCGTAAAACAGGTTCTTGGTCAACAGTTCGATACGGCTTTTTAAAACCGTGGACATGTCCTGGTACGTGTCAATGCCCACGCCCCGGGGAAGCCCGGGTCGGGCGCGCTCCACGTATTGGCGCACTTTCCGGGCCACGTCCAGGGCGCTCTGGTCTGCCACCCTGTAGACGTTAACAATGACGGCCGGCTTGCCCTGGAAACTGGCGGCCATGTCCACGTCGGCAAATCCCTCCTTGAGCCCGGCGAGATCCCCCACGGTGATGCGGGTGCCGTCAGGCCGGGAAATTACCGGAATGTCCCGGTACTCGCCGGCATAGTAACGCCTCCCCTTGGCCCGGATGAGCACCTCTCCCTCTTTTGCATCCACGCTGCCCGCAGGCAGGTCCAGGCTGCTTTTGGCCACCGCGTCTGCCACCGCGCTCAGGGTGAGGTTGTATTTGCGAAGGGTTTTTTCCGATATTTCCAGGTGAATTTCATTTTCGCGCACTGCCGTCATCTCTGCCTGAGTGATGCCCCGGAGGTTGGTCAGATCGTCCTTGACGGTCTGCGCCAGGTGCTTGAGGGTCTGTTCGGAAGTATTTCCATAAACCGCCACGCTGATGACCTGGATCCGGCGGGTAATCTCCCGGACTTCCGGCTCCTCGGCCTCGTCCGGCAGGGTGGTAATCCGGTCCACCTCGGACTTGACATCATCCAGCAGCTTCTTGATGTCGCCTCCGGTCATGACCTCGATGGTCACCCGGCCCATGCCCTCTCTGGCCACCGAGTCGATGCGCTTGATGCCCTCGATGCCGGCAACCTTTTCCTCGATGCGCCGGATGACCCCTTCTTCGACTTCCGAGGGGGAAGCGCCCGGGTATTGCACAGTAACAGCGACTTTATCCAGATCGGTTTCCGGGAAGATTTCAAGCTTGATCCCCACGGCAACCGCGATGCCGGCCACCAGGATAAAAGCCATCAACAGGTTGGCCGCGACATGATTTTCCGCAAACCAGGCAATCACCGATCTCATGAATCATCCCCCGCGGTGATATCCACGTACTTCACCTTCATGCCCTCGGTGACGCCCTTGATGGCGGAAACCGCCACGTATTCTCCGTCCTTGAGCCCGCTTTGCACCACGGCTCCCTGCTCGTCCATGTATGCAATATCCACCCTCCGGATATGCAGCCGGTCATATACCGTGTTGACCGCCCAGACCGTATTTTCCTCGTGGATCGCGTTAATGGGGATCACGGCCGCATCCTCAATTGTCCGCCCGGTAATTTCAACCTCGGCAAACTGGCCCGGAGCCAGCGGCGGCGTTTTCGCATATGGGTCTGGCACCCGGATCACAACGTTTACCATCCGGGTATTCTGATCAATTTTCCCCTGTACCCGCACCGCTTCACCCTTCCAGGAGTGACGGTCTCCTGCCACATGCGCGGTGACCGTGACGGAAGCGCCTTTTTTACCGTCCGTGGTAAAACCGGGCACATCAAACCACTTCAGAGATTTGCCTTCCATGGGAACCACGATTTCTACCGCGTCCGTGGCATACAGCGTGGCCAGCGCCTGGCCCGGGGATACGTATTGGCCGATGTCCACCTGTTCGGCGCTGACCCGGCAATTAAATGGGGCGTGTATTTTCGTGCGCCTGAGATTCAAGCGCGCCTTTTCCAGGTTGGCCTGCTGGGCCTCAAGGTTGGCTTTGGCGGCTTCCAGCTGAGGCTTTTTTGCCACAAGCGGCGGGGGTTCTTTATCCGGATGCAGGCTTTCCCACTCGCTGATGGCTGCCCGGCTTTCCTCCCGGGCGTTTTCGTACTTGTTTTCCGCCTCCCGGAGCCCGGCCCGGGCAAGGGTTACCGCGATTTCATAATCCGCCTCCGCAATGGCCAGCAAGAGTTCGCCTTTTTGAAATGTGCCTCCGTTGACCATTTCATCGGAAACATGCACCACATTTCCGCTGACCTGCGGGGTGATCTGTGTTTCTGCCAGCGGGTAAACGGTGCCCTCACCGGAGAGCGTCATTTCCATGTCCCTGATTTTGACCGGTACCGCGCGCACCAGCGGCAGGGAGATTTCCGGAGACTGCCGGCCCAGGGCCTCCCGGCCGGATTTCAGCTTGTAAAAACCTGCAAACCCAAGGCCAAGCACGACCAGTACCAGCAAAACATGAATGAGGATCCTGACTTTACGGTTCATGGCGTTTTCCTGTAAAATTTAATCAATCCGGTCCCATCCCCCGCCCAGGGCCCGGTGCAGTTTTACCCGGTTGCTGTAGATGCTGTGCTCGGCTTCGGCCAGGTCCAGCCTGGCCTGGTACACCGATTGCCGGGCATCAAGCACGTTTAGATATGGGGTCAGCCCCCTTTGATACCTGTCCAGGGCACTTTTCAGGGTGGCCTCGGCTTCGGAGCGCAGATGAACCAGCCGGTTTCGCCGCTTGAGAAGCTGCTGGCGGGCAAGCAGGGCGTCCTCCACCTCGGCAAACGCATTTAACACCGTCTTGGCATACGAGGCCAGCTGTTTTTCATACCGGGCCCGGGCCGCGCGTTCAGCTGCCGCGCGCCGGCCTGCATCAAACAGGGGTTGCACGCCGCCGGCCGCCAGCTTCCACAACTGGCTTTCCGGATCAAACAGGGTCTCAAGCTCCTCGCTGGTGTATCCGAAACTCCCGGTAAGCGTAATCTGTGGGAAACGGCTTGCCCTGGCCACGCCGATTCGGGCGCAGGCAGCCTCCAGGGCGGCTTCTGCCGATCGGATATCCGGACGTCGATTCAACAACTCCGCGGGCAGGCCCGCAGGTACCGGGGGCGGGGTGTAAAATTCCCGCGTCTGCGTTTCCTCCTGCTTGCTGTTTTCAGGATATTTGCCCTGGAGAATCGAAAGGGAATGCCGGGCCTTGCCCCTTGCCTCGATCAACGACGGCAACTCGGACTCTGCCCGGGCCAGGGAGCGCCGTGCCTGATGCACGTCCAGCACGGAGGTCAGGCCCCTCTGGTAGCGCGCTTCAACAAGTTCCAGGTTCTGCTTGTAGCTTGACACCATGTTTTCGGTGATATCGATCTGGCGCTGGAGAAACCGGATCCGCAGATACAGGTTCACCGCTTCGGCAACCAGCGACTGGACCACGGTTCTACGGTTTTGTTCAGCAGCCAGCAGTTCGGCCCGGGCGGCCTGGCTGGCCCGGGCCAGCCGGCCCCACAGATCCAGTTCAAAGGAGGCCGGAAGCGACAGGCTGTAAGTATCAACCGCCACTGTCTCGTTTTTCCGGGTAATCGGGTTGACGTATTGCTGTTCCTGGGTGGCGGCCTGCGCATTGAGGTTCAGGGAAGGGTACTGCTCCGCGCCGGTCTGGACCAGGGTCGCCCGGGCCTCCATGACTCCCGCGGCAGCCTGGGCGATATCCGGGTTGTTTTTGACAACAGTCGATACAACCCGGTTTAACCCGGAATCGCCGAATGCCTGCCACCACCTGTCCTGCGGAACATATGCGGCGGTTTCAGCCGGTTTGCCCGACAGAAAATGCGGAGGAATCGTAAAGCCGGCATCCGGGCGGCTGTAATCCGGACCCAGCCGCATGCACCCGGCCGATGCCAATGCCAGGACAAAAACGAACCCGGGCAGGAGGCATGCAAGATTCCGTCTCATTGTTTATCACTCCCGATGAATTCGTAAAAAGCTGTTTAGCCCGCCAGGGCGGTATTTTTGCAACAAAGGTAATCCGTAAGCGCCTTGGCTGATCGGCGGCGCGAAAAAGGAGTTTCCTCGCTCCAGGAGCCTCCCGGAGTCTCGATTTCCGCTCGGAAACCCGCTTTTCCGCACCGCCGTCAGGGCAACGAAGTGCAATTTCGTAAAAGCGCAAAAAACGGATTTCCTTCAGCATTGTCCGGTTAGGTTTTTGCATAAGGCCGAGGAGGCCTTTCATGTTCTTTGAAAAAATATAAATCAGTTGTAGCGCCCTGGTCACGGAGTTCGTTTTGAATTTGGATACGCAACTCCCTGACTCTGTTAATGTTTACAGGTTCTCCATACTCCCTGTGGCAATACATGGCCAAAAGGAGGTATGTAATCAAACCGCCGAGGATCTGCACCATGAGACCGTATCTGCTTCGTGCAATCAGGTGGTATACATTTAGATGGCGCTTCCACCATGCAAAGAATTTTTCGATATCCCATCGAAGCTTATAAACCATGGTAATCTGTTGGGCGCTGAGATCTCTGCGATCAGTGGCAATCCAGAAATCAATCCCGGCGACCCTGTATCCGACAAGACGCACCGGATTTTTTGTCTGATTGACATTCGGGGTGCCAAGCAAAACCTCGGCATCATAGAAAACAATGCCGTCGGTGGGGATCTCATTTTTTCGGATAACTGTTTTGGTGGTTTTGTTTCTGATCCGGATGACAAAGTGTTTGCCATTTTCTTGCAGAGAATCGAAAAGGGCATGTTCCTGGTACCCCCGATCGCCTATGCCGGTTTGACCGGCAGACAGAATCTGATCGACAAAGGGCCTTTCGGCGCCCTGGCCCTCGGTCATAAAAACTTTGGCTGGAATGGCATGATTTAAATCAAAGCCTACATGAACCTTGGCCTTCTTGGAGTTTTTGCGATAATCGGCCCAGGACATTGAAAGTACGGCATCTATGAGTGATCCATCAATGGCGACCAGATCTCCCAAATCGCCGTATTGGGCTGGCAGAATACCGGCAGCTTCGATGCAGAGTTTTTGGAAGAGGAACTCGAGCTGCTCAAGACCTCTTTCGTTAATGGCTTCAAAGAAAGAGCTTTTTTTGATCCCGTTTTCAGGGGCAATGTTTTGACGTGCGAAGTCATCTTCTTGCAGCACTTTTATAAGGTGGCGGCCTGATGTATGTTCTTCAAGATGAAAAAATATCAAAGCCTTTAACTGATCTTCGAAAGTCATTTTCAATGGTTTATCCCCTCGGGACTCAAGTAAAGGTACTTGCGCCAAAAGGCGCTCAACAGGTTGATAAAATAGAAAAAACTTTGACGAATGCAATTTTCTGGTGTACGGTTTGAAAGACTGCGGCATGTGTAACCTCCTGTAATATCAATTAATATTACAGTTTGCCGCGAATTTTTCTCCTTAAATGTCAAGGGAAAAATCGAATTTTTCGAAAAAATTTTTTTCATTTGCAAAAACCAAACCGGACACCACTGGATTTCCTTAGAAGTCTCAAAACCGTTATAACCGCCGGGCAATAAAATGATAAATTTTTGATTTTACTTAAACACTTAATCACTTAAAACTTAACACTGCCTGTAAAAAAAGACTTTTTACAGGCTTATCACTCCTGGTTCAGCGAATGGATGCCGTGCAGGGAAAATGCCGTGATGTGAGAGACCAGTTCCGGCTTGAACCGGCTGTCATATTCCTGCTCCACGATCCGGGACACGGCCGGGCGGGCCAGAAAAAAATACAGGATCACACCCAGAATGCTCAAAACGGAAAGCCGCAAACGTCTTTCATCCACGGGTCCTTTCAAATGAGGACGTATTAGATCGGCAATCTCCAGGATGTACGGGCGCATGACATCTTCGACCACCATGCTCAGCGCATCCCCGGGATCCGACATTTCCCTCTGCATGAGCTGAATGTGGCACCGTCTTTCAGCCTCGGACATCGGCCCTTCCAGAAAGGCACTCGCCATGGCGGCGATCACGTCTTCAAGATCCCGGCGCGGTTTGCCGGCAAGTGTTTCCGAGAAGTGCTGCCGCACCCTGCGCGCCCGTTGCGCCCACCTTTCGCGGAACACCGCCAGGTAGAGGCTCTGCTTGCTGCCGAAATGGTAATTGATTGCCGCCAGGTTGCAGTTTGCCGCTGCAGTGATCTCCCGTACGCTGACAGCGGAAAAGCCCTTTTCCGCAAAGAGCCGTTCGCCGTGATCCAGCAGCCGTTCCCGCGTATTGTCTTCTGCTTCTGCCACCTTGTTCTCCCGTTGATGAGCGGAATGGATGGAACCGCCTATTCTCGTTTAAAACATTCGTATAAAACAAACGTTTGAATGTCAAGAAAGAAATTCTCCCCGCCGCCGCATGCCGCAGCGTAAATCCCGGACAGCCATGGTGATTATTTTTTGTTTGCACCATGAACGGCTGTTGGCATACAATCGCTTCCAAAGGCCTATTGGCAAAAAGAAAGGACACGGATGCGTTTTTACAAATATCACGGACTCGGAAATGACTATATCGTGCTGGACCCGCTGGAATTCGGCGACAGTCTCGAAGCCGGACAAATCCGGCGAATCTGCCACCGCCACTGCGGCATCGGATCCGACGGCATCCTGTTCGGTCCGTTTGCCCACGAAAGCGGCGCCCTGGCGGTCCGCATTTTCAACCCGGACGGCAGCGAGGCGGAAAAAAGCGGCAACGGCCTGCGCATTTTCGCCCGCTACCTCTATGATCGGGAAAGGGTCACACAAGCCCCCTTTGAGATCGCCACATCCGGCGGCCTTGTCACGGCCAGGGTCAGCAACGGCGGACTGACGGTTTCCGTGGACATGGGGACGGTTTCTTTTGACAGCAGGAAGATCCCGGTCACCGGGGCCGATCGGGAAGTCATCAACGAATTTCTGGAAGCAGGTGGGGAAAGGCTTCAGTTTTGCGCCGCCACCATCGGCAACCCGCACTGCGTCATTGTTCAGGATGAAATCTCGCCCGAACAGACCCGCCGGCTGGGGCCGTTTATCGAGACCCATGCGCTGTTTCCCAACCGCACCAACGTGCAGTTCGCACGAATCCTTGATCGCACCAGCATCGCAGTTGAGATCTGGGAACGCGGCGCAGGCTACACACTTGCCTCCGGCAGCAGCGCATCGGCCACGGCGGCCGTGGCGCGTCGTCTCGGCCTTTGCGATCCGGACATCACGGTACACATGCCGGGCGGTAAACTTGATATCAGGATCCATGAAGACGATTCCATCTCAATGACCGGTCCGGTCACCCGCATTGCCGTCGGACACATGCACCCCGAGCTGTTTGCCCAGCCGGCGATAGACGCCGCGATGTAGGACGCACTGCAAAACAAGAGGCCGCCTTTATGAGCAAGGAATTTTTCACCGTGACCCCGGTCCGGGAAGTATTTGAACGGATTGCCGAATTTCCCCGGGTCGGCGCAGAGACCGTATCCATAACACAAGCCGGCACCCGGGTGCTGGCCGAAAATATTGTCGCTGACATCGACGTACCCGGTTTTGCCCGTGCCACCATGGACGGATACGCGGTACGGGCCAGTGCCACATTTGGCGCATCGGAATCCAATCCCGCATACCTGACCATCTGCGGCAAAGTGGACATGGGGGATATCCCGACGTTGAAAATCGGCCATGCCCAGACCGCCAGGATTGCCACAGGCGGCATGCTTCCGCCCGGCGCTGACGCGGTGGTGATGATGGAGCAGACCACCGAAATTGATGAAGCCACCCTTGAAGTGTATAAAGCCGTGGCGCCCGGTACCAACACCGTGGCCGCAGATGAGGACTTTGCCAAAAACCGGGAGGTTTTGGCTGCGGACACGCCCCTCCGGCCCCAGGAAATAGGGCTGCTGGCCGCCCTTGGCAGAAAGGAAATCCGGGTATATCAAAAACCGGTCATCGGCATCATCTCCACAGGCGATGAACTCGTGGAGGTGGATCAGGTTCCGCCGCCGGGCCGGATCCGGGATGTCAACACGTACACGCTTTCAGCAATGGCGGCCAATGCCGGCGGCCTTCCCCGGACCTACGGCATTGTTGCAGACCAGTACGAGCACCTTCTGTCGGTTTGCCGCCGCGCCCTGGCGGAAACCGACATGGTCCTGATTTCCGGGGGCAGTTCCGTGGGCACCCGGGACCTGACAATGGAGGTGATCGAATCCCTGCCCGAATCACAGATCATGTTCCACGGCATTCCGGTGCGCCCCGGAAAACCCACCATCCTGGCAAAATCCGGGGAAAAGGCATTATGGGGCCTTCCCGGACAAATCACATCGGCCATGGTGGTTTTTGACCGGATTGTGGCGCCGTTTGTTCGACATATCGGGGGAAATGCACGATGTTTGCGGCAAAGTTACCGGATATCCGCGGTGCTGACCCGCAACCTGCCGTCTGTCCAGGGCCGGACGGATTACATCCGCACCCGGATCGCGGAAAAAGACGGGCAGTACCATGCAGAACCGATTCTCGGCCCCTCGGGCCTGATCCGCACCATGGTGGAAGCCGACGGTCTGATCGAGATCGACATGAACACCGAGGGATTGGAACAAGGCGAAACCGTATCGGTGATTCCGCTGAGGTAACTCAGGTAAACCTGAAAATTCGAATATCGAAACAATGACAAAAACCCGAATGCGCAAAAAACAAAAACTTACGAGACGACAACAGTTTGGTTTCCATTTTTGGTAATTCGGGATTCGAATTTGTTTAGAATTTCGAATTTCGTGCTTCGAATTTATGGCTGAAAATTGGCTACGGCCTCCAAGGCATGGAAAACAGTCTGCAATAAACGATAACGAGAAATCATCTACTGATGAATCAAAAGCGCAACATATATCTCCGGATGAATACCGTGGAAGAAGCCCGGGAAATCCTGTTTGGCGAACTCGCCCCCGGGCTCAGGACGCGTGAAAAAACCGTGGACGTCACCGAAGCAGTCGACCGGGTGCTTGCCCGGCCGGTCTATGCACGGCTTTCCTCGCCGTGCTTCCACGCCGCGGCCATGGACGGGGCGGCGGTCAAGGCGGAAACCACCTTCGGGGCAACCGAGGCGGACCCCAAAATTCTGACCGTTGGCACGGATGCAGTATTTGTCAACACGGGGCACGTAATGCCGGAAAACACGGATGCCGTAATCATGATCGAAGACCTCCAGATCCTGGATGAAACGCGCATCCGGATCGAGGCCCCGGCCTTTCCCTGGCAGCACGTGCGCCGTATGGGAGAAGATATAGTGGCCACGGAACTGCTCTTTCCCAGGCATCATCGGATTACCCCCTACTGCCTGGGCGCGCTGATCGCCGGCGGCATATCCGAGGTTGCGGTCCTTGAAAAGCCGCACCTGTTTCTCCTGCCCACCGGCCCGGAACTTCTGGAATATCAGGATGCCCCGCAGAATCCGGCGCCGGGGCGGGTCATCGAGTCCAACTCCCACGTGCTGGGCAAAATGGCCGAAAAATGCGGCGCTTCCTATACGCGACACCCGATTCTGCCGGACGCACCGGAACGCATTCAGCAAGCCGCAGCCCGGGCCACAGAAGACGAAGACTGCGACATGATCCTGATTATGGGGGGATCCTCGGCAGGCACGGAGGATTTCTCCCGGCAGGTCATCGAAACCATGGGCCGGGTTCTTGTGCACGGGGTGGCCATGATGCCGGGAAAGCCGACAGTAATCGGCGAAATCAAGGGAAAGCCGGCCTTTGGCATTCCCGGATACCCGGTTTCCGCAATCATGGCCTTTGAACAGTTTGTCGCCCCCCTGATCGCTTCCATGCTGGGCCAGGGGGAAACGCCGGAAGAAACCGCGGCAGTCCGGCCCTCCAGAAAAATCGCCGGCAAGCTGGGCATGGAACAATTCGTCCGGGTAAAGCTCGGCCGGGTGGGCCCGCGGATCGTGGCCACACCCCTGCCCCGGGGTGCGGGTACCATCACCAGCATCACCGAGGCAGACGGCATCATCCGCATCCCTGCAGAAAAGGAAGGAATCCGGGAAAACGAATCAGTGCGCGCACGGCTGCTCAAACCGCGCACGTCCGTGGAAAACACAATCGTGGCCGTTGGCAGCCACGACAATACCATTGACGTCCTCGCGGATCTGATCCGGGCCAGAAGCAACCGCTACAACCTGTCTTCAAGCCACGTGGGCTCCATTGGCGGATTGATGGCCATTCAAAACGGATTGTGCCACGTTGCCGGATCCCACCTGCTTGACGCGGAAGACGGCTCCTACAACATCTCTTACATCCGCAAGTATCTGCCGGAAACGCCCGTGCGCCTGGTGCGCCTCGTGGAACGCGATCAGGGTCTGATCGTTGCCCCGGGCAATCCCAAACGGATTTCCGGCATAAGCGACCTGCAAAGGGACGACATCGGGTTTATCAACCGGCAGTCCGGGGCAGGCACTCGGGTCCTGCTCGATTACCGACTGGATCAGCTTGGTATTGACCCGGATGCGATCCGGGGCTATGAAAAAGAGGAATTCACCCATATGGCCGTTGCAGTGGCGGTCTTGGGTCAGACCGCGGATGCGGGACTGGGGATTTTTGCAGCAGCCAATGCCCTGGGCCTGGAGTTTATCCCGGTGGTCACCGAATCCTATGATCTGGTAATCCCTGAGGCGTTCATGGATCTTCCCGGGATTCAACTGCTGATGGAAGTCATCGCTTCCCGGGACTTCACAGAGCGGGTGAATGCGCTTGGCGGATATCATACAGAAAATACGGGGAAAATGATCCGGGCCCAATCCTGATGCCATACGAAGTTATTGATCATACGGCAGATACCGGAATCCGGGTATGGGCCGGCACGCCTACCGGGCTTTTTGCCGAGGCCTGCCGGGCCATGTTTGAACTGATAACCGACAACTCGCGGGTTGCGCCCGTCAAAACCCGGAAACTGTTCATCGAAGGTATAGATCAGACCGATCTGCTCATTAACTGGCTCCGGGAATTGCTGATGCTGTGGAGCGCGGACCGGGAACTGGTGGCATCTGTGCAGATCTCCGAGTTGTCGGAGAAAAATCTGCGGGCAACGGTCCGGACACAACCCTTTGACCCGGAATACCATGTGATTTATACAGATATCAAGGCGGTGACATATCACGGCGCGGAAATCATATCCCGCGACCGACACTGGGAAACCAGCGTGATATTCGATGTCTGAACGCCCGGAGGATCGCCATGGAAATTAACAAAATAAACGATTATCTCTGGGAGATCCCCCAAAGCGGTGCCATGAACGTCCCGGCCCGGATATATTCCAGCGATGCCCTGATCGCGGCGGTGAAAAAGGACGAAACCTTCAAACAGTTGGTAAACGTGGCCCAGTTGCCCGGGATTGTCAAGTACGCCATGGCCATGCCGGATATCCACTGGGGGTATGGTTTTCCCATCGGCGGGGTGGCCGCCTTTGATATGGAAAACGGTGTAATCTCCCCGGGCGGGGTGGGGTATGATATCAACTGCGGCGTGCGCCTGGCGGCAACCGGGCTGGATGAAAAAGAAATCCGGCCGAGGCTGGCGGACCTGGCCACTGCCCTGTATCAGGACATTCCATCGGGCGTGGGATCCACCGGTCCGCTGAAGCTCACCGACAAGCAGCTTAAAAAAGTCCTGAGCCAGGGTAGCCCCTGGATCATTGACCAGGGATACGGGGATGCCGCGGATGCAGACCATACAGAAGAAGGCGGCTGCATGGCCAATGCCGACCCGGGGGCCGTCAGCAACCGGGCCATGGAACGGGGGCGCAGACAGCTGGGAACACTGGGCTCGGGCAACCATTTCATGGAAATCGGCGTGGTGGACACGGTGTATGACCCTGCCACGGCCGATGCTTTTGGTCTGCGCCCCGGCCAGGTAACCCTGCTGATCCATACCGGCTCCCGGGGCCTGGGCCACCAGGTCTGTGACGACTTTCTGGCCGCCATGACCAAAAAGGTCCACCAGACCGGCATCCGGATCCCGGACAGGCAGTTGGCCTGCATGCCGATCAATTCCGCCGACGGCAGGAAATATTACAACGCCATGGCATGCGCCGCCAATTTTGCCTGGGCCAACCGGCAGGTCCTCATGCATCTGGCCAGAGACGTGTTTATGGAAACCCTCGACATCAGCCCCAGGGACCTGGCCATGCACCAGGTCTACGATGTCTGCCACAACATCGCCAAGGTTGAGACCCACGTGATCGACGGCAGACAACGCGAGGTGTGCGTTCATCGCAAGGGTGCCACGCGGGCGTTTGCACCCGGCCATCCGGAATTGAATCAGGCTTTCCGGGATGTCGGGCAGCCAATCCTGATCCCCGGGGACATGGGGACCGCCTCCTACGTACTGGTAGGCACGCAGCAGGCAATGGACCAGACCTTTGGTTCCACGTGTCACGGCGCCGGCCGCCTAATGAGCCGAAAGGCGGCAAAAAAGGCCGCAAAAGGGAGATCCCTGGCACAGGAACTCGAACAAAAGGGCGTGTTGGTCAGTGCTTCCGGAAAAGGGACCATGGCAGAAGAAATGCCTGAGGCGTATAAAAACGTCACCGAAGTGGTCGAGGCGGTCCACGGCTCAGGGATTTCGAAAATGGTGGCCAAACTGCGCCCCATTGCCGTGGTAAAAGGGTAAAATCCGAAATCCGAATACCGAAATTCGATACAAATTCGAATAAATAATTTTTAAAACGATAAAGCACCATGCGCTGAATAACGGCAAAACAAGGGGGGAAATACTGAAGTGAATCCGGCAATTTTCAGGGAATACGACATCCGCGGCATTGCGGACGCGGATATGAACGAACAGGGCGTATACACACTGGGCAGGGCGATCGGGACGTATATGCGGGAAAACGGATGCACCACGCTCACCGTGGGCCGGGACTGCCGCATGAGTTCAGAAAGGTACACGGAAAAGGTTATCCAGGGCCTTGTGGATACCGGCTGCGAGGTTCTTTGGATCGGTATCTGCCCCACCCCGGTGCTCTATTTTTCCATCCGGCATTTCAATACCCACGGAGGCGTCATGGTCACGGCCAGTCACAATCCGCCGGAATACAACGGGTTTAAAATCTGCCGGGGCACCGAATCGGTGCACGGCAGCCAGATCCAGAAAATCCGGGAAATTGCCGAAAACGGCGATTTTGCCGCAGGCCGGGCGAGCGTCTCTGAAGCTGACGCAATAACGCCCTACCGCGATTACATCGAAAACAACATTGCCATTGATCGGCCGCTGCGGGTGGGAATTGATGCGGGCAACGGTACAGCCGGGGTCGTAGCCGTCCCCCTGCTCAAAAATCTCGGCTGCGAGGTGCACGACTTATACTGCGACATGGACGGCCGGTTTCCCAATCACGAGGCGGATCCCACGGTCATTGACAACCTGGCCGACCTCATTGCCCTGGTAAAAAACAAGGGACTGGATGCGGGCATCGGCTATGACGGCGACGGAGACCGCATCGGCGTGGTGGATCACCTGGGCCGGATCATATACGGCGACCAGCTCATGATCATCTTTGCCAGGGAAATCCTGGCCCGCAAGCCGGGAGCCACGTTTATTTCCGAGGTCAAGTGCTCCAAGACCATGTACGACGACATCGAGGCCCGCGGGGGGCGGGCCGTCATGTGGAAAACGGGCCACTCCCTGATCAAGGAAAAGATGAAGGACGAAAATGCTGCCCTGGCAGGGGAGATGAGCGGGCACATGTTCTTTGCGGACCGCTATTTCGGATTTGATGATGCGATTTACGCCTCCTGCCGGCTCCTGGAGATTCTTTCGGCCACCGGCAAAAACATGGCAGAATTGCTCCAGGGGGTCCCGAAAACCTGCAGTACGCCCGAAATCCGCATGGACTGCCCGGACGCGGTAAAATTCGACCTGGTGGAAAAGGCGAAAAAGTCCTTGTCTGAAAAATATCGGGTGATTGATATCGATGGCGTAAGAATCGTGTTTGAGGACGGATGGGGACTGGTTCGGGCCTCAAACACCCAGCCGGCACTGGTGATGCGGTTCGAGGCACTGTCTGAAAGCCGGCTGGAGGAAATCCGTAAAACCGTGGAAAACACGATTGCTGCAATCAAAGAAAAAATGTGATGCGAATTTTCCTCAACCCGTTTCCCGAAGATGACCCGAAACAGGCCCTGCGCCTCAGGCGGTTTTTCATGGGGCTGGGGACCTATTTCCTGTGGCTGTTTTTAATTATATACTGTCACATCCTGGACTTCATCCGGCTGGCGCCCCGGGAGACGGCACTTATATACGGGTTTTTCCTGTTCATTAATCTGGTCTTCTATCTCCTCATCCGAACCGGTGCAAACAAGAGATTCTCAGATCCAAGCATGACCCTTGCCCAAATGGTCACCGGCACAATTGCGGCCATGACCATCATTTACTTTACCGACCGAATTCGTGCTTTAATGCTTTTCATCTATTTCGTGACCTTCATATTCGGTACTTTCCGGTTCAACATACGGCAGTATCTCGCTTTTGCCCTGTTCGCCCTTTGCAGTTACGGGCTGGTCGTTCTTTTGCTGTTCTACAATTATCCGGCAACCGTGGAACCGAAAATCGAAATCCTGCAGTTTATCATTTTCGGGGCCGTAATTTTCTGGTTTTCCTTTATCTGCAGCTATATCAGCAATCTGCGGAGCCGTATATCCACGGCCAACCGGGAACTCACTGATGCATTACAAACCATTGAAACCATCGCCATCCGGGATGATCTCACCGGGGTCTACAACCGCCGCCACATGTTTACCGAAATCCAGCGGGGCAAAAGCATTGCCGACCGCACCGGAATGCCCATTGCCATCGTGATTTTCGACCTGGACCATTTCAAGTGGGCCAATGACGCATTCGGTCACCAGAAAGGCGACCATATCCTCAAACAGCTGGTTCACGAGATCAAAAGGGAACTTCGGGAAACCGATATCATTGCCCGCTACGGGGGCGAGGAATTTCTCGTGATCATGTTTGACGCTGATATTGACGGCGCGAAGGAATGCGGGGAAAGAATCCGAAAAAGGGCGGAAAGCATAAGATATGCTGGATTTTCCGATACGTTTCGGGTAACGATTTCCATTGGCATTACCATGTATCGTCCCGCTGAAAGTATTGATAAAATGATTCACAGGGCCGACAACGCATTGTATCGTGCCAAGGCCAACGGTCGAAACCGGACGGAAGTGGAACTGCCGGAATCGGAATACGTGAACAAAAAATCTTAAACCGAAATTGAGCGATTTTCAAGTTTGCCGCAGATACAAGGAAGATGCAGACGAGCTATAGTGGACTATGCGAGGCTGCATCTGAGGCAGTAGATGCGACAAAATTGGAAATCCCGTAGGGTTTCAGATTTTTAAATAAAAATTAGCATAATCCTTTACAAAATCCTGTTTTTAAAAATCTGAAACACTCAATTTAGGTTAAAAAAACCGCGGAGGCTTAACCATGAAGGCTCTTGTAAGCGACAACCTGGGCGAGACCGGCATCGAAATTCTCAAGACTGCCGGATTTGAAGTGGATGTCAAAACCGGTCTTTCCCCGGAGGAACTAAAATCGATCATTTCGCCATACGACGCGCTCGTGATCCGCAGCGCCACCCGGGTCACCGCGGACCTGCTGGAGGCTGCACAAAATTTGAAGGTCGTGGGCCGGGCGGGTATCGGCCTGGATAACGTGGATATCCCGGCAGCCACCCGAAAGGGCGTGGTAGTCATGAACACCCCGGGCGGCAACGTGGTGACCACCGCAGAGCACGCCCTGGCCCTGATGCTTTCCCTGACACGCAATGTCCCCCGGGGCACCGCCTCGCTCAAGTCCGGGCAATGGGAAAAAAAGAAGCTCATGGGCCGGGAAATCTGCGACAAGACCCTGGGCGTCATCGGTTTCGGCAAGATCGGTTCCGTGGTCGCCGATCGGGCCCGGGGGCTGAAAATGCGCGTGGTCGTATACGATCCGGTAGTCCAGCCCGAAACCATAGAAAAGCAGGGTTTTGAAAGCGTGCGGCTCGAGGAGCTATACGCACGAGCTGATTACGTGACAGTGCATGTGCCGAAAAACAAGAACACCACCCACATGATCAACAAGGAAGCCATTGCGCAGATGAAAGACGGCGTAATGATCATCAACTGTGCACGCGGGGGGATCGTGGACGAAGACGCCCTGTACGAAGGGCTGACCCAGGGCAAAGTGGCCGGCGCCGCCCTGGACGTTTTTGCCCAGGAACCGCCGTCCCCGGACTTGCCGCTGCTGAAACTCGAAAACGTGGTGGCCACACCGCATCTCGGCGCATCCACTTTTGAGGCCCAGACCAACGTGGCCGTGGCCGTGGCCAACCAGATCGTCGAATACCTCGTGCACAACAACGTGGTCAACGCGGTCAACGTGCCTTCCATCTCCGGCCGGGCCCTGGAACAGCTCAGCCCGTTTCTGGATCTTGCCGAAAAAATGGGCAGCCTGCAGGCGCAGTTCATCACGGGCCAGCTCAGGGAAATCGACATCCAGTACAACGGCGATTTTTTCGGATACGACATGATGCCCGTGACTTCCGCATTTATCAAGGGCGTGCTGAGTTATCAGCTCGGAGATGAAGTCAATGCCATCAATGCCCACTACATCGCCAAAGACCGGGGAATTAAGATCACGGAATCGAGTTCCCCGGAAGCCACCGAGTTCCTGCACCTGATTACCACCCGGGTCATCGGTACGGATAAGACTTCCACGGTTGCGGGCACGGTATTTGGCAAAAACGATCCACGCATTGTACGGCTCGATGATTTCCGGATCGAAATCATCCCCCAGGGATACCTGGCACTGATCCACAACCGGGATGAGCCCGGGGCCATCGGAAACATCGGAATGACCCTGGGCCAGCACGAAATCAATATTTCCCGGATGCAGGTGGGCCTGGAAGTGGGCGGAGAGCACAATGTCATCCTGCTGCGCACCGACACCCCCATCCCGGATCAAGTCGCAGCCGCATTGCGTGCCCTGCCCCAGGTGAAATCGGTAAGAACCCTGGAGCTATAGAAGATATCGAAAATCCGGATTTTGAATTTGTTTCGAATTTACCCGAAAAGGAGGTGGAGTCAAAATATGACACAGGACGACGACCCCAAAAACCAAACCGGACAATCGCAATACGTGATGCCTGAGGCCAATTTCACCACTTTCATCCTGTCGCTGAATTCATCGGCCCTGGTTCATCTCGGCCAGCATGCCGACCCGGCCACCGGTGCCACGGCCAAAAACCTGCCTGTGGCCAAGCAGACCATTGATGTGCTGGCCATGCTGGAAGAAAAGACGCAGGGCAACCTGACCGATGAGGAGCGGCGCTTATTGACAAACGTGCTCTATGAATTACGTTTGCTTTATGTGAAAGAAACCGAAGGCGAATAATTTTCCCCGCCCATTGCGTGGAACCCGAAAAGTCAAGGAGGAAGCAAAGCCATGAAATTCCATATGAAACCAACCGGCTGGCTGGTGACGATCATCGCAGCCATTGCCATTCTTGCCGGCGGCATGCTGGTGATGCCGGATCATTATACCACTTCCGCGGCCGGGTCTCAGCCGGAACAGACACAGATGGTTCCCAGGAATTTCACCCAGCTGGCAGAAGACGCTGGGGCGGCGGTGGTAAACATCCGCACCGTAAAGACAGTGGAAGGCGGCGGCCAGATGTTCCGCCATTTTTTCGGACCCGACGGACCGAACCAGCAGCAGCGCCCCTTTGATGAATTCTTCGAGCGTTTTTTCGGAGACCAGAACCCGAGGGAATTCAAGCGCAGAAGCTTGGGCTCCGGGTTTGTGCTGGACAAGGAAGGTCATATTGTAACCAATCACCACGTCATCAAGGATGCCGATGAAATCCAGGTCAAGCTTCAAAGCGGCAAGGAATACGACGCCGAGATCATCGGCACGGATGAAAGCACGGACCTGGCACTGATCAAGATCCCGCCGGAAGCCGATCTGCCGACCCTGGAACTCGGCAATTCCAAAAAGGCGAAAATAGGGCAATGGGTGGTTGCCATCGGCAATCCGTTTGGCCTGGATCATACGGTCACCGCCGGCATTATCAGCGCCAAGGGGCGGGTCATCGGCGCAGGCCCGTACGACGATTTTATCCAGACCGATGCCTCGATTAATCCGGGAAACAGCGGCGGCCCCCTGCTGAACATGAACGGCGAGGTCATCGGCATCAACACGGCCATCGTGGCCGCCGGCCAGGGCATCGGTTTTGCAATCCCCTCTGACCTGGCCAGCGACATCATTTCCCAATTGAAGCAAAGCGGCGAAGTAACCCGCGGATGGCTCGGTGTGGGCATTCAGGAGCTCAACCCGGAGCTCAGGGAATACTACGATGTGGACCAGGGCGTGCTGGTCACCCAGGTCTTTGCCGGCGATCCGGCTGCCGAGGCCGGAATCAAGCCCAATGACATCATCACAGCGATAAACGGCAAGTCGGTGGACTCCCCGCGTGAACTTTCCAAGCTGGTGGCTGACATCCAGCCGGGTGAAGAAGCCAAAATCCGGTTCGTCCGGGACGGCAAAACCAAAACCGCCACAGTGACCCTTGTCAAGCGGGATGCTGAAAAAATGGCCGAACGCGGCGAAACCGAGCCCGAAGGTTCAGCAAAAGCCTCCCTCGGCATGGACGTGGCGGAAATCACGTCCGATATCGCCAAGCAGTATAACCTGGAAAACACCGAAGGCGTCATCGTGGCCGGTGTGGAACCTGAAAGCAAAGCCTACGAGGCCGGCTTTAAAAGGGGCGACATCATAAGGGAAATCAACCACCAGCCCGTGAAATCGGTGCGGGACTTCAGGCAAACCATTGACAAAGCCGAAAAGGGAGACGCGCTGTACTTCTACGTGCTACGCGCGCGCCAGGGCATTACCATTATTAAATTGACCAAATAAACCTGAACCATCCAAGGGTACGATTTGACTGCATGACCCGGCAAAAACCCATGGTGCTTCATGCACCCGCAAAAATCAATTTGTACCTGGATGTGCTCGAAAAACGACCGGACGGTTATCATGAACTGATCTCCCTGATGTGCTGTATCGGGATTCATGATACCGTCCGGTTGTCCTTTGACATCCTGCATGCCGATGACAGAATCTCAGTGGCATGCGATCATCCGGAAGTCCCCTCTGGTCCCGACAACCTGGCCCATCGTGCGGCCGCTGCCTTTTTCGAAACAACCGGACTGCCTCCCGGGCTGTCCATTGCCATTGAAAAACAAATCCCGGTTGGCGCCGGCCTCGGCGGCGGCAGCAGCGATGCGGCGGCCGTGCTTACCGGTTTGAATCGCCATTTTGGTTTTCCGCTGCCGGAGAACCAATTAATGACCCTTGGGCGCCGCCTGGGTGCGGATGTGCCGTTTTTCATCTCCGGCCGCCCGGCTGTAGCCCGGGGAATCGGCGAAAAGCTTTCCCCTGTTTTCGAAATCCCCGACATGCCAATAGTTTTAATATATCCCGGCCGCCCGGTATCCACCGGCACAGTGTATAAAAAATTGAATTTGGCATTGACAAAAACCAAAAAAATCCATACAAAATTTATTTTTGAAACGGGCAAGTACACGGATATCTGCAAGCATCTGTACAATGTGCTCGAACCGGTTGCCATGGAACTCTGCCCGGAAATCGGAGCGGCAAAACAGGCGCTCATTGCAGGCGGGGCTGACGGCGCACTCATGAGCGGAAGCGGATCTTCGGTTTTCGGGATATTTCAGGAGGCCCGAAAAGCCGAAAACGCTTGCCGCAAGTTATCCGAAAACAGCAATTGGCAAGTGTTCCATACGCGGTTGCGCAGATCGTGCCGGAATGAAGACCGGAATTCTTCGGCCGGCAACTAAATAAGACTGCGTTTTTGCCGTGAATTTACGAATTCCGAGGTTGCTGGGGCGTAGTCAAGCGGTAAGACACAGGATTTTGGTTCCTGCATTCGGAGGTTCGAATCCTCCCGCCCCAGCCAATTCCAAGGCGGCTTCGATATGATTAACCCCAACCTCAAAGAGGGGGGCATAAAAGTGGACAGCAACGGATATATCATTTTTGCCGGCACATCGAACCCGGATCTCTCAGAGGCGATCTGCGGATACCTGGGTCAGCCGCTGGGCAATGCCAAAGTTAAAAGATTCAGCGACGGCGAGGTTCAGATTGAAATCGATGACAATGTCCGGGCCAAGGACGTATTTGTCGTCCAGTCAACCTGCCACCCGGTCAATGACAACCTGGTGGAACTGCTGCTGATGATTGACGCACTCAAGCGTTCCTCGGCCAAACGCATCACAGCGGTAATCCCTTATTTCGGCTATGCCCGCCAGGACAAAAAAGTGGCACCCCGGGTGCCCATCAGTGCAAAGCTGGCAGCCGATCTGCTGACAACGGCCGGGGCCAACCGGGTGATTACCATGGACCTGCATGCCGGTCAGATCCAGGGTTTTTTCGACACCCCGGTGGATAACCTGTTTGCGGCCCCCGTGTTAATTGACTACATGCGCAGATATTTTACCGACGATCTGGTCATTATCTCCCCGGATGCCGGCGGCGTGGAGCGGGCCCGGGCTTTTGCCAAGAGATTGAATGCCGGGCTGGCCATTATCGACAAGCGGCGATCATCTCCCAACAAGGCCACTGCCATGGCAGTTATCGGAAACGTGGAAGGCAGAAAGGCAATTATTCTCGATGATATGGTGGATACCGCCGGGACCCTGACCGAGGCGGCAAACGCCATCGTGGCCAACGGGGCAAGTGAAGTACATGCATGCTGCACGCACGCGGTGCTTTCCGGCCCTGCAGTGGCGCGCCTCAATGATTCGGCCATCAAGACACTGGTGGCAACCGACACCATCCCTTTGACCGGGGAAAAAAAGGACTGCGAGAAACTTGTTGTCCTGAGCATTGCCGAACTCTTCGGAGAGGCCATTTATAGAAGCCATACCGGCGATTCCGTGACATCCCTGTTTGTCTGATCACAGCACAGAACAAAATATACTGGAGGAACAATCTTGGAAATTATCAAACTAAACGCAGAGCCCCGCCAGGAAACGGGCAAAGGCGCAGCCCGCAGTTTAAGGCGGGCCGGGCGCATTCCCGGTGTCCTGTACGGTGCCGATATCGAAACAAAGCAGCTTTCGGTGGGCATCCAGGAACTTGAACGGATGTTTAACAATCCCAAATTCACCCGGGGGCTGATCAACCTGGTGGGCGGCGACGGCGGCAAAAAGCCGCGGACCGTGATGATCAAGGAACTCCAGCAGGACCCGGTAAAGGATCATTATCTCCATATAGACTTTTACGAGATCAAGATGGACCAGAAACTTGCCACCATGGTCCCGGTGACCACGACCGGCACGTCCAAAGGCGTGGAGGAAGGCGGGATCCTGCAGATCATCCGGCGGGAGCTGGAAGTCTACTGCCTGCCGGCCGACATCCCCGAGCAGATTGAAATCGACATCAGCGAACTGGATGTGGGGGACTCGGTCCATGTCAGCGAACTCCATGTGGCCGAAGGTGTGGAGATCCCATATGAAGCCGATTTCACGATCCTGACGGTGGTCAGCCCGAAGATGGAAGAACCGGAAGAAGTTGAAGAGGAAGAGGCACTTGAAGAAGGCGAGGAAGGTGCTGAAGGTGCTGAAGGCGAAGAATCTGAATCTTCAGAAGAATCCGGGGAATAAGCAAAGGCCCTGCGGCACGGGGCAGGCCCGGACGGTATCTGCACCAGTACGCAGGCCGGACAGTCCGGCACGATGAACAGCGGCGCCCAATGGCTGATTGCCGGACTGGGTAATCCCGGCAGAAAGTATGAGCGGACGCGGCACAATGTGGGTTTTATGGCTGCAGAGCGGGTGGCACGACGATGCGGGATCCCGATCGCGCAAAACAAGTTCAAAAACCGATTCGGCCGCGGGCATTGCGAAAACGGGCGCCTTGCCATTGCCAAACCCATGGACTACATGAACCGCAGCGGCCCCCCGCTATACCAACTGGCCCGGTATTTCGCCATTCCGCTTGAAAACATACTGGTTATACACGATGATATGGATATAGAAAAAGGTCAAATCAAAATTAAAGAGAAAGGAGGTCACGGAGGGCACAACGGAATCAAATCGATCATGGATGTCTTCGGATCCGGCGATTTTCCGAGACTCCGCATCGGCATCGGGCGTCCCGAGACCCCGATGGATGTTACGGATTACGTACTCGGTAAACTTACCGGTGAAGAAGCCAGGATCTTTGCACCGGCTCTCGAAAATGCCGAGGATGCCGTGATCACGCTTGTCAAAAGCGGCGTAACACAAACAATGAACGAATTTAACCAGAGACAGATTGTTTAGGGTGTCCCATTATTAACCTAAAGCTTTAGGGAGGTAGGCATGGAAGTTCTACTGGAAAATATTCCGCTGACTTGCACCATCGTCGGAACGCTCGGGATTCTTTATTCCCTGATCGTGGCCGGCCTGATCAAAAGCGCGCCCACCGGCACGGAAAAGATGAAGGAAATTGCCAACGCGATTCAGGAAGGCGCGATTGCTTATTTGAATCGGCAGTTGAAAACCATCGTGATCGTCGGTGTCGCCATTTTTATCATCATCTTTTTCAGCCTGGGCAAAACCACCGCCATCGGATTTGCCGTGGGCGCAGTCGCCTCTTACCTGGCGGGCTACATCGGTATGCGGGTTTCGGTGCTGGCAAATCTCCGCACCGCCGAGGCCGCCAAGAGCGGTCTTGCTGCGGGCCTGAAAGTGGCTTTCCGCGGCGGTTCGGTTACCGGCATGCTTGTGGCCGGCTTGGCGCTGACATCAATTGCGGGCTTCTACACCATAGTCGGGGACGTGGTTCCCCTGGTCGCCCTGGGTTTCGGCGGCAGCCTGATTTCCATATTTGCCCGTCTTGGCGGCGGCATCTTTACCAAGGGCGCTGACGTGGGCGCGGACCTGGTCGGCAAGGTCGAAGCCGGAATTCCGGAAGATGATCCGAGAAACCCGGCCACAATCGCTGACAACGTCGGCGACAATGTCGGCGACTGCGCCGGCATGGCCGCGGACCTGTTCGAGACTTACGCGGTAACCGTGGTTGCGGCAATGCTGCTGGGCCATCTGTTCTTCCCCGAAGAACCCATGGCCGTGTTCTACCCGCTGATTTTGGGCGCCATCTCCATTGTCGCCTCGATCGTGGCCACCCTGTTCGTTCGCATGGGTAAAAACGAGTACATCATGGGCGCCCTTTACAAGGGCATGTTCGGCGCGGCCATTCTGGCGGCAATCGCGTTTTACTTCTTCACGATCGGCATTGTTGACACCATCGGCGGATTCCCGGCGATTAATCTGTTTTATTCCGCACTGGTCGGACTGATCCTAACCGTGTTGATCGTGGTCATCACCGAATACTACACAGGCACTTACGGCCCGGTGAAAAGTCTGGCCGAAGCCTCCACCACCGGTCACGGCACCAACATCATTACCGGCCTGGCCATCAGCATGCAATCCACGGCCGCCCCGGTCCTGGTTATCTGTGCCGCCATCGGCGCGGCTTACGGCTTTGCCGAGCTTTACGGCATTGCCATTGCAGCCGTATCCATGCTCTCGATGACCGGCATGGTGATCGCCATTGATGCCTACGGCCCGATCACGGACAATGCCGGCGGTATTGCTGAAATGGCAGAGCTTGACGAAAGCGTCCGCGCGGTAACCGACCCGCTCGACGCGGTCGGCAATACCACCAAGGCGGTTACCAAAGGGTATGCCATTGGTTCGGCAGGCCTGGCCGCCCTGGTGCTGTTTTCCTGCTATGTCCAGGAATTCGCCATCCGGGGCACCGAGGAGGCTGCTGAAAGCCTGGCCTTCGGTCTCAGTGATGTGAACGTGATCATTGGCCTGTTTATCGGCGGTCTGCTACCTTACCTGTTTGCCTCCATCGCCATGAACGCGGTGGGCCGGGCCGGCGGCGCAGTGGTTGATGAAGTCCGGCGCCAGTTCCGGGAGATCCCGGGCATCATGGAGGGCACCGCCAAGCCGGACTACAGCAGGTGCGTGGACATTACCACCAAGTTCGCATTAAAGGAAATGCTCGTGCCCGCCCTGCTGCCGGTTCTGACTCCGGTAATCGTCGGGATATTCCTGGGCAAAATCGCCCTGGGCGGATTGCTCATCGGCAGCATCGTCACCGGTGTGTTCGTGGCCATTTCCATGACCACTGGCGGCGCGGCTTGGGACAATGCCAAGAAATACATTGAAGACGGTTTCTTCGGCGGCAAAGGCAGTGATGCCCACAAGGCCGCTGTGACCGGCGACACCGTAGGCGATCCCTACAAGGACACCGCCGGCCCGGCTGTCAACCCGATGATTAAGATCCTCAACGTGGTAGCGCTACTGATGGTGCCGTTTTTGCTGTAATCTGATACTTTAACAATACGTAAGCACTTAAAAGGGCCGGTGATTTCCACCGGCCCTTTTTTTATTGATTTCATTCCCGGAAAGTGGTAATAATGGTTTTTTGTGGAATAAACCTTGCATTGCCCTTAGGTGAAAAAAATGGCACAAAAAGCGAAATGCCAGAGCGAAACGGCCAAGCGATTTGAAATCGGGGACCTTGCCGTGTATCCGGCCCACGGGGTGGGGCGCATCGAGTCCATCGAAAGCCGGGTCATCAATGGAGACACGCATGATTTTTACATCATGAAAATCCTGGACAACGGGATGGTGATCATGATCCCCACCAACAATGTCGAGTCCGTCGGATTGCGCGCGGTCGTCGGCGAGGACGAAATTCCGGGAATTTATGACGTTCTTGCGGAAAAAAAGGAAGACATCCAGGACAACCAGACATGGAACCGGCGCTACAAGGAATACATGGACAGGCTCAAAACCGGCTCGCCTTATGATGTTGCTACCGTGTTCCGGGATCTCTACCTTCTGAAGCTGACCAAGGACCTCTCATTCGGAGAGCGCAAACTGCTTGATACGGCACGGGCGCTTTTGCTGCGTGAGATCTGCACTGCCAAGAACCAGGATGAAAAAAAGGTATGGTCAGAGATCGAATCCCTTTTCGGCAGCAACGGCAATGGCAGCAAACATGCC
>JAIPEJ010000187.1 GCA_021737225.1 Desulfobacteraceae bacterium
CAATGGTATAATATACTGGCCGACATCAAGATCAACCCCCCGCTGGGCCCGGACGGCAAGCCGATTTCACCGGATCAGCTCGCCCCGGTGTTTCCCATGAACTTAATTGAGCAGGAAGTCAGCACCGAGCGTTGGATCGATATTCCGGACGAAGTCCTCGACGTGCTGTCCATCTGGCACCCCACCCCGCTGGTGCGGGCCTACAACCTGGAAAAGGCCCTGGGCACCCCCGCGAAAATCTATTTCAAAAACGAATCCCTGAGTCCGCCGGGCAGCCACAAGCCGAATACCGCGGTTCCGCAAGCCTATTACAACAAGGCTTTCGGCATCAAGAAGATGACCACGGAAACCGGGGCGGGCCAGTGGGGCAGTGCCCTGGCCTTTGCCTGCTGCCAGTACGGAATCGAGTGCCGGGTATTCATGGTGCGAATCAGCTTTGACCAGAAGCCCTACCGCAAAACCATGATGGCGACCTGGAACGCCGACTGCGTGCCCAGCCCCAGCGATGCAACCAAGGCCGGAAGAGACGCGCTCGAGCAGAATCCCGACACTCCCGGCACCCTCGGCATTGCCATCAGCGAAGCCATAGAGGCGGCAGTTGCCGACGAGTCCGGTCAAACCCGCTATTCCCTTGGCAGCGTGCTCAACCACGTAATGCTTCACCAGACCATTATCGGTCTGGAGGCCAAAAAACAGCTCGAAAAGGTGGGCGACTACCCGGACGTGGTGATCGGGTGCGCCGGCGGCGGAAGCAATTTCGCGGGGCTGGCCTTTCCGTTCACCCTGGACAAGATCAACGGCCGGCAGATCGACATCCTTCCGGTGGAGCCGGCCGGGTGCCCGACTTTGACCCAGGCGCCCTTTGTATACGATCACGGGGATACGGCCAAGTACACCCCGATGCTGCCCATGTACAGCCTGGGCCACACGTTTGTTCCGCCGCCCTTCCACTCCGGGGGGCTCCGCTATCACGGCATGGCGCCCACGGTGAGCCAGTTGGTGGATGAAGGCCTTTTCGAGGCCCGGTCCGTGACCCAGAGCAATGCATACAAGGCCGGCGTTCTCTTGGCGCGCACCGAAGGCATCATTCCGGCACCGGAGACCACCCACGCCCTGGCCCTGACCATTGCAGAAGCCCAGAAGGCCAAGGAAGAGGGAAAGGAAAAGGTTATCCTGTTTAACTGGAGCGGCCACGGCCTGCTGGACCTGGGCGCATACGAGGCTTATCTTGCCGGCAATATCAAGGACATCGAGCTGTCCCGGGAAGACCTGCACGGCTCGGAAAAGGTATACGGGGACTACCCCAAGCCGCAGCACCTGAAAAGCAGATAGATTATGTCGGATCCGAATATAGACAACATGGAACTCCGGTGTCCGCGCCTGGGCAGCCTTATTCCGTTCCGCTACTGCCTGATCAGCGGAGAGGGGGATTTGCCCTGCCTGAAAATCATGGACTGCTGGTGGGAACTCTTTGACGTGGACGCCTATTTAAAGGAAAATCTTCCGGCCGAGGCCTACAACAAGCTGGTAACCGCCCGGCCCCGGCCCAAGGTGGCCACCATCGTGGAACTCGCGGAAGAAGCAAAAAGAAAAAAATAAATCCGAAGTCGGTATTGTTTTCAATTTGGCGCACTTCGAATTTGCACGAACGAGGAGGTTTAATTTTGATTTTTAAGGGACTTTCTGTCGGCCCGATCATGGCCAACTGCTACATACTCGGCTGCGCGCGCACAAAAACGGCAGCGGTGATCGACCCCGGAGACGATGCAGACAAGATCCTCATGAAACTGGCCGAGGACAGCCTGACTGTCAAGTACATCATCAACACGCACGGGCATTTTGATCACGTCGGCGGCAACGCCCAGTTAAAGAAGGCTACCGGCGCCGAACTGGTCATTCACCAGGCAGATGCCCCCATGCTGGCCGATCTTGGCAGGGCTGCCGGAGCCTTCGGGCTGTCTGCGGAAAACTCCCCGCCGCCGGATCAGACCGTGGATGACGGAGATGTGATCTCTTTTGGCGATATCTCGCTGCAGGTGCTTGCCACACCCGGTCATTCCCCGGGCGGCATCTCCCTGCACACCGAAGGCATGGTCTTCGTGGGAGACACCCTGTTTGCCGGCTCCATCGGCAGGACCGATCTGCCGGGCGGCGACTACAATACCCTGATTTCAAGCATCAAGACCAAGCTGCTGCCGCTGGACGATGACACAATCGTGTATACGGGACACGGCCCGGAGACCACCATCGCCCGGGAAAAGCGCGCAAATCCGTTTCTTCAGTAAGAAGGGTTTTCAGGCGGGTGTAAACTAAAAAGCTCCGAGCTGACACGGCTTGACCTTGACATCCAGGGTTTCGCAGGCCCCGCTGACATCCATTTTCCGGATTCCCAAGTGCGCTGCAACGGCAAAGGCTGCCCGGCACGGCAGGCGGCCGTTTTCCAGGCGCGCCGTGATCGCCTGCCGCAGTTCATCGGGCACGGATTCACGGGGCTTGACGATTTTCTTTTCCGGCGCGTATCCGAATAGCCCCAATTGGCATTTGACCAGCCGGATCTGCAATTCATCCGCCCAGGCGCCGATTGTTGCCGGAGACGTCCCGAGTTCTTCTGCCAGGGCAAAAGCCACGGCACACGGCAGTTCCCCGTCGGGCGCCCGTTCGGCCATACGATGTTTAATCCGGGGATCGTTTTTCTCCATATGCATCTGTCTCCATTCCCGCTGTTGTGTTGATCTTCCGTCCCAGTATCACGGAGATATGACCTTTTGTCAATTTTAACGCGACCCCGCTCATAAGCTTTCGCCTTTGTGCGGCCCTGCAAAAAAAGCACGCGGCCTCACGGGAAATACCAAGCGCCTCTCTTTTATCTTGAACATCAGACCCCCCTTTGTTAGTTATTAATGAATATGCAGGCGGTTACATTCTTGCGCCTCCGCAGGATCGTATGATTCAATATTTTTCAGGAATTCGTAATGCCGTTGTCCATAAAGCGTCGAAAAACCCGACAAATCCGCGTGGGGTCGGTATCCGTCGGGGGGGACGCCCCGATTGCCGTACAGTCCATGACCAATACCCCTACTGCGGACGTGGAGGCCACTGTTTCCCAGATCCGACGCCTGGAAGCGGCAGGCTGCGAAATCATCCGGGTGGCCGTGCCGGACGCGGAGGCGGCACAGGCCATTGCAGGCATTCAAAAACAAATTCAAATACCCCTGATCGCGGACATTCACTTCGACCACCGGCTGGCCATTGCCGCAACAGAATCCGGGGCTGACGCCCTGCGGATCAACCCCGGCAACATCGGCGCCAAAAAGAAGGTCCGGGAAGTGGTCCGGGCAGCTCGGGATCACGATATTGCCATCCGCATCGGTGTGAATTCAGGTTCCCTGGACCGGGACCTGCGGGAAAAATACGGCGGCCCAGAGGCCCGGGCACTGGTTGAAAGCGCCCTGCGGCAAATCGCAGACCTGGCGGAAATGGATTTTCACGAAATCAAGGTGGCCATCAAGTCTTCGGACGTGCTGCAGACAATCGATGCCTATCGCCTGCTTTCCCGGGAAACCGATGTACCCCTGCACGTCGGGATTACCGAGGCCGGCGGACTGTATTCCGGGATCGTTAAGTCCGCCGTGGGCATCGGCACGGTTTTGCTCGACGGCATCGGCGATACCCTGCGCGTGTCCCTGACCCGGGACCCGGTCGAAGAAGTCCGGGTGGGATACGAGATCTTAAAGGCACTGGACATTCGCCGCCGCGGGCCGGAAATTATCTCGTGCCCCACCTGCGGGCGATGCCGGATCGACTTGTTTTCCATTGCAGAAACCGTGGAAAAGGCCCTTTTAACCAGCCGCAGCCCGATTCAGGTGGCGATCATGGGATGCTCGGTTAACGGGCCGGGCGAGGCCCGGCAGGCGGATGTCGGCGTTGCCGGCGGCGACGGCACGGGCGTGCTGTTTAAAAAGGGGAAGGTCGTCAAGAAGTTTCCCGAAAACCGGCTGGCTGAAGAACTGCTGGCGGCGATAGAAGAGATGGAAGAAAAAGAAAGTGGTTAAGTGATTCAGTTTTAAGTGCGTTAAGTGTTAAGTTTTAAGATAAAAAAGGATTTTATCCTTATTTTCTTAATCACTTAAAACTTAACACTGAACACATCCGAACGTTAATCCCCTGCAAATTGAACGGAATGTTATTGGGGCTGAGGCAATAAACGCAGAATTTCCCGATGAGGTATACTGATGGCAAAAAAGGACGAAACCGCAATCCGCCCCACCCGGGCGGAAAATTATCCGGAATGGTATCAGCAGGTGATCCGGGCCTCGGACCTGGCCGAGCTTTCCCCGGTCCGGGGGTGCATGGTGATCAAGCCCTGGGGATATGCCCTGTGGGAGAACATATCGCGCGCCCTGGATGACATGTTCAAGGCCACGGGCGTGAAAAACGCCTATTTCCCGCTTTTTATCCCGGTAAACTTCCTGGAAAAAGAAGCCCGGCACGTTGAAGGGTTTGCCAAGGAATGCGCCGTGGTCACGCACCACAAGCTGGAAAAGGATGCACACGGCAGCCTGGTGCCTGCCGGCAAGCTCAACGAACCCCTGATCGTGCGGCCCACCTCGGAAACCATTATCGGAGACGCTTTTTCCAGGTGGGTTCGAAGTTACCGGGATCTGCCGGTGCTCATTAACCAGTGGGCAAACGTGGTGCGCTGGGAGATGCGCACCCGGATTTTCCTGCGGACCAGCGAATTTTTGTGGCAGGAGGGCCACACCGTGCATGCCACGCGCCAGGAAGCCATTGACCGCACCTACATGATGCTTAACGTATATATACGGATGGCCGAGGAATACCTGGCCATGCCGGTGATTACAGGAGAGAAATCAGCAGCGGAAAAATTTCCCGGCGCGGAGATGACAACCTGCATCGAGGCGATGATGCAGGATCGAAAAGCATTGCAGGCCGGCACTTCCCATTTTCTGGGGCAGAACTTTGCCAGGGCATCCGGGATTCGATTTCAATCCGCCATGGAAACCGAGGAATTCGGGTGGACGACTTCCTGGGGGGTTTCCACCCGCCTGATCGGCGGCCTGATCATGACCCACAGCGATGACAACGGCATTGTCCTGCCGCCCCGGGTGGCTTCATCCCACGTGGTGCTTTTGCCGATTCTCAAGAATGTCGATGAGAATGAAAAGGTGATGGCCTTTACCCGGGAACTGGCGGAAAAACTCCGGCGGAAAAACTACCACGGCACCCCCGTGCGTGTGGAAATCGACGAACGCAATATCGGGGGCGCGCGGAACTGGGAATGGATCAAAAAAGGCATCCCCCTGCGTGTGGAAATCGGTCCCAAGGACATCGCCAAGGATGCGGTCTACGTTTCCAGGCGGGACAAGGACCGAAAAGACAGCATGTCCATGCAGAAAGACGCGTTCGTGGACGAAATTGACACCATACTTGACGAGATGCAATCCCGGCTCTATGAAAAAGCACTGGCCTTTCAGCGGGAGCATACCCGGGATATTGACGAAAAGG
>JAIPEJ010000188.1 GCA_021737225.1 Desulfobacteraceae bacterium
AAAAGTCTTCACCATCCAGGTGGACAACGGAGCCGAGCCGCTGCCGATGACCTTCAGTGCGCCCTTGTCCATTTCCGCCCACTGAGCCGACTTGGCCAGGTTGTCCAGAAGAGCCGGCGGGGCCAGCGTATAAGAAACCTTTTCCCCGACAATCTGTTTAAGAAAGATGCCCAGGTCAAAGGGGTGATGGAGAATCATTTTGCCACCAGTCATTACCCAGGGGATTAATACGGCCCCGAGTCCGGCCATATTGATGGTCGGAAAAAGAGAGAGGTAAGTGCATTCCTCATCGGGCTTAAGAAATGATTCCACCACCGCACTGGAGATGGCCAGCCAGTGATTGTGGCTCCGGGGAACCGCCTTGGCAGCAGCTTCCGTACCGGAGGTCCAGCATATGGTAAAAATGTCATTGGCCCCGCTTTGAAGGCCGTCAAGACGCCTTGCAGCATCATTTTCACCGGCAGATGGCGCCAGGATGTCATCTATGTTGACCGCTCCTTCGGCGGAGCCCTTGCCCACCGTTACATATCTGCGAAGACTCGTGTTCTGGGGAAGGCTGGACTGGAATAGTTCGACATGGTCAAATCCCATCAAACTGTGAGAGGTGACGCAAAGAACCGCATCTGTAAGGCTGACTGCGTGGCGGATTTCATGGGCTCGCCACTGGACCGGAATCGGGCTGACAACGGCGCCCACACGTGCTGCGGCGAATATGGCCAGGGTCAGTTCCATGATATTTGGAAGCTGAACAATGATGACATCATCCCGCTTGACGCCCCAGTCTAAAAATTGCACTGCTAACTGATCAATCCCGCGAACAAGCTCCTTGTAGGTGAGCCGCTTGGGATCCGTGCCCACGAGGTCGCCCTTGTTGTAAGGGTCCACCAATGCTTCCTGCTCAGCGCTGGCGGCGGCTTTTTCGTAAAGCAGGTCGATGACCGTCGTATTCCCCCAGTATCCATTTTTTGTAAGATCATGAATGGCTTCTTGTGATGAGAGTATCATTGGCGTTCTCCTTGATTAAACTGTCTGAGAGTCATCATGACGCTGACCTTCCCCCGGTTTACAGACGGGCATTTTACCGGTGATATTCCGGCAGCACTTTTTTTGCGTAGTCATCCTGGGTTATTGTATCCACGCAAAGGAGTCCGGAGTAAATGGCAGCGTCCATTCCGCTGCCCCAATTATTTTCACCATATCCGTCACCCGCGAAAAAGAGATTTTCTAGGCCCGGAAGGGTCGTGGCCGGGCGCCGCTCCCCCACCGGCGGCCAGTCCCCAAAGCCTTTGTCAGAGCATGTCCAGATCTCCCAAAGCGTATTGTCTTTCAAAGGCGGAAATCTCCTGTGAAACAGCTGTCTTGCGGCATTAATAACCCGATCAACCTTTTTCTTATCCCGCAATTCCCCTTCGGTCAGCGCAATTGAGTAAGCCAGGGAGTATTTTCCCTCCGGACTCAGGGATGGCGCAAAGTTGCTTGGCATGATGGATATAATGTCCACATCGCCAATGTAGCCTTCCTCAGCTTTAATAATTGCCGGCACCAGGAGCCAGCTCTTCGGATTCATGCCGGCCTCGCCGAACACGTCATAATTGACGCCTAGCAACCCGGTAAGCATGCCAACGCTGAAAAACTCCTGATCAACCTTTTTCACCAACGATTCGGGCAGGACGCTTTTCGGCAGAAATTGCCATATCTTTTTAATGGGTACAGTGCATACAGCCATGTCGGCAGAAAATGTTTTTTCCCCCTCCGGGGTGCCGGCCCGAATACCGGTCACCTTTTTGTTTTCCAACACGACTTCATTGACCTCCGCACCGGTGATAACCTCCCCGCCGCAGGAGGTGATTTTTTCCGCCATTTTTTCGGCAATTTTTACAAACCCGGGCTTGGGAACAATTCCTGTAGAGCCTGAAATCAGGTTCATCCCGATTTTACCGGCCGTATTCATAAACCGAATAAAATCCCCGGCCGGAATCATTTTGGGCTCCCCCATAACCATATGTATGGAAGCAACAGCCGCGAGAAATTCATAAACCTTGCGGTCCTGAGTCCGCTCATTGAGCCATTGATCAAACGAAATGCGATCCCACTTATCCAGGGTTGCTTCGTCAGCAATCAGCATTTCCCGGAGCAAAGCTTTCGCAGTCCGGTTGGACTCCTTGCTCATCCAGTCATAAGCCCCGCCTCTTTCAACCGGGAAAACGCCTTCCTGGTCCGGATCGATTACGGTAAATCCTTCATTGCCCGGCAGATCGAGCGAGATCCCCAGATAGTCCAGCAGGCATCCAACCCGGCCATGGCGCCCCCAGAACGTTGCATGCCCCCCGGCCTCAAAGCTGTATCCGTCGAGCAGATGTTTTTCCATAATGGTTTCAAGGTCGGGCTCGGCGTGCGTGACCCAGGTATTGACCGAACTCAGTGCTTTTTTGAATCCATTGAGCCCCAGTTTTTTACCATAGAGAAAAAAATCTCCATCCTGGCCCATGAAACTGACAATACGCCCCCCCACAAAGTTTTCACGCTCAAGTATAAGGACCTTGCGCTTTTCCTGGCAGGCCAGGATTGTCCCCACAGTAAGCCCGGCCAACCCGGCGCCGATAATTACGACATCATAATCTTGCGTTGCCATGCTGCCTCCTCTGAATGCAGTTTACGATTTCATACACGCATCTCGAACACTGCGGCCTTATTGACGCTTTTCGCTCATCAATGGCGGAGATGGGCGGCGATCATATTCTTAAGAATCTGGCTGGTTCCGCCCCCGATACTAAGGACCAGTGAGTCACGGAACAGGCGTTGAATTTCTTGATCCGTATCATCCCCCTTTTCTCCGCATATATGCATAGCCTCGGTGGTGCAGTGCTTGGCTGTTTCAGCGGCAAAATATTTGGCCATGGTCGCCTCTTGAGATGCCGGCTGCCGGTTTTCCAGCAGTTGACATCCATTATAGAGTATAAGACGCGCGGCATGTAACTGCGTCGCCATTTCAGCCAATTTGTGGGTGATGCTCTGGTTTTTCATCATGGGGATCCCGTCCCGTTTGTGTTGTTTGGCGTATGCCAATGCAAGGTCCAATGCGCCTTGCGCAACCCCAACACCGCAGGCGGCAATCTCCATGTGCTCAACATCCAGTGTTTGGAGAAGTTGAGACATCCCGTGATTAAGCATTTCAGGGCCTCCCAGTACGTTTTCCGCAGGCACCCGGACACTGTCGAAAAAGACTTCGCAAAGAGAGGAACTTAGATACCCGAGTTTGGGAATCTTGTTAAAACTCAACCCCTTGACCCCGTTGGGAATTAAAAACATTGAAAGGCCTTTTCGCTGCGGGGCATCGGGATCTGTGCGGGTCAGCGTGATCAGCCAGTCTGCTTTGTCTGCCAGGGAGATAAAAGTTTTGCTGCCGCTGATGACAAATTCATCGCCCTCTGGCAGTGCTGTCAGTTGAGCGGCGGTGGTATCGCTGCCGGCCTCTGGTTCGGTCAGGGCATATGCCATCATCAGATCCCCGCGCGCAAGAAGCGGCAGAAATTTTTCCTTTTGTTCTGTAGTGCCAAGGTTTGCGATATTTGATCCACCGTAAAAAACGGACCCGATGTAGATCCATGCCAATGCCGGCCACACCCGTGATAATTCCTCAACCACTACAGCAGCCGAGCTTAATTGCACACCCGCCCCCCCATAGGCTTCCGGTATCGTGTACCCGAATATACCTAAGTTTTTCATTTTATCACGGATATCCAGTGGCGGCAATTCAGAGGCCTCAAAAGCCCGGATCGTTTCAGGGGGACAATTTTCCTTGAGGAACTGACGAATTTTTTCCACAAGGGCATGTTTTTGAGGTTTCAGGAAATCGTTCATGAAAAACCGTCTCCATCCTTTTTACTGTTGTCAAAAGCTTCCCGAATGATAATTTATCGATTAGCATTGGTTTAAAAGTTATGTCAAGAAAAAGATCGAATAACATTTAAAACAATGAAAAAAATACATTGATAGTCAAAAATGCAAAATCTCATCTTTTCATTTATTGATTTGTAATGTAAAAGACCCTGTTATAAGAGATGAGCTTTACCGATGCATAAATCATTCCCAGCCCGCAGCAGAAGGCAGAACGTTCAATAGAGGACAGATATGACGACAAAAGTGAAACAAAACCGAATCGACAGGAACGAGCGGAGAGACGCGGTTTTAAACACCGCTTTGGAGGCATTTTCCACCAACGGTTTCGACAAAACGACCATTTCGCAGATTGCGTCCGCTTCCAATGTACCCGAAGCAACCATTTATGAATATTTCCAGAATAAAGAAGACATCCTCTTCAGCCTGGCCGACCAGTTTACGCAGGCGCTCCGGCGCGATCTCAAGGTTCATTTCCTGGGCGTTGAAGGGGTTATCAATCGGTTCCGGAAGTTTCTGTGGCATCACCTGTATGCTTTCCAGGAAAACCCCGCATATTCGCGACTTTTTTCCCTTGAACTGCTAAACAACCCCAGATACCGAAACTCTCCGGCTTGCCGGTCTTTGCTGGCCTATCGAGACGAACTGCTCGAAATTATCAAGGAAGGCATTCGATCAGGCGTCTTCACTCCCCGGTTGCGGCCCGAGTTGGCAGAAATAATGGTATTTGGAACAATGCACCACATGATCCTTTCCAAAGTTGTGCTCGAAAAGCCCCTCGAGCTTGTATCCCGGGCTGGTAGGCTCTATGAGCTTTTCATGGGCGCCCTGTTTGCTGAAAATTACCCGCAAAAAGAGGTGATCCGGGTGGAAAACGGCAGACGGCGCGACATCCTGACTGCGGCACTATATGAATTTTACGAGTCGGGGTTTCAGCAGGCCACCATTTCTAAAATTGCAAAACGGGCAGGGGTTACGGAGCCCACCATATATGAACATTTTAAAAACAAACAGGATCTGCTCTATGCAATCCCGGAGGCTGCGATGAAGGGATATCTCGTGGAATCCGTGGATGCTGATCTCGCCAATCAGGACACGCCCGTTCACCGGCTGCGCACTTTCCTTCTGCACCAGATACGTTCAGCGAGGGATTTCCCGGCTTATTACTACTTGCTGACCACCGAGCTCAGGAGCAACATGCGTTTTTACAGATCTCCGCATTATCATTCCCTTCGGGAATACAGTGCGCGCTTGGCCGGCATTTTGAAGGAAGGGGCTTCCCAGGGTTATTTTCGCCGGGACCTGGACCTTGAGGCCGCGCGGGACCTTTATTTCGGCACCCTTGATGAATTGACCCTTTCCGTGGTGATTGTCGGCGGCTTCGACCGTATCACTGCCTACGCTGAAGAAGTTTTTGACATGATCCTGCATGCCATATCACCCCCGGAAATCATGGAGTAGGCAACCACCCGCAAAGCATGTCTGTTTAAGTTTTGAAATCCGCTGCTAAGCAGCGGGTTTGTGACAAAACAATCAAAAGAATAAAAAAATCCGGGGTGGCGCCCTACGTTTTCTTTTCCTCCG
>JAIPEJ010000189.1 GCA_021737225.1 Desulfobacteraceae bacterium
CAGCCGAAGAAGCGCTGTCGCCCTCGATGCCGCCATAGGACTGCTCGAATACCAGGGAGGCTTTCAGCGACAGGGGGCGCTCCACGGCATACCGGGCCCCGAGAAACCCGGAGAGAATCAGCACGCCCTTGGAGTGCAGGGGGCCGCTGGGCTTGGCTTCCCGCTCGATATCAATGACTTCGCCCTTTCCCATCTGTATGCGGGCGCTGATGCGGTTGGGCCGGCCGAACATGAAATCACCCAGGTTCAGAATGGAAAGGCCGTTGACCTGTCCGGTGCTCTCGCCGTCGGTGTCGATCATCAGCGTGCCGCGCTCGATTTCCTCGTGGATGCGCTGGCGCAGGCGGTCTGAGCGATAAGTTCGAAAATCCACGGCCTTTTCCACATCACGGGCGCTGACGTGCTGGTTCCCGTTCTGTCCGGCCCAGTAGTCGGATTCCACCATCAGGTCACTGATCTCCTGAATCCGGGTGCTCATTTTCTCGCCGTCACCGACCATACGGGAACCTTGCTCAATCATTTTTCCGACCGCCGCCCGGTCAAAATGCCGGAGTTCTTCCCTTCTGATGATGGTCTTGAGCAGCTTGGCGTACATGTCCTGGTTGCCGCTGTCGCGGTCCATTTGCACGTCAAAATCCGCCGCCACCTTGAAGAGCTCAGCGAACTCGGGATCGTATTGCTGCAGCACGTAATAGACATACGGACTGCCGATCATCACCACCTTAACGTTTAAGGAGATGGGCTCCGGCTCAAGCGTCATGGTGCTCATGAGACTGAACATCTCGGCAAGCGATTCAATCCGGATCTGGCCGGATCGCAGCGCCCGTTTCAAACCTTCCCAGGCCCCGGCCTGGGTGAGTGCCTTGCGGGCGTCAATAATCAGGAATCCGCCGTTGGCCCGGTGCAGTGCCCCGGACTTGATCAGGTTGAAATCCGTGATCAGGGTCCCCATTTGGGACATGTGCTCCACTTTGCCCACCAGGTTGGCATACGTGGGATTGTCCTCGTATACCACCGGCGCGCCTTCCTGCCGGCTGTTGTCTACCAGCAGGTTGACCTTGTAGCGCCGGGTGGCCGGAGAATCCATGTCCGTGTCCTCGCCGCTGAGATAGCCCTGCTGCTGTTGCTGCTGAAGCTGGGCCAGGGCGCCGCCGCCGGAGCCGCCCTGACCCTGCTGGCCGCCGGTCATGAACATCTGCAGGTTTTCCAGGATGTCGTTTTCCACCGCGTCCAGGTGGGCACTGATTTTGCCGTCATCCGCGTATTTTTTCCGGAGCTCGTCGATCAGGGGGGAAATAGCGTAGCGGGCCACTTCATTGTTGAGATCCTGGATCTTTTGACGGATTTCCTTCTGCCAGCGGGGGATTTTCTGAAACACCTTCTGGGATTCTTCCTGGACTTCCTCGATCTTTTTTTCGATTTCCCGGCGCTGGTCTTCGGGCAACTGCTGGTATTCGTCGGGCGGCATGACTTCGCCGTCATCCTTGAGCGGCGCAAATGCGATGCCGTTTGGCGTGCGCACCAGGGAGAGGCCTTTTTCCTTGGCCTTGTTGTTGACGTCCTCAAAGGCTTTCTGCTGCTGGTCCTTGAATTCCTGCTGTACGGCCTGGAGGCGGTTCTGGTATTCCTCGCTTTCAAACGAGGCCTTCAGGGCATTTCGGGCCTCCAGGATCGTGGATTTCATGTCATCTGCGAATTTCCCGCCCTGGCCAGCGGGAAATTCCAGGATATTCGGCCGGCTGGTTTCTTCAAAATTGTTCACATAGCACCAGTCCGAAGGGGTAGAGGCTTGTTTTGCCCGCTTGTCAAGGGTCTGCCGGACCATGCTGTGCCGCCCCGTGCCGGGCGGTCCCAGGGCAAAAATGTTGAACCCGTAGCGCTGCAGGCCAGTGCCGAATTTCAGGGACTCCACGGCTCTCGGCTGAGCCAGGGCTTCACTGAGTTCTTCGAGCGGATCGATATCCGCGGTGGTCTGGAATGAAAATTTTTCCGGGTCACAGGAATGGTGAACCTGCTTCGCATTGAGGCGCTGAGCAGTCATGGACGTCCTCCTGGTGTTGAAAAATAAAGGATGAAAAGCCTGTAAAAAGTCTTTTTTGCAGGCAGTGTTAAGTGTTTAAGTAAAATCAAAATCTTATATTTTTAGTGCTTGGCAAGCATAAACATTTTCAGGACTTCCCAGGAAATCCTTTTTTTCGCTCTTGCGAAATTGCACTTCATTGTCCTGACGGCGTTGCGGAAAAAAAGGATGATTTTAAAATAAAAATGTAATCCCCCCTGCCGGTTTTTCAACAGGCAGGGTTTGACAGGCCCACGGGCCGGAGATAATATAAGCTGTAAAATTATAACCTTATCCCTGCTTCAGTTTGCCCTTGACATGCCCGGGAAAACGTTTATTTTTGCGGTCTTTTCCGGATTCCCTGTGAATCGGTGGAACCCCAATGCGTTTGTCTGGAGGCCACAGCAGCGATGAATGGCAGCGGAGAATGGATCCCCCGGCACGCGGAAAAAGCGCTGGAGCGGTTGCTCCCGCGGGTCCGCACGGCCATGGGACCTTATGATGAAAAATACGAGCGGCTCTGGCAGAATTTTGAACGCCGCCTGAGGCTGTACTGGGAGCGGCTGTTCCGGATACTGGTGCAGCTTTATGGATGGCAGTATGATTTTTTTTACCACCTGGAGCAGATCCTGATCATGGCCGCGCGCAGCTGGGCCGATCGCCCGGAATATTTAAAGGCGCTGGATGCGCACCGGGAAGCCGATCCCCAGTGGTTCCAGTCCCAGGAGATGGTCGGCGGCGTGCTTTATGTGGACCTGTTCAGCGACAACCTGGCCGGACTGCACGATCATATCGAATATTTCAAAAAGCTCGGCCTGACCTACCTGCACCTGATGCCCATGTTTGCCGTGCCCCACGGCAGCAGCGACGGCGGTTACGCGGTGAGCGACTACCGGGCCATCAATCCGGATATCGGCACCATGGAGGAGCTCTCAGCCCTGGCGCGGATCCTGCACGAGGAAGGCATCAGTCTGGTGCTTGACTTCGTGTTAAACCACACCTCGGATGATCATATCTGGGCCCGCCGGGCCAAGTCAGGCGATCCGGATTACCGGGAATATTACCTGATGTTTGATGAGCGCACCATGCCGGATCAGTACCAGCACCACCTGCGCGATATTTTTCCGGATGTGCGGCGGGGGTGCTTTACATATAACGAGGAGACCGGCACGTGGGTGTGGACCACGTTCAACAGTTTTCAGTGGGATCTGAATTACGCCAACCCGGCCGTGTTCCGGGCCATGGCCGAAGAGATGCTGTTTTTAGCCAACCAGGGCGTACAGGTGCTGCGCCTGGATGCAGTCGCCTTTATCTGGAAACGCCTGGGAACCAGCTGCGAAAACCTGCCCGAAGCGCACATGCTGGTGCAGGCATTTAACGCCGTGGCCCGGATCGCCGCGCCCGGCCTGCTGTTTAAATCCGAGGCCATCGTGCATCCCGACGAGGTGCTCCGCTACATCTCTCCGGAGGAGTGTCAGCTTTCCTATAATCCGCTGCTCATGGCGCTTTTGTGGGAGGCGCTGGCCACCCGCGAGGTCAAGCTGCTCAATCACGCCATGTGGAAGCGCTCCCGCGTTCATCCGGAATGCGCCTGGGTGAACTACCTGCGCTGTCACGATGATATCGGCTGGACCTTTGACGACAATGATGCGCGGGAGGTGGGCATCGATCCCCATGCGCACCGGCAGTTTTTAAACCGGTTTTATACCGGCGGATTTCCGGGGTCTTTTGCCCGGGGCCTGCCGTTTCAGTACAACCCGGATACCGGGGATATGCGCATTTCCGGGACCCTGGCATCCCTGGCCGGTCTGGAATACGGACTGGAGCAGGAGGATCCGGATCTGATCGAAGAAGCGGTCGGGCGCATCAATCTGCTGAGAAGCATCATGCTCAGTGCGGGCGGCATCCCCCTGATCTACCTGGGAGACGAGTGGGGCATGTTAAACGATTATACCTATCTTTCGGATCCGGCCAAGGCAAGCGACAGCCGCTGGGTGCACCGGGCCCGCCAGCGGTGGGAAGCCGGGGACGGCGTGGCAGACGCTGACGCCCTGCAGTGGCGGTTTTTTAACGAACTGAGCGGCCTGATCGGTTTGCGCAAGCAGCTGCCCGCCCTGCGAAACGGGAACATGGAGGTCATTGATACGGCAAATCCCCATGTGTTCGGGTTTATCCGGGAGTACGGGGATCAGAAGCTGCTGATCCTCAATAATTTTTCAGAGCATCCCCGGGAAGTGGCCCAGCAGCAGTTAAACGCGGTCACTGCGGCCACCCGGTTTGCCGACCGGGTCACGGGCAGAAGCATTGAAAACGGAGGCGGGCTGGAATTGGCGCCATACCAGTTTGCGTGGCTGGAATGCCGCGGAGACTGATGCAGTCGGAACCTAAAGCAGGGAAAAAGCTTTCAGGTACTCCCTGACGCAGTTCAGGGTGCCAACGAACATGCGCGATCCGATCAGCACGGTGAACACGTCGTCGGCGTTGCCGCAGGCGCGGGCGAACTCCGGGCCGATGACCGCGGCCGGATCCTTGGCCTGCGGGTTGTCGTTCATGGCTGCCAGGTAGGTGTCAAACCGTTTTTTGACCAGGTCGAAATAATTGATGTCCTGTCCGGTCATCAGGCCGGCGGTTTCCGAGAGGCTCCGGGAGAACTGCTGCACCGCGTTCCAGTAGACATCCATGAGCGGGGTCTTGTGCGGGCTGTTTTCCAGCAGGTAGGCCACGGACCAGCCCGTGCTGATGATTTTTAAGACCGGCAGCTCGTATTCAACGGTCGTGGCGTCAATGTCTGCGGATTCCGGCAGTTGGCCCATGAGTTCCTTGACGTCTTCCCGGTCCACGGCAAAATTGAACAGATCCTCGCCGGCTTTTTCAACTGCGCTTTTTTCCTGGTCTTCCTGGTTCATGACAATATTTCGCTGTGTCGTGTTTTTCGGGTTGTTTTTCGTTGAGATATCCAATATCTGCTGCCGGCCGGATTGTCAAGAATCGGTCAGGTGGTATCGTTTTTTTGTTTTGGAACTTCCTTGTCCTCTGCGAATAAGAAATTCGGGTCTTCACGGATTTTCGCAGGGTCGGGCTGGCGGGGAAGTTTGCGCATCTGCCGTCCGCTGTCGCGCCCGATGCATCTGCGCAAACCACCCCGCCGTCCAGGCCTGAACCAACCCCTCGGCAGTTTTCCCTATCGAATTCATGAAAGTTTCAAAACCCTCGTGGTTTAAAGATAAATCACATAGTTTAAAGAAACCTGAATCCAACCCGATGAAATCGGTCAGGGTTTTCTCGTGCAGCGACATGCGGCAGCCCCGGCAAGCGAAGCACGCGGTTCTGCGTTGAAGATCGGGTTTTTCCCAGAGGGCTGAAAAATTGAGGACGGTC
>JAIPEJ010000190.1 GCA_021737225.1 Desulfobacteraceae bacterium
TATTCCATCGGCGGCGGCACGCATGTAATCATGAACGAAATCATATCCAAACATATTTTGTAAACCAGCGTAAAGGAAAGCACCTATGCCAGTTTTCCAGTCCCAGATCAATCCGCAGTCAGAGGAATTCCGGGCCAACCGGGAACACATGGAGGCAGGCGTCCGGGAGGTCCGCGACATCGAGCAGCGCGTCCTGGACACGGCGGAAGCCAAGATTCCGCGCTACCGCAAAAGAGGCTACATCAGCCCGCGCGAGCGACTGAACCTGCTGCTCGACCCGGGCGCGCCGTTTCTGGAGCTTTATTCGCTTGCCGGCTACATGCAGGGAAACGACACGGACGGCTCTGCTGCCGGCGGCACCTGTATTGCCGGTATCGGCTATGTCCAGGGCACCCGGTGCGCGGTTTACGTGGACGATTTTCTGACAAAGGGCGGCAGCATCTCGCGGTTTGGCGCGGAAAAGCGGATGAACATGCAGCAGATCGCGCTGAACAAAAAAATGCCCCTGATCGTGCTGGCCCAGAGCGCAGGCGGGGATTTGCGGGAAGCCGGCGACATGTTCGGCTATTCCGGAGCCTTTTTTGCCAACCAGGCAAGGCTCTCGGCTGCGGGAATTCCACAGATCACCGTGGTTCACGGCAGCGCCACCGCGGGCGGAGCCTACCAGCCGGGATTGTCCGACTACATCGTCATGATCCGCCGCCAATCTACAGTTTATCTTGCAGGCCCCCCGCTGCTCAAGGCTGCCACCGGCGAGATCGCCACCGACGAGGAGATCGGCGGCGCCGAGCTGCACTGCGAGGTTTCCGGGGTATCCGACTACCTGGCGGAAAACGATTCCGACGGCATCCGCATTGCCAGGGAAATCGTGGCCAAGCTGCATTGGGACAAGGACATGCCGAAAATTGAGACAGAGGATTTCCAGGCGCCGCTCTATTCCCCGGAGGAATTGATCGGCGTGGTTCCGGCAGACCCCAAAATCCCGTATGACTGCCGCGAGATTATCGCCCGGATTGCCGACGGGTCGGACATCCTGGACTTCAAGCCGGAATACGACCAGGGCACGGTCTGCGCCTTTATCGAGCTGCACGGCCATGCCTGCGGCATACTTGGCAACAATGCGCCCATCACCTCGGACGGCGCGGCCAAGGCCGCCCAGTTCATGCAGCTTTGCGAGCAATCGGGCACGCCGCTGATCTTTCTGCACAACACCACCGGCTTTCTCGTGGGCACCGAGCCGGAGCGCCTGGGCATCATCAAACACGGCTCCAAGATGATCCAGGCGGTGACCAACTGCACTGTCCCTAAAATCGCGGTGATCGTGGGCGGCTCATACGGGGCGGGCAACTATGCCATGTGCGGCCGTGGCATGGGGCCGGATTTCGTATTTGCCTGGCCCCGCAGCGTGGTCTCGATCATGGGACCGGCCCAGGCGGGCAGCGTGCTGCGCCAGGTGGCCCACGCCCGCATGGAAAAGGCCGGACAGGTGGATGAGAACTTCCTGGACCAGATCGAGGCAGACACCCGGCAGGCCCTGGAGGAGCGCTCCCATGCGCTGGCCAACACCGCCCGGCTGTGGGACGACGGCCTGATTGACCCGCGGGACACCCGGCGCATCCTGGCCTTTGTGCTCGGGATCTGCCGGGAATCCGAAATTCGTAGGGTCAGGAGAAATACTTTCGGCATTGCAAGGATGTAGGGGCTGTTAAAACGATATCAACTCCAAATACAGATCGGTATCGATATCGGGATCGAAATCGACACCCGAACCCGATGCCGATCCCGAAAAACCGGAGACAAATCATGATCAATAAAATTCTGATTGCAAACCGCGGAGAAATCGCCCTGCGGATCATCCGGACCGCCAAAAATCTGGGCTATCGCACGGTGGCGGTCCACAGCGAAGCCGACACAAACGCCCTGCACGTTACCGCTGCAGACGAGGCCGTATGTATCGGTCCGCCGGCTGCGGGACAGTCCTACCTGGCAAAGGAAAACATCATCGAGGCCGCCCGGCTGACAGAAGCCGATGCGGTTCACCCCGGATACGGGTTTCTGGCGGAAAATGCCGAATTCGCCCGGGCCTGCGGCGAAGCCGGACTTGTCTTTATCGGCCCCGGACCCGAAGCCATGGAACTGATGGGCAGCAAGCGGCTTGCCAAAGAAACCCTGATCGCCGCAGACGTGCCCTGTGTTCCGGGATACCAGGGTGCGGACCAGTCTGATGAAACCCTGCTGGCAGAAGCGGAAAAAATCGGGCTGCCGGTGATGGTCAAGGCCTCGGCCGGCGGCGGCGGGCGCGGCATGCGCCTGGTGACAGAGGCGGGCAGACTGGCCGAAAGCATCAAAAATGCCCGTGCCGAGGCACTGAGCACATTCGGCAGCGACGAGCTCATCCTTGAAAAGGCCATTGTTGAACCAAGGCACATCGAAATCCAGGTTTTTGCGGATAACTTCGGCAACGCGGTGTACCTGGGAGAACGGGACTGCTCCATCCAGCGCCGGCACCAGAAGGTGGTGGAAGAAGCCCCCTCGCCGTTTGTCGATGAGCCCCTTCGACAGCAAATGGGACAGGCCGCGGTGAACGCAGCCAAGGCCTGCGGATATCGCGGCGCCGGCACGGTCGAATTCATGGTGGATGCGGACAGGAACTTTTATTTCCTGGAGATGAACACCCGCCTGCAGGTGGAGCACCCGGTCACGGAAATGATTACCGGGCTGGACCTGGTTGCCTGGCAGATCCGTATTGCTGACGGCGGCGCCCTGCCCCTGGCCCAGGAGCAGATTGCGCTGTCCGGCCACGCGATTGAAGCCCGCCTTTATGCAGAAGACGCCCGCAGGTCGTTTATGCCGCAGACCGGAAAAGTGCTTGCCTGGCAGGTGCCGCAGCGCGGCGGCGTCCGGGTGGACACGGGCATTGAAGCCGGCCAGGAAATCAGCCCTTATTATGACCCCATTGTTGCCAAGATCATCTGCCGGGGTGCTGACCGGGATGAGGCCCGCCGCCGGCTGGCCGCGGCGCTTCAGGATACGGTTTTTCTCGGGCTCAACAACAACAAGCTGTTTCTGGAACGCATCATACGCCACCCGGTATTTGCCAAGGGACAGGCGACAACCGCCTTTATCGAGCAGCATTTCAACCAGGACATCAGCATGGCAGAAGACGCCCTGTCTGCAAAAACCCTGGCCCTGGCGGCAATGCTCACCTATCAGGGCAGCTCGCCCGCCGCCCCTGACACGGACTGGCACACGCCCGCGCCATACAGGTACAGCTTTAAACTCAGATGCGATGACAAAGACCACGAGGTCTTTCTTGTCAAAAAAGGGGCCGAATTTACAGTCACCATAGCAGACCATGAGGTGGTGCTCCAATGGGCCGGGGCAGACGGTGATACCGTTGCCTATATCGACCAGGGCGTGCGCAGGCGGGCCGGGTTTGCCTTTTTTGAAAACCGGCTCTATCTCGACGACGGCAGCGGTCATTTCTCTTTTGAGAACCGCACCCTGGAGATCGCCGCTGCAGCCGGTGCCGCCGGCTCCGGAGACATTTACTCCCCCATGAACGGCGTGGTTGTGGAAGTTTCTGTCAGCGAGGGGCAGGCTGTTGAGGCAGGCCAGACCATGGCGGTTGTGGAAGCGATGAAGATGCAGCATCAAATTTCCGCCGCCCGAAGCGGCACCGTGGAATCGATTCTGGTGTCTGCCGGGGACCAGGTCAAGCCAAAGCAGTTGCTGGTCAAGCTGGCCGCAGAAGAAACAGAAGAACAAGGCGCATGAATTCCGCAACTGCACCGGTCTTTTTATTTTTGATTTGAAACAAAAGCGATAAAGGATGACAATATGAGTGCGGAACTTTTATACGAGGTGAAAGACCGGGTGGCCTGGCTGACCATCAACCGGGAAGAAAGACGCAATTCCATCAGCCCGCAGGTCGTTGAACTGTTCCAAAAGCAACTGGATGCGGCCGAAGCCGATGAATCCGTTAGGGTGGTCTGTATAACAGGTGCCGGCGCCAGGGCGTTTTGCTCGGGCGCGGACCTGGGGGGCGCCGGCGGGGAAACCGTGGAAAACCCGGAACAGGCCTATGCCGACCTGTTAAAGCGCATTACCGGCTTTCCCAAGCCCACTGTGGCCCGGGTAAACGGCTACTGCCTGGCCGGCGGCACCGGGTTCATGCTCGCCTGCGACATCGTGGTGGCTGCAAGCACTGCCAAGTTCGGCACGCCCGAGGTCAACGTGGGCCTGTGGCCCATGATGATCGGCGCCCTGATTTTCAGAAACGTGCTGGACAAGAAGGCCATGGAAATGATCCTTCTGGGCGAAAAACTCAGCGCCCAAAAGGCCCTGGAAATGGGCATGGTCACCAGGGTCGTGGATCCGGAGCATCTCGATGGCGAGGTAAACGGCATACTGGAGAATTTAAGCAAAAAAAGCCCCATTGGCATGAAAATCGGCAAGCAGGCTTTTCATCAGATGCGGGACATGACATTTGAACAGGCCCTGGATTTTCTCGTCGGCCAGATCAGGAAGGTTTCCGGCACAGAAGATGCCAGGGAAGGCATCACCGCGTTTATGGAAAAGCGGGAGCCGGAATTCAAGGGCCGGTAACAGACCCGTCCCGTCGACCGGGCACGCGGTTTTTGCCCGCCACCAGGCAATGGAGGAAAGCGCATGGAAACAATCTGCAACGATCTCAAGGCCGAGCACGAGGAACTCGAAGGCGTTCTCGCGGACCTGGATGAAAATCAGTGGGAAATGAAAACCCCGTTTTTGAACTGGCGGATCAAGGACGAAATCCGCCATCTGGCATACTTTGACGACCGGGCCGCACTGGCGGCCACCCGGCCGGATGCGTTTAACCAGCATTTGGATGAAGTGTTAAACGACTTTGACGCCTTTGAAAAAACGCTCGAGACCGTGGGCCTGGACATGTCCCCGGCGGAACTGATGCAGTGGTGGCGCGAGCAGCGGAAAATCATGCTGGAGGCGCTTGCCGGATGCGGCCCCAAAGACCGCCTGCCCTGGTACGGCCCGCCCATGAGCGCGCTTTCCTTTGCCACAGCGCGCCTGATGGAAACCTGGGCCCACGGACAGGACGTTTTCGACACCCTGCGGATCCGGCGAACCCCCACGGACCGGCTGCGCCACATCGCCTTCCTGGGGGTCCGGACATTTGGCTGGACATATGCCAACCGCGGCCTGGAGGTTCCCGAAGAACCGGTCCGGGTGGAAGTCACCGGCCCGTCGGGCGATCTCTGGGCCTGGGGCCCGGCGGATGCCAAAAACCGCGTGCGCGGGCCGGCCGAAGACTTCTGCCTGGTGGTGGTCCAGCGCAGGCACGTGGATGACACCCATCTCGAAGTAACCGGCGATGTTGCCCGGGACTGGATGGAAAAGGCCCAGTGTTTTGCCGGACCGCCCGTG
>JAIPEJ010000191.1 GCA_021737225.1 Desulfobacteraceae bacterium
TTAGAGTATTCCTGCGGTTAAAATTTTCGCCTTCCTTGAACTTGAACAAATTATCCGATCTCTGGATGGACACTAAATAGCGGCAAAAAGGGGGAGGCCATGAAAACCGCGGCTGATATTTTACGGGAAAAAAGAACGTCCCGCCTGGTGGAAATCCCGCATGACGCCACGATCATGGAGGCTGCCGCCCGGATGGCCGGCGAGCGGGTCGGCTCCATTCTGGTGCGCAAAAACGATCAGATTGTCGGCATTTGGACCGAGCGTGATTTTCTCCACAACATGCTCGAGCCTGGTTTTGACCCGCACCGTGCCGCGGTGGGCGATTACATGCAGACCGCGCTGGTGGCCGTGTCAGCAGATACGCCCATATACCGGCTGGAGGAAATGTTTCTGGGGCTTTTTATCCGTCATCTTCTGGTCAAGGCAAACGAGGCCTACCTGGGGCTGCTTTCCATCGGGGACGTGCTGCGTTCCAGCCTTTTGGAAAAGGACCGTGAGATCCGGGAGTTAAACCGGATCGCCAGTTGGGAGTATTATGAAAACTGGGCCTGGCATCACAAGTATGAGCCCAAAACCGGCCGCGGTCACAAGGATGGTGAAGATGAATAAGAGGGGGTCGCCTTTACGCGTTTGCCCCTGCGGCCGCCGGCATGGTCACGGTAAAGCGGGTGCCTTCGCCCGGTTCGGATTCCACGTGAATTTGTCCGCCGTGCTGGGCAACCACCTTTTGGGCGATAAACAGTCCCAGCCCGGTGCCCCGGCTGCCCTTGGTGGAATAGAATTTGCTGAAAATTTGATCTTTCTGCTCCGCATCCATGCCCGGACCGTTATCCGTGATCGCAAAGCGTACATTATCGCCTTGCCTGCTGACTGAAAAACAGACCTGTAATTCGCGTTCCAGGTGCGGGTCCATGCACGCTTCCATGGCGTTTTCCAGAAGATTGATCAGCACGGATCGAAAAATGTCCCGGTCGGCTTCAAACGTGCCGGGTTCGGGGTCCACGTCACAGACAAACGCAATATCCCGGGCGCCCATTTTCGGCCAGACCTGCCGGCAGACATCATCTGCCAGTTCCGCGATATCCACGCGTTGGACTTCAAGTTCCCGGGGCTTGGCATAATAGAGCACGTCCAGGACCAGCTTGCGGATGCGCTCTGTCATCAGGGTGGCCACCTCCAGGCCCTCTTCAATGCGGCCCGGCACGTTTTTGTAAAACCCGTAATCGATATGGTACAAGCCGGCATCGAGCCCTGTGAGAATTCCCTTGATGTTATGGGAGATCACGCTGAACATCAGCCCGAGGGTGGACAGGTTGTCTTCCAGGCGGCGCAGTTTCGTGACGTCCTTGAAGATGACAATGATCTGAAAAACGTGGCTGCCGATATCGTGGACCGCGGCAGTGGAGAGCATCACGTTGAATTTGCGGTTGTCCCGGGTCAGCAGTTCGGTCTCGACATGACGCGCCTTTCCGTCATCCAGGGTCTGGGCAAGCGGGCAGTCGTTTTCCGAAAAGGTTTTCTTGGAAAAAATATCGAAAAAACTGCCTCCTGTGCGGTCGCCGAATTCCTCCTGGAATCTGCGGTTAATAGCGGTAATCCGGAATTTCCGGTCCAGCACCGCGATATAATCCGGCACTTCGTCAAAAAGCTTCTGATACTTCTGCTGGGTGGTGCGCAGCTCCTTACGCAGCTGCCGGATCTCCTTGCTCCCGGCCGCGACCTCGAGCACCAGTTCCATCTTTCCGTGATTGTTGTAGATGGGCGCGGTATGGACGACAACAGGCGCTTTTTTGCCTCCCGCGTACTTTACCACGGCCTTGTTTCTTTGCACCATGCCGGTCTCAACGGTTCTCCACACCGGGCAGTTGTCCGGTTCGGCGGCCTTTCCGTGGTAGATGTCCCAGCTGCTCGCCCCGACCCTGTTGCCGAAGTATTCCTGGTAGGTGGTGTTATTGGCCACGACTTTGAGGTCGCAGTCGTGAATCGCAACGAAATAGGGCGTGCTGTGAAAATAATGAACGCCGTCATCCACGTCCCGGGCAATCTGGCCGATAAAATGTGACATTTTATCCACCAGTTGCTTGACGATGATAAAGCGCTCGGTTTCCAGCAGACCGGAGATTTGCGACGGATCTTCCCGGGAAGGGGTGGATTCAAGCTGCTTGATTCGCGCCTTGCGGGCGGCAGCTTTTTGGGTTCGGGTGAGCACGATTTCAAGATGCGTCGGGTCCACGGGTTTGGCGAGAAACTCGTCTGCCCGGTCTTTTAAGCGCATCATTGTCTGTTTCAGATCCGGCTCGTCGGCGAGCACTGCCACCTGGGCATCCGGAAACCGCTTTTTGACAGCCTCAATCCAGCCGATTTCAGCAGCGCCGCTGCCTGAGGATTCAAGGACAAGCAGGTCTGGCTCACACGGAAAGGGTCCGTCAAGATCTTTTTCGGCGGCCGCGGCTGTAAAAAATGCATAGCCGCTGTCAGTGATCACGCGCTGGAGGAGATCGGCGGTTTGCGGCCCGGTGTTTAAGGCCAGTATCTTTGCTTCCATTGCTTTATCCGGACAGTTTCTTAAAGTGCCGGAGCTGTCCCGACTGAGCCGGCGCAGCTGTTGGTTTTGCAGTACCTCCGCCCGATTGCCCTGAATTGATCTACAACCAAATATGCTCGAACTTACAGGGGGTTGAACCAAGGATTGCCTAACTTAATGTCTTGCCCGGGGCTTGTCAAATGATTTCTGCCCGCGGACCGGGATTCGTACCGGACGGTATTTCCGGGCGCACAGGATACCGCAGGTGGAAAAGGCTTGAAATTGACTGGTCATAAGGTGTAAACAGGGTTAATGTTTACAAACGAGGATTCATAACAAAAACGCACAGAATGAAGAAAGGGGGACGAACATGGCGGACACCTATGCGAATCCGGCGCCTTTGGGGCTGATGGGCTTCGGCATGACTACCGTACTGCTAAACATTCACAACGCCGGTTTTTTTCCGCTCAGCGCCATGGTGCTTTCCATGGGTATTTTTTACGGGGGCATTGCCCAGATTATTGCGGGAATATGCGAGTACAGCAAGGGAAACACCTTCGGGTTTGTGGCCTTTCTTTCGTTCGGCCATTTCTGGCTGACCCTGGTCGGGTTGCTTCTTCTGCCGGAACTCGGCTTGAGCGAGGCCACGTCCCCCGGCTTTATGGGATGGTATCTGATTATGTGGGGGCTGTTTACGTTTTTGATGTATATTGCCACCCTGAGGAAAAACCGGGCGCTGCAGACGATTTTTCTGACGCTTTGGATCCTCTTTTTACTGCTGGCCATCCACGATTGGACCGGAATTGCCGTGATCGGTACGATCGCCGGCTATGAAGGCATCGTGTGCGGAGCCAGCGCCATTTACCTGGCAATGGCCGAGGTGATCAACGAGAGCATGGGCCGGGCGGTCCTTCCCATTGGCGAGCCTGCCGCAGGATAGCCCGTCATACGGCATGGTCCCGGCTACGGGCGGCTTTTCCCCGTCCCGGGACCATGTCTGTTTTCCGGGATTCCCCCGTCGGTGTGCAGGCAATTCATTCCCTCCTTGAAAGACACGTTTAAAAAAGATAAAAGAAAAGCTCCTGTGCATTTATTCAAGCTTTTCCCAGGGAGGAGTGCATTATGACCACGGAACCGCAGTTTGTGCCGCCGCCCGGCCTGAAGGGGCCGCATGTCCAGTCAATACTGGCAAGTGCCCGGTTCCGGGCAAGGGGCAGCCATGCCATGCACGAGGCAACACGGGTGCAGATCCTGGAAACCGCAGAGGGTGTCCGGCTCCAGGGGTTTTATTCGCCGCAGCCCCAGCAGCGGCATAAGGGCCTGGTGCTTTTGCTCCACGGATGGGAGGGAAGCGCGGAATCCACGTATGTCAAAACCACGGGCAGGTATCTTTTCGATCAGGGGTATTCGATTTTTCGCCTGAATTTGCGGGATCACGGCGACTCCCATCATTTGAACCGTGGCCTGTTTTTCGGGACCCTTTTTGACGAGGTTTTTGAGGCCGCAGCCCAGGCTGCCGGCCTGGCGGAAAACGGCCGGTTTTTCGTGGCCGGCTTTTCCCTGGGCGGCAATTATGCCTTGCGCATTGCACGGGAACTTGCCCGCCGGCCGATTCCGCAGTTATGCCACGTGGCTGCGGTCAGCCCGGTGCTCGATCCCATGGGCGCCACCAACCGTGCGGACCTCACCTTATTGTACCGGTATTATTTCCTGAAAAAATGGAAGCGTTCCCTGATGCGCAACCAGGAACTGTATCCGGAATTGTATGATTTTTCCGATCTCACTTCCCATCAAACCATATACGGGCTGACCGCGGCGCTGCTGCCGCGCTGCAGCCCGTTTACCGATCCGGAGACGTATTTCGGCAGCTATACCCTCACAAACGATGCGCTTGTGGATATTGCCGTGCCCACCACCATTGTTACTTCAGAAGACGACCCCCTGATCCCGGTGGCCGATTTTTACAACCTGCAGCGCAATGATCTCACCGGGTTGATCGTCCATGCCCACGGCGGGCACAACGGGTTTATCGCGGACTACCGGCTCAATGCCTGGTATGAAAACGCCCTGGACCGGATTTTCCGACGATACTGCGGCTAACCCGCAAGGCCGATTCCCGGCAGGGACAGATTTTAAATATGTCCCCATAATACGCCTCAACCGGCAAAACCCCTGCATCCGGTCATTGCGGCGTGTTTGCGCGAGCCCGGGTACTGCCGGCAGATCTCCGGCTTGACATCGTGAATTCGGCAGATCCATGCACCGGGAGGGTCCCGGGAATCGGCCGGCGCCAGCCAGGGGCAGACCCGGGAAAATCGCCGGGTGCCCGGCTCCACCCATATGGCATAGGAAACGATTCTGCCGTCGCTGGTGATGGTGGCCACCCGCTCCAGGATATCGGTTCTTCCCAGCTTTTGCCAAAGCTGATAATCGGCCGCGGACAGTTCATGCCGGTAATCCAGTTCTTGGCAGCACCGGCCGCACTGCCTGCATTTGAAATGCGTCATGCCGGTATCCACCCACAGCCCGGTGCCCCTGCCGGCGCCGTTGCTTTCCGGTTTTACCTGCGCGTCAAAGGTGCGCCGGCAGATTTCGGCCATCACTTCTATGGTCGGGGGGTGGGCTGCCAGGGTATCAAGCAGGATGCGGGCCAGCTTCTGCGGGCTGATTTTGCGCATCCGGCTGAAATGCCGCCGTTCGGGGGCGGATATCCACAGGCCGTTATAGCGGGCATCTTCCACCACAGCGGTATCCGGGCCCAGGATCAGGGGGCAGAGTTCCAGGAATAAGCGGTTCTGGGCGGGATACTGGCGGAAATCGTTGCGTATTGCGGAAATCGCCTCTTCAATGGACAAAAAAATGCGTTCTTCTTCGTCCACGGGCGGACCTCCTTTATC
>JAIPEJ010000013.1 GCA_021737225.1 Desulfobacteraceae bacterium
GAGCGATTTTCAAGTTTGCCGCAGATACAAGGAAGATGCAGACGAGCTATAGTGGACTATGCGAGACTGCATCTGAGGCAGTAGATGCGGCAAAATTGAAAATCCCGGAGGATTTCAAATTTTAACACCTGAAAATGACTTAATTCCTTAAAAAAATAAAAAATATTGATCCGTGTAAAAATTTGAAACGCTCAATTTAGGTGAAAAGATGGAAAGGATCAGGTTTTGAGAAAGAAAAAGCGCCTCGGTGAGATGCTGATCGAAGAGGGCCTGCTAAGCGAAGATCAACTGCAGAACGCCCTCCAGGAACAGAAAAAAACCGGACAGAAACTGGGGCAGTTTCTTGTTGCCAACAATATCTGCCGCGAAGATGATATTGTGAACATGCTCAGCCGCCAGCTGCGCATTGACCGATATGACCCCTCCCAATACCCCATTGACCTAAACCTGGCAGAAATCATCTCGGCTGATACAGCCAAGGATAAAAGGGTGATCCCGGTGGCAAAAGGCGGAAACGTTCTGCGGGTTGCCACCCCGGACCCCCTGGATATTGACGCGCTGGATTCCCTGGAAGTCATGACGAACCTGGAAATTGAACCCGTTGTATGCACGGAAGCCGATTATGAACAGGCGTACAATTCCCTGTACGGCCTGTACCGGGGCATGGACGATGTCATGAAAAGCGTGGACGAAGACATCACCGCGGTCCGGGATGAAGAAGACGCCGTACGCCCCGCAGACCAGGATGTCCACGCCCTGGAGACCCAGGCCGACCAGGCCCCGGTAATCAAACTGGTCAACTCCATTCTTGCCCAGGCGGTCGGCCAGGGAGCCAGCGACGTGCATATCAGCCCGGAGAAAAACCGGGTCCAGGTCAGATTCCGGGTTGACGGCCGGCTGCGGGAAGTGCCCGCCCCGTCGAAAAAACTGATGCCCGCCCTGGCCTCGCGAATCAAGATTCTTTCCAACATGGACATTTCAGTGACGCGTGTTCCCCAGGACGGTCGGTTTACAGTCACCATGAACCGACGGGAAATCAATGTCCGCGTATCCTGCATCCCCACCATTTACGGAGAGAACGTGGTGCTGCGGCTCCTGGACATGAGCGCCAGCACTTACACCCTGGATGATCTGGGCATGAACACAGATGACCTGGAGAAAATGGAGGACGCCATCAGCAAGCCATACGGAATGATCCTGTCGACCGGCCCGACAGGCAGCGGCAAGAGCACCAGCCTGTATGCCATTTTGCGGCGTATCAACCGGCAGGATATCAATATCATAACCCTGGAGGATCCGGTTGAATACCGCGTCCCTGGCATACGCCAGATCCAGCTCAACACCCGGGCGGGCATGACCTTTGCCTCGGGCCTGCGCTCCATGCTGCGCCAGGATCCGGATGTAATCATGGTGGGGGAAATGCGGGACGCGGAAACCGCCCGGATCGGAGTCCAATCCGCCATGACCGGGCACCGGGTGCTGTCCACGGTGCACACCAATGATGCAGCCGGCGCCATTGCCAGGCTCATTGACATGGGCGTGGAGCCGTTTCTGATTTCCTCCACCCTGCTGATATCATTTGCCCAGCGGCTTATGCGCCGGGTCTGCCCCAACTGCGCAGAACCCTATACGCCTTCACAGCAGGGCCTGCATTCCCTGGGCCTGGAACAGAAGACCGACTGCAGCTTTCTGCATGGCAGAGGATGCAACAGGTGCATGAATACCGGATACAAGGGGCGCACCGCGGTTTTCGAGGTGCTCCGGGTGGATGAGGCAGTCCAGGACATGATCATGAAGCGGGCCTCGGCCGCGGAAATCAACCGGGAACTGATCCGGTCCGGCAAGCTCAGGACCCTGAAGGAAGACGCCGCGCAAAAGGTCTGCCAAGGCCAGACCACGGTGGAGGAAGCCATGTCTGTCGTGATGGTCTAAGGAGAAACCCGCCATGCAATATGCCTACAAAGCCATCAACGAATCCGGAAACAACACTTCCGGCGTAATCCAGGCGGAAAGCGCAGAGGAAGCCAAGGACCGGCTGGCCGCCCAGGGACTCATCCCGGTAAGCGTTAAAAACGGCACAGCCGCCTCCCGGGCAAACCTGGCCGAACGCATCAACCTGCACCTAGCCGGCGTCAAGATTCCGGATCTGATCATATTCAGCAAGCAGTTCAAAACCCTGTTTACTTCCGGCATCCCGATGACACGCCTCATGGAGATACTGGAGCAGCAGACAGACAATCCGAGGCTGAAAAAAACGGCCGCGAAAATCGGGGCCGACATCCAGGCCGGAATGTCTTTGACAGAGGCATTCCAGCGTCATCCGCGAGTGTTTTCCACCCTTTACTGCAGCATGATCCAGGCCGGAGAGGAAAGCGGCCGCCTGGGCGAGGTCATGGACCGGCTGATTTATCTGCTCGAACACGAGCACAAAGTCAAATCCGACATCAAAAGCGCCATGCAGTATCCCATCCTGGTTATTGTCACCCTGTTTGCCGCGTTTTTGTTTCTGCTCACCTTTGTGGTTCCCAGGTTTGCCGATGTTTTCCAGCAGGCGGGTATCACCCTTCCGCTGCCGACAAGGATATGCCTGACGCTTCACACCTGGATTGTGGTTTACTGGCCGGTCACGCTCGCAGTACTGGCAGCCGTGATTCTCGGCATTTACCTGTACCTGAGAACCGATCACGGGCAGCACTACAAGGACTACATGCTTCTCAAGATGCCGATTCTGGGGCCGGTGTTTGAAAAAGGCGCCATGTCGCGCTTTGCCGCAATCTTTGCCATTCTGCAGACCAGCGGGGTTTCCATCTTGAACGCATTCGATGTGCTATCCGGAACCATCGGCAACAAGGCGGTCTCCCGGGAGTTTGAAAAAATCCAGGAACAGTTAAAGGAGGGCCGGGGCATATCCGATCCCCTGGCCAGGGCAAAGTTTTTTACCCCCATGGTGGTCAACATGGTGGCCATCGGAGAGGAATCCGGAAACCTGGATGACATGCTCCGGGAGGTTTCCACTCATTACGACGATGAAGTCGAATACGCCGTGGGCCGCATGTCAGAGGCCATCGGCCCGGTGCTGATCCTGGCCCTGGCAGCGGTGGTCGGATTTTTTGCCCTGGCCATTTTCCTGCCCATGTGGGATCTGACCAAGATGGTATAGCCCGTGGCAAAGGACGGTCCGTGCATTCTGGCCCTGCCCGGGCTTTGCTTTTGTCCGGACAGGCCGGGAAAAACGGTTGACACCTGCCTTATTTCTTTTATATAATTAATTAATATAAAAATAAAAAACAGGAACGGCTTTTCTTTAAACATTTTTATCCATGCGGAGGACAAACATGAAAGCAAAGAATATGCTGGGAAACCAGAGCGGTTTTACGCTCATTGAAATCATCGCGGTGCTGATCATTATCGGCATCCTGGCCGCCGTGGCGGTGCCGAAGTATTTTGATCTGACCTCAGAGGCGCAAACCAAAGCGATTCAGGCTGCCGGGGCAGAACTCCAGGGAAGAATCAATCAAAACTTTGGAGAAAATCTGCTCTCTTATTCAGGGGATTGCACAACTGCACTTAGCAATTTGAACACCACTGAAATTCAAAGCAACCTTGGTGATTTTAGCGTAGTTAGTGGGAATATTCCCACAACCGAGTCCCAGTCGGCCTCAATTATTCTTAGGGATACCAAAAACAGCTACACCGCGAGTTATACTGTATTCACGCCAAGCTGCCCGTAAGAGTCAATCAAACAAAGAATCCCGACAGGCCCATATGTTAAATTTTATTTCGGGGCCTGTCGGAATTCTGTTCTAAGTTTACCCCCCAAAAAACAATTTATTCTTCAGCAACGGTACACTTCAAAAAACGAGCTGCCTTTTCTGACATCGCCTTTTCTACAGCATCTCGAATGATTTTCATATCGGGCGTATATATCGCATACAAATTCTTTGGGTTATACTTGTTTACAATAGTTTCACAGAGATCTCTGTTTTTGGAAAGGCAGAACAAATCCCCAACGAAAGTTGAAAGCCTTTCATGATCCCCTTTGTGCACATATAATTCAATCAGAGCAAGATGCGCCTTCAAACTCTTCGGGTGTTTTTCAAGATACCGACGCCAGTACGATTCAGCCATGTCGAGCTTTCCCAACCTTTCAAACGATTTGGCAAGTATGGGAAAAGCACCCGCATGATCGGGATCTCTCTGCAAAGCCTTCCTGGAAAGAGCCATTGCCTGCTCGGTTTTACCACGGTGATACATCACAAGCGCATATATTTTAAACAATTCGGGAGATCTTATATCTGAAACATCTCTAACCCGTCCCTTAATTTCTTGATACGCGTTTTCAAGCTTTCCCCTCTTTAAATAAAGCCGGCATAAAAGATATAGCGTATCCTCCTTGCCCGGATTAACTGCAAGCGCTCTTCGAAAATAGCGCAAAGCGACTTCTTCCTCACCTTTATGAAAGCTTGCCACCCCGAAGTTGTGAAGCAACGTCGCCATGCCGTTTTCCCGCATCACTGTTTTCAACTCCAGCGCCTTTTGGAACCGTTGCACCGCCTCACTGTTTATGCCCGCATCCGCATAGGCATTACCAAGGTTTGTGTGCACCCGGCTCAGACCCGGCGCCTTTTCTGCATTATCCGACCACAGCAGAATTTCATGCTGCCAGATCTTGTTTCGTTCGTAGGTGGTATGCGCCTGGGCGGCCAGCAGAAAGCAGAAGCCGAAAGCCATGATAAGCTGAATCGAGGTCCGGTAAGAGAAATAGTCAAGCACGGACACCATCACGGTTGCCACGACCACAAAGAAAAACATGGAGGGGATATAGTTTCTGTGCTCGTATACCAGTTCCAGGGGTATAATTGAGGACTCGATTACGTGATTGATAAAAAAGAAAATCACGCAAAAGGCAAGCAGCGGCCATTTTCTTGAATAATACAGCGCGGCTGCGGCTGCCGCCAGGATCAGCACGATGCTGGCGGCAGTGGTCCAGGGATCGAGCAGAGAATGGCTGAGCGGGATATCATGAATCAGCATCAGCCTGGAAGACACCGGGTAGACCAGCAGGCTGACATACAGCATCAGCACCCGGGGTTGGGTCATCAGGCGCTGGAAAAGGGTGAAGGGCCGGCTTTCATACCCGCTTAAAAAAGAGGAAAACTCCACGTAAAAGATTGCCACAAGCACAAATATCAGCACCGGCAAAACCGCAAACCAAGCGGCGCTTTTCAGGTTTTCCCGGTTTACGCCCTGAATCAGAAAAAAATCAAAAAGAAAAAGCACAACCGGCAGCATGGCCGCGTTTTCCTTGCTGGCAAAGCCCAGAAGGACCGCTATACCGCAAAGACTGAAAAATATAATCTGTCCTGGCCGCCGGGGACTTGTTCTTGCCTTGAGATAAAAATACATGGCCATGACGTAAAACATCCCGGCAAGCGCGGCCATGCGCTGGACAATATAGGTAACCGCAGTAAGCTGAATCGGGTGAGTGGCCCAGAAAAACACGGCGAGCAAAGCAATGGCATAGGCGCTTTTTGCATAGCGCGGTTTTAATAAGGGCAGTTGCAGGGTATTGTAGACCAGCAGAAAAAGAAACACCGAAGTAATCAGGTGGATGGCAAAGTTGACCACGTGGTATGAAAATACGTTTTCCCCGCTGAAATAATAATTCACCGCCAGGGTCAGATAAGAAAGCGGTCGCTTGATTTTCCCGTGACCCTGATTTATCCCGTAAAACGACTTTTTCAGCTCATCCCAGGACAGGGACTCCGGCTGAACATTGTGGTTTTCCAGGATATTCGGGGTGTCATCAAACTGGAAGGCGTTGTTAAAGCTGTTGCCGTAAATCACGAGCAGGGCGATAAAAAGGGCAAAAAACACAAATGCATATCTTTTGGCATCCGGGAACTGCCACCTGATGCCCAGGTCAAAGCCGGTTTTGCTGTCAATCATATACATGCCCTGATGAAAATCTGTTGTGATGTACCGGAGAACCGGGCCATTTATGCAACAGGGACGGCAAAATGTCAAGGCAAACCGGGCATATAGACGGGGAAACCGTTTGACAGGCCTGATTGATGCCTGTAATAATAAAAAAATAAAATAACGAATCTGTCCCTAAAACCCCGGCCTGACCGGAGAAAATGCACACTCAATATCAGAAAAATAAGGGCTTTACCCTGCTGGAAATCATCGCCGTGCTGGTCATTGCTGCAGTTGCTACGCTTGTCGTGGCAAACACGGTCTCCCGGGGAAGATCCAACCTGGCCGGAAGAACCGAAGCCCTCAAGAGCCACATCCGCTACGCCCAGTCCATGGCCATGAGCACGGATGAGCAGAACTGGGGCATCCGGTTTGATACCACGGAAAATCAATACTGGCTGTTTTACTGCCCAACCGCCCAGACTTCCGGGGTAAACATTGTTTCCATTCCCGGCGCCGAACCCGGTCCGGGTGATAAAGTCGACCTGGATGATGCCAATATTGACATCATCGGAATAAACCCCGGCGGTACAGAGGTGACGCTTGCTTTTAACAATTTCGGCACGCCCTACTATGGAGATCTCAACCAGGTGCTGGGAAATCTCCTGGCATCTGAAATGACAATCACGCTGGCAGACCCGGCCGGCAATACAGAAACCGCCAATGTCACCCCGACCACCGGGTTTGTCCCGTGAGGCCGCCGATGCTCCATAAATTCGACAAACAGGGATTTACGCTCATCGAAGTCATTGTCGGCATTATCCTGGCTGCTTTGCTGGGCACCATGATCGTACAGTATACAGGCACCAACCTGCAGGCCACGGTGGAATCCCTGGTGGCCACAAAAAACAACTCCGAGGCGGTCAGCGTGATGGAAGAAATTACCCGGGACTACCGCAACTGGCTTGAAAACAACCCGGGTGCAGCGCTTTCCGAGTTCCGGACAGACCTGGAAAACAATTATACAGGGGCCCAAACCCAAATGATTACGCTTCGGCCGGAAGACCCGGCAGAGTCGATTCTGCGGGTCACGGTTTCCAGGGGAGACCGGAAACTGGTTTCTCTTTTTACAAAATAGGAAGCCCGCACGGATGCAACAGGCTGGAAAAAACGAGCAGGGATTTACCCTTATTGAAACCATCGCCGTAATTCTGCTGGTGGGGGTGATTTCAGCAGTGCTCGGCATGGCAATCGTGCAGGGAGTCAAATCCTATGTTTTCGGCAGGACAAATGTTGTCATCAGTCAAAAAGCCCAGCTCGCCCTTGCCAGAATGGATCGGGAGCTCCGGGCGATCACAGAGATTGACGACACCAATTCTGACGACAAATGCATCCGGTACAAACGGGAAACCGCAGCCCTGGACTTCCGGACGATCGGGATGCAGGCAGACAGTGTCAGAATCAACGTCATCGACGGCTCGGATGCACCCTGCCCGTCTGCCGGGGATCAGGGAAGTCTTTTGCTGGACAATGTTTCAAGCTTTACGCTCCAATATGAGGACGACCAGGGAAACATGCTCACAAATCCCCCGGCTTTACTGGAAAACCTGCGCGCCATACATATTGAACTTACGGTAAGCAGAATCGATTCCGGCCGGACCGAAAGCTTCAGCGTTGTGATCAGCCCCCGCAACACCGGCCTGCCCAATGCCCCGGGAAGCAGCGGATAATGGAGGCAAATCTTTGAAGAAATCCATGATCTGGTATCACATGCATTGCGTATCATCCCTACCGGCGCTCCGGGATCGTCAGGGCGCGGCCCTGATTCCGATCATCATTGCCATCGTGATTATCAGCGCAATCGGCGCCGTGCTGCTGTCGCTTTCCTCAGTGGGCACCTTTAATTCCCTGCTCGGCAACAGCGCGGACCGGGCCTATTACCTGGCCGAATCCGGATTCCGGTATGCCGCCATGACTTACCGGCACGGCGGTGCAGGCGAACTTGACGCCATAAACAACCAGCCCTTTACCGTGGGGGCAAACCAGGAATTCACCCTGCACTTGCGGACCCAAAGGCTGGAAGTCACCGGCGGCGGAGGGTCCAATACCCTGAACACGGAAGTGGCCTTCGGATGGGTCCCCGAGATCCCGACCGGCAACACCAGCGGATACCTCAAAATCGGAAGCGCCAATGAACGGGAGTTCAACCACGTGGATATTCCGGATCCGGAGGGCACGCAAGTCAATTTTGACAAAGCCGCGGGCAACTGGAATGTCTCTGCCGGCGAGCCGGTGCGGTTTGCAGCCAGAAGCGACGGTTCCGCCGTAGTCGAAGGCGGCGACCTGCAGCTGCAGCCGGGCACGGCCGAGGACTTTTTTCCAAAACACAACGGTCGATTCACGGCTGATGGAAATGTATACCAATACAAAACCAGAGACAGCACAAATAACATGCTCAGGAGCATAACGCGCGTGGATGGTCCCTGGACTCCCCCTTCACTTAACAACAATGAAGCAATCGTGTTAAACGATTTTGTTGAAGTGAATTCCACAGGCAGCTATGGGCAGGGTTATTTCGGGGCCAAGCGAGACCTGACATATCACGTTCCTTTCTCCGAGGCGACGCCGGGCGGTCAATTCCATGATACATTCAACAACAAGGACAACTGGATAGAGGAAAACAACGGCGATTCGGCCGAAGGTGCACACGAAATTCAGGGTCAGAACGGAAACGCGCTTGCGGTAACCGAGATCTCCAGAATCGGCGGGACAGAACTGGACTCCAGCCTGATCGAATTCGACCGGGCTGCGGCCGGGCTGAACCTTGAAGAGCAATGGTCCTCTTCGGGGAACTACCTGAGCTATGACGCCCAGGTAAAGATTCGTGCCGAAAATGAGCCTGTATTCATGGACGGCATCTCTTTTCGGCTCCATGAAAATCTGAATAGCTACGGGATTTCGCTTCTGAAAGCTGAGGAAAACAATTCAGACGGGATTCCCAACAGTATCGTACCCCAACCTCCGGGCCAAACCACAGTCGTTCTATGGGAAAGAAGCGGAAATGACTGGTCGACATGGACATGGCTTGCATATCATGTCCTGCCATTGGACAGCCATGTTGGCCCACGAATTTTCTTTCAGGATGACATGGAAAGCGGGGAATCGAAATGGGACAGTTACGGGGGGGAATGGGGGCTGACTACGAGCGACTCACACAGCCCGACTCATTCATGGCAGAACCAATCTTCCTCCGCCGGGTGTGGAACTGTGTACAGCCGACTGGATTCGCAGGATTTTGATCTTTCAGAAGCATCCAATCCTGAGCTGAGCTTTTGGCATCACTATTCCATAGGTGGAGGTTCAAATGCGGAACTTCGAATCTCAACAGATCAGGGCGACAACTGGGATACCCTTGATGCATATAACGGCAATCAAAACAGATGGACAAAACAAACAATAGATCTTTCCGAATATGCGGGGCAGCCTGATGTAAGGATCCGTTTCGGAATAGAAATCGGAGGCGGGCAAGCCCCGGACTGGTACGTGGATGATGTCAAGGTGCACGAACGGGGTCTTGATTGGCCCACCCTTCTGATAAGTGTAAAGGAAGCCGAGTCGATTTCATTCAGCCAGGGCGACACCCAAATCAATGCAGGCGATACGATCAGCCAGGAAGACGGGTTCGGAAATGTCACCGCATCCGGAACCGTTTATACCGAATCCGTGCTTGACTCAGGGTCCTGGAGTGGGAATGACGCCGCCGGAGATATTCTGATACGCAATACTTCCGGCACATTTCAGGCAGGCGACCCACTGCTCGTCAATGGCACAGAGTGTGCCACGGCTGATTCAATAAACGGCAGACAGAATTACATCAGGGCTTACATAGGCGATCCGAATGAACATGGCACCCCCGGGACCAACCCGCTGGACAGACAGAGGCTGGGCAATCCCCGGGGGGATGTCAACTGGCCCCCGCGCAACGCGGATGACACTGATGGGACTAATGACTATTTCACACTGGTACAGTGGGACGAAACCGACACCTCGGTCACACAGATAGGCACTGGAAACGAGCAGGACGCCGTGATCCGGACCAATACCTTCACCACAGAGACGTTTCCCGACACGCGACCGGAACTCGGCCTGCACACCTGGGGCTGGGGCTCTGTGGACGGAGAGCCGGCATCAGGCGAGGTACCGGATATCTATTTTGACGACTTCGCCGTGCGACTGGCTGGCGGGACGGCCAGCGGCGGATTTGCACCGGCTATCCAGGAATCGGCTGCCGGGGAGTAGCAAAGGCCTTTAATCAAGCCAGAAGAAGGAACCCGTTTTTCCCGTCCGATCGGTCTATTCATAGCCTTTGGGGTTCATGGACTGCCAGCGCCAAGTATCTGCGCACATTTGCTCTATGCCGTGTTTGGCCTGCCAGCCCAGTTCCTTTTGCGCCAGGGAGGGGTCTGCATAACATTCGGCAATGTCGCCGGGCCGGCGGCCGGTGATGCGGTAAGGGATTTTTCTGCCGCAGGCCCTTTCAAACGCGGCAATCATTTCCAAAACAGAATACCCCCGGCCCGTGCCCAGGTTGTAGGTCACCAAGCCGCAATTCTGCACCAGCTTATCCAGGGCCTTGACGTGGCCTTCGGCCAGGTCCATGACGTGGATGTAGTCGCGCACGCCCGTGCCGTCGGGCGTGGGATAATCATTGCCGAATACCTGCACCTCTTGTAACTGCCCCACGGCCACCTTGCTGATATAGGGCATCAGATTGTTGGGAATGCCCGCCGGGTCCTCGCCGATTTGCCCGCTGGGATGGGCGCCCACCGGGTTGAAATACCGCAGCAGGGCGATGTTCCAGTCCGGATCCGAGTTCTGCAGGTCGGAAAGGATCTGCTCGATCATCAGCTTGGTATGTCCGTACGGGTTAAAAGGCGCCACAGGGGCATCCTCGGGTATGGGCACCCGCTGCGGGCTGCCGTAGACAGTGGCAGAGGAACTGAAAACCAGATTTTTCACGGAAAACTGCCTCATGACCTCGCAGAGCGTAAAGGTTGCGCCCAGGTTGTTTTCGTAATAGGAAAGCGGCTTTTCCACGGATTCAGCCACGCTTTTCAATCCCGCAAAATGAATCACGCAGTCAACGGCCTCTGCCTGGAAAATCTCGCACATGGCGGACTGATCCCGCAGGTCGGCCTGATAAAAGCAGCCCTTGCCGCCGGTGATCTTTTCGACCCGTCGGATGGATTCCGCGCTGGAGTTTACCAGGTTGTCGACCACCACTGCGCTGTGGCCGTTTTCCATTAAATTCAAACAGGTGTGGCTGCCGATGTATCCCGCCCCGCCGGTCAGTAAAATCTTCATGCCTTATTCTCCCGGTCCTTGTGTTCCTTTTTCTCCCCGTGCCCTGCAGGTGCAATTTTTGATATAGTCAAATCCGGGCGCGACTGATAAAATCGCAGCATGCTGGAAATCCTCTACATGGACAACCATTTTGTGGCCGTCAACAAGCCCGCCGGCCTGATGGTGCACCGCGCCCGAAACGCCCCGCAGGAAACGGAGTTTGCCCTGCAGATGGTGCGCGACATGGTCGGATGCCGCGTATACCCGGCCCACCGGCTGGACAAGCACACCTCCGGGGTGCTGGTTTTCGGCCTGCATCCGGAAGCCGCCGGCCGGCTGGGACGCGCCTTTTCCGGCCGCAGCGTGACAAAAACATACCTGGCCGTAGTCCGCGGGCATACGCCCGAAGCCGGCGCAATTGACAAACCGCTTGTCAAATACCGGGAACAAAAGATCCGCACCCGGATCGAGCAGTCGGCCATGACCCGCTACCTGCGCCTTGGCACCATTGAAATCCCTTATCCCGTGAGCCGGTATGCCACCGGCCGCTATTCCCTGCTGAAAATCCGGCCCGAGACCGGCCGATACCAGCAGATCCGGCGGCACCTGCAGCATGTTTCACACCCGGTGATCGGGGATCGGACCCACGGAGATACCCGGCACAACCGGTTTTTTGAAACGGTTTTTGACTGCAGGCGCATGCTGCTGGCAGCCGCCCGGATCGATTTCAAGCATCCTTACACCAGCCAGAATATTGCCATCCAGGCCCGCCTGGACAGAGCCTTTTCAGCCGTCATTCAAAATTTTGGATGGCACTGCCTGCCGGGACCCGAAATGCTTTGTGCAGCCGCACCCGTGCAGCTTCCTGCCGTGTAAACCGGACGCCTTTATCATAACGGAATCTGCAGGATTTGCAAGTTTTCTCAAAGCTGCAAAAGCCGGACGAACAGGCACCCGGCTGTATACAAAACCCCCTGTAAACAAAAACTTTTTGCCTTTAGCCCCGGTTCACTCTTTTCTGCATTCAGCCAGCGGACCCGTGCCGGCGAGCATGAATTCAATCCAGTCAAAACCCAGATGCATCAAATCCGTATCCCGGCTTTGAATTGCGTGCAATCGGTCATCATCAAGGGCAAACCGGTTCAGAAAAGAGCTGTTGAATACGAACTTCCGGAAGCGATCCATATTATAGCCGGCCATGAAAACCATTTTTACACCCGGATGCGCCAGCCCCTGATCTCCCCAGTTATTCTGCCGCAGCAGGGTATCCACCGCTGCCCAGCGCCGGTTATGCGCGACAAACGGCTCCATGCCCTGATCGGCAATCCATTGCGCCGCCGTGTGGTAGCGGTCCTGCTCATGCCCGTGACAATAAGGGTGCCGCACAATGTAATACCTGTCCGCATTTCCGGACTGTCCATCCCTGGACAGGGCCGGCTCCACCGGGTAGGCCCGGCAGGAAAAGGGGCGATCCTCGTATACCGTGCATCCCTGTGAAGTCAGGAACGGACAGGACTTTTCCGCTGTTTCGGCCATTTTGAGCATCACGTGGGGAAAATACGGATTATCCCGAACGGCCGTATAGGTATATTTTTCCAGAAAGGCATCGGAATCCATGTCCAGCCGATGCTTGAGCCGGATCATGTCATAGGGATACAGGTACATGTCCGGATTGCGGCAGCACTTGGTAAAGCAGGGCACTCCCGGGTGACAGGCAAAGAAAAAGCCTTCGTCCGTGATATCACTTCGGGTGCCGTATACGATCTCTTCGTCTTTTCGGGCCATGCTTGCCTCACTTGCCGGTTTCTTTGCCATCAAATTTGAAGATCAAAAAACTCCCGGGCATTTTTCCACAGCATCTTCTCGAGCCGGTCCCCGGAAAACCCGGCTGCAGCCAGTTCTTTTAATTCCCGGTCCCAGGCATACGGAATATTGGGGAAATCCGAGCCGTATAGAATCCGGTCTGCGCGCAGCTGCGACAGGGGCACCGGATTATCCATGGGCAGGTAATCGGTCACCGCCATGGCCGTATCCAGCCATAAATTGTCATACGTGTCAATCATCTCTGCATACGCCGCAAATTCATCCGCCCCCAGGTGGGGCACGCACAATTTGAGCCCGGGATGTGCATCCAGGACCCGCCGGATTTTTTCCGCCCCGCAGATTTCGTAGGGATCGCATGCATAGGCCGGGCTCTTGGGCTCCCGGCCGGCGTGGATAACCAGGGGTTTTTCCGCCTCGGCGCACACCCGGCAGATTTCATCGATTTCCGGACCATTCATATCAAAACATTGCACATGGGCATGAAGCTTGACACCGGCAAGTCCCGCGCCAAAGGCCCGGTAAAGGATTTCTGCCGCACCCGGCTCGCCGGGAAACACCGCTGCCAGGCCCGTCACCCGGTTGCCGGCAGAAGTGCACAGATCGGTCATGAAACGGTTTAGTTCCCGGGCGATGCCCGGCTTGTGCGCATACTGCATGGCCACCACGTGCCCCACCCCCCGGTCAAGCAGAAAATCAAGCAGGTCCCGCGCCGGCATCCGGTAGCGCACCGGCCACGCATGGGTGTCAAACCATTTCCACAGGGCGGAAAAGATCCCCTCCGGAAACACGTGGACATGGGCGTCCACCACAAACGAGGCCCGGTCCGGCACCCGATCGCCCTGCCGATCGTTGACTGCAGGCAGCGGGTTGCCCAGCACGGCTTTTTCAGAACCCGACATAACTTCCCTTTTCCTCGCTGTCTCTGCCGCAATCGGGGCAGTAATCTGGAAGCACGAGTGCGACTGCGACGATGAATTCAAACATAACCGTCATTGGCACTTGCTGATAATACCGGTTACAAAAACCACAAACAAGTTGTTTCTACCCCCTATCAAAGTCGAAATCAAAATCGCAGTCGAAATCGACAAAATCATTCCCGAAGCGTTTATATATCATCCCGTTGATTCGTTTTGGCCCGAAAATTGCCGCCAGCGGCCATTGCATCTTTACTTTTCCGGGGGCATGCGCTATTTTAAGTCCGCACGCGTAAACAAAACAATCCCTATGCGCCGGACGTACCAAATCCTGATGACCCGTATCTTTACCATATGCATGCTTGCCGCGGTCCTGCTTACCTGCCCTGGGGCCCGGGCACCAGCCCAGTCGGAAAACCCCCTTGTGGCCCGGGGGGATCAAAGCTACCCGCCCTATGAATATTCGGATGAAAACGGAGAGCCTGCAGGCTTCAATGTAGAGCTGCTGCGCGCGCTGGCAGAAGAAATGAACATGGACATCCGCATCTCCATGGGTCCGTGGAGCCGGGTGCGAAAGCAACTGGAAGCCGGAGAAATAGATATCATCACGGGCATGCATTACTCCGGGCAAAGGGATGTGCACGTGGATTTTTCCGTCCCCCACACCCGGGTATCCCATGTGGCGTTTGTACGAAAAACCGATAATATCGAGTCAACTGCGGATCTTGCACAAAAGGCCATCATTGTCCTGCAAGACGACATCATGCACGATTATGTGCGCAAAAATGGCCTGGGGCATTCCATACACCCCGTGGATGACCCCGTGGCCGCCCTCTCCCTGCTGGCCTCCGGGACCCACGACTGCGCCCTGCTGCCGCTGCGTCACGGCCTGTACTACATCAAGCAAAACGGATACGATAACCTGGCGGCCATAGAGCCGCCGCTTTTGCAGACCAAGTATTGTTTCGCCGTGCAGGAAGGCGCCAAGGATCTTTTGTCCCGGCTAAATGAAGGCCTGTTTGCGCTGAAGAACAAGGGAACCTACCGCGAGATTTATCAGAAATGGTTCGGCATTTACGAAAAGCAGGATGCCTGGCAGACCCTGAGATATTACGTTTTCGGCCTTGCAGCGGCGTTGGTGCTTCTGGGAGGCAGCCTGATGTGGACGTATTTGCTCAAAAAACAGGTGGCTGCCCGCACCCGTGCCCTGGAGGAACAAACCCGACAGCATCAGCAGACCGCCCGGGCTTTAAAACGCAGTGAAACCCGGTTTCAACTGGCGGTCCAGGCCTCTGGCGTGGGTTTGTGGAACTGGGACGACATTCAAAAGGACCGGGTCTGGTGGTCGCCCCAAATCTATGAAATGCTGGGTTATAAGCAGGAAGAGCTCACCCCCTCGTTTTCCCTGTACATGAATCTCATCCATCCCGATGACCTGGAAAAGGTCAGAAAAGCCATCAGCCACCATCTGAAATACCAGACGCCCTATGACATTGAACACCGGCTGAAAACCCGATCCTGCAAATACAGATGGTTTCGCGCCATGGGCCAGGCCCAGTGGGATGGAAACGGAACCGCCGTGCGCATGGCCGGCTCCATCCAGGATATTACGGAACTCAAGCGATCAGAGGCCGACCGACTCCGCCTGGCCACCGTGGTGGAACAGACCGAGGAGGGCATTGTCATTACAAACCATTCCGGCAGGATAAATTACGTCAATCCGGCTTTTGTCAGGATGACGCGCATGGAGGTCAATGACCTTCTGAACTCGGATTTTCTGCACCTGTGGCAGGCCGCAAACGAAAATTCAGACATGGAAACAATCCGCGGAGCTGTGTTTTCCGGCAACTCATGGCAGGGGCGGCTCAAGGCACAAAGCGCGAAAAACCGAGAACTCATGGTAACCGCCTCAATCTCCCCGCTGCGCGATACCATGGGCCAGATCACGAATTTTGTGCAGGTCTGCCGGGAAATCACCCGGGAGGTGGAAATGGAAAGACGGCTTCACCAGTCACAGAAAATGGAGGCCGTGGGGACTCTTGCCGGCGGGATCGCACATGATTTCAACAATCTTCTTTATGCCATGATCGGTTACACCGAGCTTGCCTTAAACGAAGCGCCGTCCGCCACTGACCTGGAAAAAAACCTGAACGAGGTTCTCCGCTCCGCGTGGCGCGCCCGGGACCTGGTGCGTCAGATCCTTTCTTTTTCCCGGAATCGCGCCGAATCCTTCCAACCGGTGCAGATTTGCCGGATTGCCGAAAAAGCGCTTGAACAAATCAGCGCCGGGCTGCCGGAAAACATCACGATAGACCGGCAGCTCCAGCCTGACTCCCCGGTGCGGGCAGACCCGGATCAAATTCACCAGGTACTGATGAACCTGTTTACCAATGCAATTCATGCCATGGAACAAGCCGGCGGCACGCTTGCGGTGTCAGTGGCTGATGAAGATCTGGATGCGGAATCGGCCCGACAGCACCCGGACCTGCATCAGGGAAAATATGTCCGCCTGACAGTGGCAGACAGCGGTACCGGGATCCCGTCAGACATCCGGGACCGGATCTTTGAGCCGTTTTTCACGACCAAGCCCATGGGCCAGGGAAGCGGCCTGGGACTGGCGATCGTCCACGGCATTGTCAAAACCCACGGCGGCGTGCTTTTTCTGGAAAGCCGCAAATCCCTCGGCACACGTGTCGACATCCTGCTGCCGGTAGTTTAAGCCGACACCGAGGATTTTCCGGCAGCATTACAGCGGATAGGGCGTCAGGCTCTCATACCCGTCTTCGGTAATGAGAAATGTCTGCTCAAACTGGGCGGACAATTTCCGGTCCGCAGTCACCGCGGTCCAGCCGTCGTCCCGGACAAAAAGCCTGGGCGTGCCCAGGTTGATCATCGGCTCGACCGTAAAAACCATGCCCGGCACCAATGGGATGCCCTCGCCCTTCTTGCCATAGTGCGGCACCTGGGGCGGTTCATGGAATTCAAAGCCCACGCCGTGGCCCACGAACTCCCTGACCACAGAACAGCCCTGGCGCTCGGCACAGTTCTGGATCGCCCAGCCGATATCCCCGATCGTGTGATCCGGCGAAAGCATTGCAATGGCAGCTCTGAGGCTCTCGGCTGCCACCCGGACAATTTTCTGCGCATCCGCGCCAGGCGTGCCCACAAAAAACGTTTTGCTGGCATCCGCATAATATCCGTTATAAATATGCGTGACATCCACATTTATGATATCGCCGTCTTTTAGCTCGTATTCCCCGGGGATTCCGTGGCAGATCACTTCGTTTACAGATGTGCATACGCTCTTGGGAAAGCCCCGGTAATTCAATGGCGCGGGAACCGCCCCGTAGCTTTCGGCATGCTCGGAAACCAGGGAATTGATGTCCTCCGTGGTGATCCCTGCCCGGATCTCGGCTTCCGCCCGGTCCAGACTTTCTAGCACGAGGCGCCCGGCCTCGCGAATGCCTTCGATATCCTTTGACTCCTTGAGCCGGATATTGTACTTCTGCTTGTACCACTTCCGGAGATCAACCGGTTTTTCGGTCTGACGGCCCATGCAGCACTTTTTGTATTTTTTCCCGCTGCCGCAGGGGCAGGGATCATTGCGTCCGATCTTGGTTCCGTTTTTCATTTTGACAACTCAATGCGGCCGAAGCCGTGTTTTCAATGTAGAGGCCGCCGCAGGTGGCCGCGGCGTTTTCAATTCAAAAGCAATTCCGCAATTTGCTGCGAAAACTTTATTATTAATCCAGGCCGCAGGCGCTGTCAAGCAATTGCGCCCGGTTCCTATTTCTGATACCTAAACCAAACTTGAAAATCGCTCAAGTTAGGTGATATAAATGCTGCGTGATATTGTCCAGGCACATGAAAGTCTGCCGCAGAGGTCACGCAGTCAACAAAACACATCCGGCAAATACAACAAGGCCACCGCTCATGAAACAGGATGAAATGATACTCAAGACCGTCAAGGAAATCGTGGTGAAGTTCATCGAGATGGGAAACATCTCCCCGACCAGTTTCCACGACCACTTCAAAAACATTTACGCCACCGTGGAAAAATCGGTCAAGGAAGACAAAAACCAAAGCAGCGGGGCAGACAACAGCCGGCAGTGAGCGGGGGCGGTTTAATGCACCGCTGCCCAGTCCCGGCCCACAGACACGTTGACCTTAAGGGGCACGGCCAGATCGGCGATGCCTTCCATGATCCCCCGGACCAGTTCCTGCAGCGCGCCCACTTCGTCTTCCGGGACTTCAAAAACCAGCTCGTCATGCACCGTGAGCAGCATGGCGGACTTGAACCCCTTTTCGCACAATGCCGTATCCACCCGGATCATGGCCATTTTCAACAGATCCGCCGCAGTTCCCTGAATGGGTGTATTCACTGCGGCACGTTCCGCGATCCCCCGCATATTGGCATTTTTACTGTTAATATCCGGGATATAGCGAATCCGCCCGAATTCCGTGCTGACCCGTCCGTCCCGGCGCGCCTGTTCAATTGTCTGGTCAATAAACCCCTTGACTCCGCGATACCTGTCAAAATAGTGGTCGATATACGTGCGTGCCATTTTCTGGGTAATGCCCAGTTCCTTGGAAAGCGAATACGGCCCCATGCCGTAAATGATGCCGAAATTGATCGTCTTGGCCTGCTGCCGGAGCTCATCGGAAACACCCGCGGCATCGGTCATAAACACCTCTGCCGCGGTCCGGGCGTGGATATCCTCGTTGTTTGCAAACGCCTCGATCAGGATTTCATCCTGCGAATAATGGGCCAGCAGGCGAAGCTCGATCTGGGAATAGTCTGCTGCAACGAAATGCCAGCCTTGTTTCGGGATAAAGGCCCGGCGCACGTCCTTGCCCGCTTCGGTGCGGATGGGGATGTTCTGGAGATTGGGGTTTGAGCTGCTCAACCGGCCTGTTGCGGTCACGGTCTGGTTAAACGATGTGTGAATCCGGTCGGTGTCCGGGTTGATCAGGTCGAACAGGGCGTCCACGTAGGTGGACTTCAGCTTGGAAAGTCCCCGGTGGCGCAGCACCAGTACGGGCAGCTCATGATGCCGGCACAAGGCGGTCAATACCTCCACGTCCGTGGAATACCCGGTTTTTTTCTTGGTCTTTTTCTGGGTGGGCAGGTTGAGCTTGTCAAACAGGATCCGGCCCAGCTGCTGGGAGGAATTGATATTGAACGTTTCTCCGGCCAGGGTGTAAATATCGGCCTCGATGCGCTCGAGCTCCGCTGCCAGATCCTTGGACATGGCAGCCAGGCGGTCCCTGTCCACCCGGATGCCGGTTTCCTCCATTTTCAGCAGCACCGGCACCAGCGGCATTTCAATATCGGCCAGCAGCCGGTCCAGCCCGGCGGATGCCAGCATGGGGGCCAGTTTATGGTATGCCGCCAGGGTGATGTCCGCATCCTCGCAGGCGTACACGATCGCCTTTTCCACCGGCACCTCGGCAAATGTCTCCAGCTTGCCGCCTTCCCGGGCCACCACTTCATCATAGGTGATCATCTTGTGATCCAGATAATCCATGGCGATCTGGTTTAGAGAATGGGCCCGCTTTTCCGGGCTGAGCAGGTAGGAAGCCAGCATGGTGTCAAATGCCGCCCCGGCCAGATTCACGCCGTATCGGCGCAGCACGGTCCAATCGTACTTGATATTCTGGCCGATTTTCTCAATAGCGGGATCCTCCAGCACGGGCCGGAGCTTTTGCAGAACAAAATCGCGCGAAAGCTGCGGGTCGGCATCTGCACTGGTATGCCCGCACGGCACGTAAAAGGCCTGTTCTTCCGCCACGGCAAAGGAGAGCCCCACCAGGTCGGCACGGATGGCCTCTGTGGAGGTGGTCTCCGTGTCCAGGGCAAAACAGCCGGCCTTTCGGAGTTTTTCCAGGAGTGCATCCAGGGCGGCTTCGTCCCGGATTCCCCGGTAGTCCTTGGCGGAAAGATCCGAAACCACGGGGTACTGCTCCTGGAGACGGCGGAATTCCAGATCCCGGAACAGCAAGGCGAGCCGGTTGTGATCCGGGTCACTGCGGGCAAGTGCGTGCAGATCCAATTGGACCGGAGCATCCGTGACGATTTTTGCCAGCTTCCGGCTTAAAAAGGCCTGTTCCCGGTTGGCGGACAATTTTTCCCGCTGCTTGGCGGCGGTGATCTCCGAGATCCGCTCATACAGGCTGTCCATGCTGCCATAGGCCTTGATCAGGTTCGTGGCGGTCTTGGGGCCGATGCCCGGAACGCCAGGGATATTGTCCGTGGCATCCCCGGAAAGGCCCTGTACCTCGAGCATTTGAGGCGGCTCCACGCCCCTGGTTTCAATCACCCGCTGCCGATCCGTGGCCTCGTCTTTCATGGGATCCCACATATGGACCCGATCGGTGATAAGCTGGATCATATCCTTATCCCCGGTGACCATGACCACGTCATATCCCCTTTCCTCTGCCTGACGGGCCAGTGTACCGATCAGGTCGTCTGCCTCGTAGCCTTCCTGCATGATCACGGGAATATTAAAGCCCCGGGTGATCTCGTGGATGACCGGAATCTGCATGGCCAGGTCCTCGGGCATCTCGGGCCGGTGCCCCTTGTAATCCGGGTAGAGTTCGTGGCGAAACGTCGGTCCGCGGCTGTCAAACACCATGGCCACATACGCCGGATCCCGGTCGTGAACCAGCTTGATGAGCATCCGGGCAAAGCCGTAGGCGGCATTTGTGGGAAACCCCCGGGAGGTGGAAAGCTCCCGGATGGCGTGATACGCCCGGTGGATGTAGGTGCTGCCGTCGATGAGATAGATGCGGTTTTGCTCGGTCATGGGCTGTCATCCAGATGGGTGATACGTTTTCATCATCATGCGGGGCCGGCGGCAATGGCCTTGATCTCGCCGAGCCGGTCAATATGGTAGTCGGCATCCATATCGCGATTGCAGCATGCCGCCAGCACGACACCGGCGGCCCGGGCGGCTTCCTGGTCAACCGAAGAATCACCGATATAAAGCACTTCCTCGGGCCGAACCCGAAAAGCATCGATAATCCGAAGCAACTGCTCCGGGTGGGGCTTGGGATTTTCCACGTCCAGGGCAGTGACCACGAGATCGAAATACCCGTCCAGCCCGTGTTCCTCCAGCACCCGGTTCATGGTATCGGCCCGGTTCGTGGCAACTGCTGTCTTCAAGCCGGGGCGGCACCACGCCAGCACATCGACCAGGTCCGGTGCCATCTGCATATACCGGATATAGGGGCTGTAGCCCTGTTTCTTCCGAAACGCCTGGGCCGCGGCAAACTCGTGTTCATCCGGGACCAGGTAGGCCACGGCCTGGTCTGCGGTGGCCATCTGGCAATAGGCGAACTGCTCGTCTGTCATGGGCGGCTTGCCCAGATGCGCCAGGATATCGTTGTAATAGGTGCGGTTGGCCTTTTGCGTGTCAAACATCACGCCGTCACAGTCAAAGGCGATCACCCTGAAACCCGTCATATCGCTGCCTATTGCTTCTGTTGTTCAGGCGCCAGAATCACGCCGCCTACTGCAATGGTGATGGTTTCGGCCACGTCACTGTCGGTTTCCAGTTTAATGGAATCATGATACCGGCCCGGGATCTTTCTCCGGTTTTCCAGGTGCAGGGCGTAGCCCTTTTTCCCGGATTCTTCAAGCTCTTCCAGCGTATAACGCACATCCACGCCCCGTATGGCTGAAACCGCCCTGATATGAAAAGGGTCATCGGTCTGCGGGATGATCCGGACGGTCTCGGAAATCTTTTCCCCGGCCCTGCCGCGCAAAACCACCCGGCGGGGTTCAACTGTGATATAGGGTTTGACCTGCCCGGAAACCACCAGCCGCAGCCGGGAATTGTTCGACGCATTGGTTGTCACGTAAACCGTTTTGCTTAATTTTCTGCCGCCATCTGAAAGACTCGTGCTGACCTTGACTTTGATGTATCCCTGCCCGCCCGGGGGGATTTGGTCGGTTTTGCCGACCGTGGTGCATCCTCACCCGCTGCGCACCGACTCGAGGTGCAGGGAGGCATCACCGGTATTTTCAATATTAAATGTATGCGTGATATCCGTGCCTGCATACACACTGCCGAAATCATGCTGCGGATGTTCCACGACAGGGCTGGGCTTTCCTGTGGCATCCGGGCCGGCCAGAGCCGCATTTGCGCCCAAAAGAACCATCAGGGCGGCCAAACACACAGCCAGCGGGATTTTCCTTCGAATCATGCGGGTCTCCTCTTTATCCATCCATCTGTTGAGAAGCCTGTAAAAAGTCTTTTTTACAGGCAGTATTAAGTGATTAAATGTTTTAGTAAAATCAGAAGGTTATATTTTTATTGCTTGGGGCATAAACATTTTCAAGACTTTTTACGAAACCGTCAAAAAAAACCAGGATTACGCCCGGCCATGCCGCGTTACCCGCCGACCCTTCTGAAGGGTAATAAGCGATCCCGCGCCGGATGTCAAGTGCAGCACAGAAAGCTTGCCGGTTGGCAGGCTTTCTGATAAACAGACAGGGAAATGTATGAATAAAATCGCTCAATCCCGGACTGGCGCCATGGAAACTTCCAACATCTTATCCCGAGAAATCCGATTCTTAATCGGTGCAGCCTGCTTTGTGATCATTGTCGCGGGCATGCGCGCATCTGCAGGAATCCTGGTGCCGTTTCTGCTTTCCATGTTCATCGGTATCATTTTTACCCCGCCCATGTTCTGGATGCAGGAACAAGGGGTGCCCAAAATCCTTTCCATTGCCTTTATCATGGCTGTGATTCTGGCATTGGGGGCGCTGCTGGTCCAGTTTCTGGGCGGATCCGTGGCCCAGTTCACCGCTGCTTTGCCTTCTTACCGGTCAAACCTGATGGAAGAGCTCAGAAAACTGATTGTATGGCTCAATGCCCACGGGCTGAATATTAGCGAACAGATGGTCCGCGAGTACCTGGATCCCGGCATGGCCATGCAGATGGCCGCCCGCACCCTGACCGGACTCAGCAGCGTGCTGACCAATGCCTTTCTGATCATTCTCACCGTGATTTTCATCCTCCTGGAGGCAGCCGGCTTTCCGGGAAAAATCAGAAACGCTTTCAAGGCCCCGGAAAAATCCCTGCACAATTACAGGCGCTTTACCCGGAGCGTCAACCGATACCTGGCCATCAAAACCCTGCTCAGCGTGCTGACCGGCCTGTTGATCTGGATCTGGCTGTCGGTGCTGGGCCTGGATTTTGCCCTGCTCTGGGGGCTGCTGGCGTTTCTGCTCAACTATGTGCCCAATATCGGCTCGATCATCGCCGCCGTGCCCCCCGTCCTGCTCGCCCTGGCCCAACTGGGTCTCTGGCCGGCCGCGCTTTGCTCAGCCGGGTTCGTTGCGGTCAACGTCGCCATTGGAAACTTTCTTGAGCCCCGCTTCATGGGCAGCGGGCTGGGACTTTCCACGCTGGTGGTATTTCTCTCCCTGGTTTTCTGGGGATGGGTGCTGGGCCCGGTGGGCATGCTCCTGTCAGTTCCGCTGACCATGATCTTTAAGATCGCCATGGAAAGCAACCCGGAAACCCGATGGCTGGCGATAATGCTGGGCAATGAAACACCCGGCCCGCAGATGCTGCATCCGGAGATCGAAGACGACCCGGTTGCCCCCGGATCACCAGAAACACGATAACTCCCGGAATCTGTTTTTCAAATGCCTGTCAAATGGTCGCTGAGCAGTCTGTATTTTATTTATTTCGCAATACTCGGGATCTATCTGCCCTATTTCAACCTTTACTGTTATCACCTGGGATTTTCCGGTTTTGAAATCGGCACCATCTCCGCGCTGCGCACCCTGGCCACCGCCCTTTTCCCGCTGATCTGGGGGGCGATCGCGGATCGTTTTGCCATCCGCCGGCCGATTTTTATCTTCTGTCACTTTACCAGCACGGCCGTATGGGGCTTTTACCTGCTGACCACCGATTTCTGGTTCATGCTGGCCATTACCGGATTCTACGGGATTTTCTATGCGCCCCTGATCTCCTTTCTGGAATCGTTTTCCATGGATCTGCTCGACACGGAGAAAAACCGTTACGGCCGGCTGCGGGCATGGGGATCGATCAGCTTCATCATCATGGTCACGGCCGTAGGCCGGGCCATTGACGCATTTTCAGCGGATATCATCATCGTGCTCATCCTCTGCGGCAGCCTGATCCAGTCACTGCTGGCCTTAAACGTGCCCCGCACCGCAGGACACCGGCAGCAGCTTTCCTTTTCCGCGGGCGCCAGGACGCTTTTGCGCAGGCGCGTGATAATTTTTCTGATTGCCGCCTTCCTGATGCTCGCCAGCCACGGCACGTATTACGGTTTTTTTTCGATTCACCTGGAAAACATCGGGTTTAACTCCACATTCATCGGGTTTGCCTGGGCACTGGCAGTGCTGGCGGAAATCGGTATCATGGTATATTCAGTCCCCATTTTCCGGCGGTTTTCCCACGAGCGGGTATTGATTGCCGCGTTTGTCCTCACCGGGATCCGGTGGCTGGTGCTGGCGGGCTCCGGATCCGCCTGGGTAATTCTCTTTACCCAGTTGTTCCACGCGTTTTCTTACGGCGCCTTTCACGTGGCCAGCATCCTATACATTGACAAGCTCACCCCGCCCGAGACCAAGACCATGGGCCAGGCGGTCAACAATGCCGTGACCTACGGCCTGGGCATCATGGTGGGGTTTATGGCCAACGGCTATTTTTTTGACATCATCGGCGCCCCGGCCCTGTTTGCCGCATCCGGGGCAATGGCCCTGCTCGGCGGCGCGCTGATGATCTTCGAATCCGCAACCCGCACTGCTGAAACCTGAAACCCCGGCAACCAAACCGCCCGGGACTTTGAAGCCATCCGGGAATAGATGGGGGAAGCCGTCCGATGGTTGGGCCAGGTCGGGGCGGCGGGGTGGTTTGCGCAGATGCATCGGGCGCGACAGCGGACGGCAGATGCGCAAACTTCCCCGCCGGCCCGACCTGCGAAAATTCTTGAAGCCCGATGTTTTTTTGCAGAGCCTGACAAATTTGAAAGGTTCTGGGAAACCCCCGGGCTTCAATGCCGTGCCGCGTGCGTCGCTTGCCGGGGCTGCCGCATTTCGCCGCACGAGAAAACCGTGCCTGGTCTTTCAGGGACAAACGTATATCCGTAGGGTCGAACCTGTTTTTTTGAACATGGAGAGGGCGAACACACAGGTTCGCCCCTACACCGGAAATTTTGAAGCCTTACGGGACTAGATGGGGGGAAGCTGTCCAGGGGGCGGGCCAGGGCGGGACGGCGGGGTGGTTTGCGCAGATGCATCGGGCGCGGCAGCGGACGGCAGATGCGCAAACTTCCCCGCCGGCCCGGCCCTGCGAAAATCCTTGAAGCTGCGGTTTTTTGCAGGGCGCAACATACTTGAAAACCACAGCAATCAACCAACAATTCGCTTCGTTGCCGTTGTCGCAATCGGAATCGAAAATTTTTTCCGATCGCGATCCCGATACCGATTTCGATTTGGACAAAGGGATTTGTTCTATCTGCCGGGGATCGGGGGCTTTGCGTCCGGGTCAATGACCAGGAAATACAGCCGGCCCCGGTGCTTCATGTAGCCGGCGGCAAGCTCGGCATATTCGCCGCTGCCCCAGAAAATATCGGCCCGCCCGGGCCCGCGGATGGCGCTTCCCGTATCCTGGCTGCACATGAACCGGGAAAATGATTGCCAGTGATCCACCCCGCCTGTGCCGTCGCCGACCGGCTTTTTTGCCGAAACAAATAATAACGCCCCGGAGGGAGTGATTTTTTGATCCAGGGCAACCGAACGGCCCGGGGTCAAATTTACGCCCAGAGAACCAAAAGGCCCATCTTGTGCCTCCTTGAAAAACACGTACCTGGGATTGTAAAAAAAGATCTCCTGCATTTCATCCGGATGCCCGCGGATATAGTTGCCGATGGCCTGCATGGACATCTCTTTTCGGCTGATTTTCCCCTTGTCGATTAAATACCTGCCAATGCTGCGGTAGGGACGGCCGTTGGTGACATCATAATTCACCCGGCAGATGCGGCCGCTTTCAAATACAATCCGGCCCGAGCCCTGCACGTGAAGGAAAAACCGCTTGACCGGGTCTGCCACCCAGGCGAGAACCTCTGTGTGCGCTTCCAGGACATCGGTGGTTTCAATGGTCCGGCGGTCATAATAAGGTACCACACGGCTTCCCGTGCTCCGCCCGATTACCGTATTTTTACTGCATTGCCGGTCAAAATCGGCCAGGTCCACCTGCACCAGGTCCCGGGGCCGCGCATATACCGGGTACGGATATTTTTCACTTTTCCGGGGGCTGCCGGCAAGCACGGGTTCATAATATCCGGTAAACAGGACCCGCACCTGCTGCTTTTGCGCTTCAAACACATACACCCGGGCCTGTTTTTTAAAAAATCTTTTGATTTCCCACGAGGCGGGCCTGGTTTTGACAAATTGCCTGAACCGCTGCAGCCCGGCTGCCAGTTCAGCGGCCGTATACGTATCCGGCCCGAATTTAATCTCACGGGAGGCCGGCAGCTTTTTGTAATAGGCGATACTGGCCGCAATTGCACGCTCCAGCCCGTCAAAGGCCAGATCATCGGCAAACTCCGGATAATTCTCAACTGAGACGCGCACGATCCGTGCGCAAAATACAGGCTGTACCGACAAAAAAAACATCACCAGAGCCGCCAGACCGGACAGGACACGGACGGTCTTAAACATCTTCGGTCTCATCGGCTTCCCCCGACTCCATTTGCCGCGGCTTATTGTCAATACTGCCCGGTGCGTCCATGGCTTGCCGGTCGGACTGAACCACGCCCAGTTCCCGGAACCTGCGGGCCGATACCAGCACCCGCCGTTCCAGGGATCCCACCGTCCGGTTAAAGGCGGCCACGCTTTTGTCCAGCTCCCGGCCCAGGGAATTGAAATGCCCGATCATGCCGTATAAGCGGTTGTAGAGCTCGCTTCCCAGGCGGCTGACCTCGCGGGCGTTTTCCACGGCCGATTCCTGCCGCCATGCATATGCCACGGTTTTCAGCAGTGTAATCAGGGTGGTGGGCGTGGACAGGATTACACCCCTGGCCGCGCCCTCTTCAATCAGGCCGGGCTGCCTGGAAAGCGCCGCGCTAAAAAAATTTTCCCCCGGCATGAAAAGCACCACAAACTCCGGGGTGGGCTCGAACTGCCGCCAGTAGGATTTCTGGGAAAGCCGGGTGATATGGGAGCGGACCAGCTCGGCATGACGGTCTGCCTGCTTGCTGGCCTGCTCATCCGAATCGGTCTCCAGGGAATCCAGGTAGGCTGTAAGCGGGACCTTGGCGTCAATGACGACCTGCCTTTGGCCGGGCAGCCGGACCACCATGTCCGGCCGCTGCATTCCGTCTTCTGTCCGGGCCGCGGCCTGTTCATAAAAATCGCAGTGATTCTGCATGCCCGAGATTTCAGCCACCCGGCGCAGGGTGAGCTCCCCCCACCGTCCCCGTACCTGGGGCTGCCTGAGGGCCTGGACCAACCTGCCGGTTTCGCGCTGCAGGTCCTGCTGGGTCCGGGCCAGGGTTTCCACCTGCCGGGAAAGTCCGCCATAGGCATTCTGCCGGCCCTGCTCCATGGTCTGCACCTGCCGCTCAAACCTTTCCAGGGCGTCAAGAACCGGCCGGGTGACTTCTCCGGCGAGTTCCTGCCGCTGTTGGCGCTCCAGGAACCGGGCCCGCCTGGAAAAAATCAGAAAACCGACCGCCAGGCCCATCAATGCCCCGGCGCCCAGGCCGGCCAGAAAATATAGAATCTCCACGGCGACTGTCATGTACGCCCCTTTCCCGGGTTTCCCATCAGGCGCCCGGATCCTGCAAGTCCGGGTTTCTCACGTAATGACCGCTTTTCCCGCCGGATTTTTCCAGCAGGCACACATCGGATATGACCATTTCCCGGTCATGGGACTTGCACATGTCGTATATCGTCAATGCGGCCACGGAAGCTGCCGTCATGGCCTCCATTTCCACGCCCGTTCGGTCTTCGGCCTCTGCGGCGGCCTCGATACGAAAAGACCCGGATTCGGCATCCGGATAAAAATCAATCTGCACGTGCCGGATCTGGATCGGATGACACATGGGAATGAGCAGGTGGGTCTGCTTGGCTGCCATGATCCCGGCAATCCGGGCGGTTTCCAGGACGTTGCCCTTTCTGCTCCTGTTTTCCGAAACCTTCTCAAAGGTATCGGCCCGCATAAAGACCCGGCTCCGGGCAACCGCGCGCCGGGCGGTCACGCCCTTGCCGCCCACGTCCACCATGCGAACCCGGCCCTTTTCATCCATATGACTGAACTCGGACATGATAATACTCCTGCTGACCTTTTTCTCATTGCGGCTTTATGCGAAATTCTCCGTCTTGGCTGTCACCAGTTGCTTGACCGCATCAATCATGCGGGACATGCAGGAAAGCACGTTTTCCCGGAAATCGCCGGCCACTGCAATCAGCATGATATCCTCGCCAACGGCCAGCTCGGCCTTATCGGTAATTTCCACCAGTATTTCCACGATTCCGGGGCTTTGCTTCTCGGATGCAATGATACCGGCAACCTGCTCGTCTTTTACCTGCAGGCGCACCCCGGACACCGGCCGGCCGTCCCGGGAAGTACCCCGCACCACGCCGTGATGGGTGAGCATCATCCCGACCCTGTGGTATTCAGGGTGTGCCTTGATCTTCTCGATTAATCGGTTCTGATCCATAATTGTATCTCCTTGTATGTCAGTCCTTGCCGCCTGTGCCTGATGCTTTCCGCGCCAGCCGGACCCGGGCCGCTTCCAGTTCCGAGTGGGTGTTGATATTGAAAAACGTCTCCAGATCCGGGTCAGCTTCCAGCACCCGGCTGGCCGGGATTTTCTTCACCCGAAGCTTTTGAAATACCCGCTGGATTTTCAGCTTTTCCCGGCGGATGCTATGCGCCACCACGGGCAGGGTTTCGGTTGCATAGGCTGCAAACAGGGGTTCCGTGCCGGCGGGGGTTTCGGGCATCACCGCGGCGGTTCCCGGTTCGATTTCGGATAAAACCAGTTCCACCACGGATTTGCGGATAAACGGCGTATCGCACGCCGCCACGAAAATATACGGGGTTTTGGCGTAAAAAAGCCCGGCATGAATGCCGGTCAGGGAGCTTTTCACGGAAAAGATATCCGTAACAATGGCCGCATCCCACGGCAGATACGGCACCGGGGTATTGGTTACAAGCAGGGTTTCGGAAAACATTTCCCGGAAAAGGGCAATCACGGGCTGAATCACGGGACTGCCGCCCAGGTCGAAAAAGGCCTTGTTTGCGCCGGCAAAGCGGGAACTCCTCCCCCCGGCCAGAATCACCCCGCTGCAGGAAAGATGCATCTTGTCTCCAAAAAAACAAAATCTTGATCTTATCGGCAGCCATAGTATACACTGCGTTTATTTTCAATCGTTTTTGTGGTACACCGGCTTCCTGCAGCCCGGCAGAACCGGAGTAAAGGCACGAAAAAAGGAAAAATCGATGAGCAACCGCAAAACCATTTGCGACGCCGCAGAAATCAGCAGCATGCTCGACACGCTGGCCCGGCAGATCATGGAATCCCGGGAAAACCCGGAGGACCTGGCACTTGTGGGCATTCATAGGCGGGGGGTTTACCTGGCCAGGCGCATCGGCGACCGGATCTCCGGTATCGGGTCTGCAGACGTGCCCACCGGAGACATGGACATCAACCTTTACCGGGATGACTGGACCGGCATTTCCCATCAGCCCGAGGTGCGCTCCACCCGGATTGATTTCAACGTCAACCGCAAACAGATCATATTCATCGATGACGTGCTTTATACCGGCCGCACCATCCGGGCGGCCCTGGATGCGATCATCGACTTCGGGCGGCCGAAGCGAATCGAACTGG
>JAIPEJ010000192.1 GCA_021737225.1 Desulfobacteraceae bacterium
GGATGTGGAGCAGTTCTGCTCGTGGTCCGCGTGCAGAATCCAGAATACGTTAAGCGCCTTGACCAGTTCCTTGCGTACGATATAGGGCTTGACCGGGGTGTTGAACATCATGTGCAGGAAATTGGCGCAGTAGGTGTAATCCGGCCGGGGGTACTCCACCCGGTGCCCCAGGGAAATCTTGTGGGCCATGGCCGCCATGGTGCGGACCTTGGATATCAGCCGCAGGAAGGTCTGCTCATATCCCTCGTCCGTATTCAGCAGCTCCGGGTAAAAACTGCGCAGCGCGTTGACCATCGCCGAGAGGATGCCCATGGGATGGGATGCCCGGGGAAAGTTCTGGTAAAAATTCTGCATATCCTCGTGGACCAGGGAATGGTCGTTTAACTGGACGCTTGTCCGGTTGAGCTGCTGGCGGGTGGGCAGTTCTCCGTTGATCAGCAGGTAGGCGGTCTCCACGAACGAGGAGTGTTCCGCCAGTTCCTCGATGGGGATTCCCCGGTAGCGCAGGATGCCTTTTTCGCCGTCCATGTAGGTAATGGTGCTTCTGGTGCTGCCGGTATTGGCAAATCCGGGGTCAAAGGTGACATATCCGGTTTCGGCGCGCAGGCGCCGGATGTCAATACCCTTTTCGCCCTCGCTGCCCTCGATGACCGGCAGTTCGATGGTCTTTCCGTTGATGGTCAGGGTTGCGTTTTCACTCATTCGTGCTGCTCCAAAAATCAAAAAAACGGGTTAAGTATCAGGTCTTGTAATTTTTTTTGAAAAACGCTACTTAGTGCCTGAATGCTCGATTTTCGTTCGGGCACTATTTATTTGTTCATAAAACCATTTATCTATACCAATTGCAAAAATCAGGTCAAGTATTTAATTTCCGTCGATTTTGCAGTGAATGCGAAATACAGTTAAGGGAGGTCTCATGCGAATTCGAAAAATGATGTTTGTTTTCTGTTTACTGGCGATTTTGCCGATGCTGATGCCGGCTCCGGCCGCGGCCCTGCCGCTGATAGACATGGAGGCCGCAGTGGGCGGCTGGGGTACCTCGCCTTCCGGGAGTATGGCTTATAAGGGCGAATCTCTCGACCTGGAAGACGATTTCAACTATGACGATGAAACCGCGCTCACGGGGCGGCTGAAAATCGACATGCCCTTGGTGATTCCCAATATTTACCTGATGGCCACCCCGCTGGAGTATGAGGGCACCGGGAGTTACGATGCAGCTTCAGAGTTTGATTTCGGGGACGAAACAATCGACGCAACCCAGGATTTCGACTCCCGCCTGACCCTGGATACTTATGATATCGGGTTGTTTTACAACGTTCCCCTGCTGGAGACCGTGACTCTGGGACGGCTGGACATGGAAGCCGGGCTCAATGCCAGAATCATCGATGCCGAGGCGGTGGTGGAGCAGGATGGTCTGTACGAGAAAAAGTCCGAGACCCTCCCGCTGCCCATGCTGTATGTCGGTCTGGGGCTGTACCCGGTGGAGCGCTTCGGGCTGGAGGCCGAGGCCCGCGGCATTTCCTACGGCGACTATGAGCTGGTCAGCCTGATCGGGCGCCTGAAGGTCAAGGTGGTCGGCCCGTTGTTTGTCTCCGGCGGATACCGGTATGACACCTATGATATCGAGGAGGATGATCTGGATCTGGATGTGGATTTTTCCGGTCCGTTTCTGGAAACCGGCCTGAAATTCTGATGGCTTCGTAAAAAGCAATTTACACCGCCGGGGCGGTATTTTTGCAACAAAGGAAATCCGTAAGCATCTTGGCTGATCGGCGGCGCGAAAAAGGAGTTTCCTCGCTCCAGGAGCCTCTGCGAGCCTCGATTTCCGCTCGGAAACCCGCTTTTCCGCACCGCCGTCAGGGCAACGAAGTGCAATTTCACAAGAGCGAAAAAAGTGTTTCCCTGGAAGTCAAATATCTGCGTTGCGCTACATTCCTCGGGATTTGCGGGTCTCGGATTACCCTTCTTGTGAATCTTTGAGCAATTCCCGGGCATGGGCGCGGGTGGTTTCCGTGATGGCCTCGCCGCCGATCATGCGGGCGGTTTCCTCCACCCGCCCGGGTTCGTCCAGCCGGTCGATCCGGGTGGCGGTGCGGCCCTGGTCAACGGACTTGGTGATCCGGAAGTGCTGGTCACCGAACTTGGCGATCTGGGCCAGGTGTGTGATGCAGATGACTTGGTTCTGCCCGGCGAGACCGGCAAGTTTTCTTCCCACCACCTCGGCCACCTCGCCGCCGATGCCCGCGTCCACCTCGTCAAATACCACTGTTTCCACGGGTTCGGTGTCTGCCAGTATCGCTTTTAACGCCAGGATCACCCGGGAAAGCTCCCCGCCCGAAGCGATCCGGGAAAGCGGCTTCGGAGACTCGCCGAGATTCGGGGCGATCATGAACAGGGCCTGTTCGGTGCCCCGCTCGGTTACGGCCTTGCCGTCCGTGCACAGCCAGTCCGGGGTGTCGGGCTGGGGCGGGTTGTCCCGGAAGCTCACGGTAAATCGGGTATTGCCCATTTTCAGGGATTCAAGCTCCGCCTCCATTCTGCCGGCCAAGTCTTCTGCCGCGGCCCGGCGTTTTTCGGAAAGTTCGGCGGCCAGCGCGCAGAGCCGCTGGCGGGCATCGGTAAGGGCGGCCTCGGTTTCGGCGATCCGGTCGTCGATGTTTTCGATGTCAGAGAGCTCGGTTTCGATCCGGTCCCGGTAATCCAGAATTTCTTCAATGGAACTGCCGTATTTGCGTTTCAGCCGGTTGATGGTGTCGATTCTGGCGTCGAGTTCCTCGATGCGGCCCGGATCAAATTCAATACCGTCGATGTAGCCGCGCAGGTGATCCACGGTGTCCTCGACCCGGATGGCCGCCTCGGTCAGGGCTTCGGCGGTTTCCGCCAGTCCGGGGTCGATTTCTACCGCCTTTTCAAGGTCCTTCTGGACCGTCTTCAGTCGTTCGGCAACCGCGCCTTCCCGGTTGTAGAGTTCCTCGACGGCCCCGCCCACGGTTTGATACAGGGATTCGGCGTGTTTCAGGCGCTTGCGGGTCTGCTGAAGCTCGGCGTCCTCGCCCGGGGCAATCCCGGTATCCTCAATTTCCTGCTTCTGGAAATTCAGCAGTTCCATGCGCTCGGTCTGCTCGGTTTTCTGCGCCTTTAGTTCGTCGAGCTGCCGGATCCGGGGCAGTATTTCATGATAGCAGTCATGGAGCTTTCTGCGCAAAGGCGCCAGCCCGGTGAACTGGTCCAGGATGCGCAGGTGCTCGGATTCCCTGAGCAGGCGCTGGTGCTCATGCTGGCCGGATATCCCGGCCAGGTTTTCCGTGACCCGGGCAAGGAGCTGCATGGTGGTCAGCTTCCCGTTGATGTAGACCCGGTGCCGGTTGTTTTTGGACAGGATGCGGCGGATGATGAGTTCTTCTGCCGGATCATGGCCCTGTTCAGTCAGCACTGCGGCTGCCGGGCCGTCCGGGTCCATGTCAAAAAGGGCCTCGAGTTCGGCGGTTTCCGCGCCGGTCCGGATCATGGAGGCATCCGCCCGGCTGCCCAGAAGCGTGTTCAAGGCTGTTATGATGATGGATTTTCCCGCACCGGTCTCACCGCTGAGGATATTCAATCCCGGCTCAAATCCGACCCGCAGATCGTCGATGATGGCAAAATTCTTTATGGCGATTTCTCTGAGCATGCAGATCCGGGTAAAAAGTGTTAAGTGCGTTAAGTTTTAAGAAATCAGGATGTTATGTTTTAAGAATGCGGCAAAGCGGGTTTTGAACTTTTCTGGCAAAGCCGTTATGTCTGAAATTTTTAGAAAAAAATTGACTCCAGGGCACTGATGGCGTAATATACAACCATCTCTGCGTTCTTTCTTTATATCCGAATCAGGCCGGATGTCAAGTCAGGCAGCGCCCGGGCAGGGCATCAAAAACGGGCAAAGAACGGGAGACAGGCTTTTTATTACCCGGAATAAAATAAGGAGGAAGTCATGCTTCTTGCAAAACGTTTGATTTTTCTCATCCTGATCGCGGCGTTCATCGCGGGTCCCTTAAGCGCTTCGGCAACCGCCGCCTCGGATGACTTCAACCTGAACAGCGAACCGGACGGTGCATCCATGGCTGCCGATATTTTCTTTATCCGGCCGCTGGCCCTGGCTTCCACCGTGTTCGGGTCAGCCACGTTCGTGGTGGCGCTGCCGTTTTCCGCGCTGGGGAAAAATGTCGGCGATTCATACGACCTGCTGGTGATTGCCCCGGCCCGGTATACCTTTGACAGACCCCTGGGAAAGTTTGATTAAGACTCAGTCCGTCCATTCCATGGGCAATTGGTCTTTTTTCCGGGTGTTGCAGGCCTTGCAGCACGGCACCACGTTGCCGCGGGTGCTTTTCCCGCCGCGTGCAATCGGCACGATGTGATCCATGGTCAGTTCCCCGGGCGGCACCTGCCGGCCGCAGTAGTGACAGACGCCCTTGGCGCACTTGCGTTTCCACCACTGGCTTGCCCGCAGCTCGCGCGCTTTTGCCTTTTCTCTCCGGATTTCCGTTTCATCTGCCACGTACATGAATTATCCCGTTTTTGTGATCCAGCGGTCAATTTGCCGGCAAAGCAGCTCGTAGAATCGTTCTGATCCGCCGAGTCCCCGGCGGCCGAAAAAATAGTTGATCTCCAGCATCAGCGGCCCCCGGCCGGGTTCGGTCTCTGAAAAGATCAAATCCACGCCCGCCAGGTTGATGCCGGTGTGTGCGCACAAACGGAGCACATGCTGTTTTCCGGCAGCCTGAAGTTCCGGAAAAGCGAGATGATCGATATCCGCACCCAGGGCGGCTGCTGTGCGAAAATTTCCCGGCGTCTGCTGAATGCGCCAGTAGGATATGAGCGTATCCCCGATAACCGCCACCCGCAGGCAGCGTCCCCCGGTCTCGATATATTCCTGTATCAGAAATCCGTACTGCCCGGTGCTTTCCCACTGCTCGGACATGGCCAGCAGTCGCTCGAAGGCCTGCAGGTGATCCACCCGCCAAATGTTATCACCTTCCCCGGCCCCGTTATACTTGAATACAAAGGGCGGGTCAAAACCCGCCGGAAGGTGCCCGGGTGCGTTGCTGCACCGGTATTGCGCAAGCGCGTCAAAAACCGCCGTGTCCGGGTGGGGCAGTCCGCAATGCCGGAAGAGCCGGATCTGGCCGGTTTTATCCGGCCAGGCAAAACGGGCCCGGTAGTCCGGGAATACCCGGGCGCAATTGGCCGCGGCCGCTTCGAAAAGGGAGCGCCGGCAGCCCTGCGGCAGAATTACGGCACGGGCGGCGCGCATCCGTGCCCGGTCGTGCGCGTCCGGGTCGCGCCCGGCGCACAGCCGGTTTTCGTCGCCAATGTAGCAGGGATGAAACGAGAGGATCATCAGTAGCCGAGTTTGCGGATTGCCTTGGGGTTTT
>JAIPEJ010000193.1 GCA_021737225.1 Desulfobacteraceae bacterium
AAATGACACTGCTTTCGGTAAACAATCTGGCCATTGATTTTGCCACCGACGAGGGTGTGCTCCGGGCCGTGGATGATGTTTCCTTTCACATCAACCGCGGCGAAAGCCTCGGCCTGGTGGGAGAGTCCGGGTGCGGCAAGTCCGTGACCGCCCTGGGGCTGACCCGGCTGATCCCCTCGCCGCCGGGCCGGATTTCCGCGGGCGAGGTTTTTTTCGAGGGCCGGGATCTGCTGCAGGTGGATCCCCCGGAACTGCGTGAGGTGCGCGGCAACGAGATAAGCATGATATTCCAGGAGCCGCTCTCGGCGCTTTCCCCCCTGCACCGCATCGGAAAGCAGATGGTGGAGGGCATTGGTTTTCATCGCAGGATGCCGCAAAAGCAGGCATGGCAATACGCCCTGTCCTGGCTTCATAAAGTGGGCATTCCGGATGCGGCCGGCCGGATGCATGCATACCCGTTCCAGCTTTCCGGCGGAATGCAGCAGCGGGTCATGATCGCAATGGCCCTGATGCTTTCGCCCAAGCTCATTATTGCAGACGAACCCACCACTGCCCTGGATGTGACCACCCAGGCCCAGATATTCGGCCTGATCCGGGAAATGAAGCAGAACGAAACCGCGCTGATGCTCATTACCCACGACATGGGGGTGGTCTGGGAAATGTGCGACCGGGTGATCGTGATGTATGCCTCCCGCATTGTGGAAAGCGCGGACCTGAGCGAGCTCTTCAGCCGGCCGGCACATCCCTATACCCAGGGCCTGCTGGAAGCCATTCCCGGCCTGGCCCGGGGGCGTACCCATTTAAAGGATATTCCGGGACAGGTGCCTTCGCCAATGCGATATCCGTCGGGATGCCGATTCCGTGATCGTTGTCCGCATGCTTTTGAACGCTGCCGGATGGAGTCGCCCGGGCTGGTGGAATGTGCCGCGGGCCACTGGGCGGCATGCTTTCTGGCGTATCCGGACGCGGGGGAGCCATGAAAACAAATTCCAAAGATCGGGCCAAAGCGCAATGGGATGCAGCAGACAGCCCTTTGCTTGAAGTCTCGGACTTGAAAACCTGGTTTGAGGCCAAGCGGGGCATTTTTTCCAGGAAGGCCGAGCAGATCCGTGCGGTGGACGGGGTGACGTTTTCCCTGATGGCAAATGAAACCATCGGCCTGGTGGGTGAATCCGGCTGCGGCAAAACCACCCTGGGCCGGACCCTTCTGGGCCTGGAGACGGCCACGGGCGGATCGGTTTTTTTCCGGGGCGAGCCGCTTTTAACCCTTTCCCAGCGGCGCATGAAAGCAATGCGGCGCCGCCTGCAGGTAGTGTTCCAGGATCCGCTCTCTTCGCTGAATCCCCGGATGAATGTTATGGACATCGTCACCGAGGGGCTGCTGCAGTTCAGGATGCTCACTGATTCACGCGAGGTGCATGCCAAAAGGCTCCTGCGGGAAGTGGGCCTTGACGAGGAAATGATCTACCGGTTTCCCCACGAGTTCTCCGGCGGCCAGCGCCAGCGGATCAATGTTGCCCGGGCGGTTTCGCTGCGGCCTGATCTGATTATCTGCGACGAGGCGGTCAGCGCCCTGGATGTCTCCATTCAGGCCCAGGTGATCAACCTGCTGCTTTTGCTGCAGCAGCAGCATAATCTCTCGTATCTTTTTATATCCCACGATTTGAGCGTGGTAAGCAATATCGCCGACCGGATCGCGGTGATGTATTTGGGCCGGATCGTGGAAATCGGCAAGACCGTCGATATCATCGAAAAGGCGCTTCATCCCTACACCCGGATGCTGATCGCCGCGATTCCGGTGGCCGGGCAAAAGCGGGTGGATCAGGAAATGGTCACAGGTGAAACCCCGTCGCCGGCCGCACCGCCAAACGGGTGCCATTTTCATCCCCGGTGCCCGGAGGCCATGCCGGTATGCCGGCATGCAGCCCCCCCGGAAGCCTGGAAAAACGGCCATTACGTCTGCTGCCACATGTACCGTTCAAATTCGGGCTGAATTCGGGCAGGTTGGTTGCGCGCAGAAAGGCGCCTTTATTCAGCGCTATCCGCCGGCTTATCGCTTTCCGGTTTTTCTTCGGCATCCTCATCCGCGGATGTCCGCTTGGATTCGGTTGCGTGCGCGTCCGTTGGTTCGGACTTTTCAGCAGAAGCGTCCGCCTCCTGCTGTTTTTCAAGCGCCTTCCGGGTACGGTTGATGCGCTGTTTGATGATCTGATGTTCTTCTGCGTCGATTTCAAGCTGTGAGGCCTGCTCCAGGTAATCCAGGGCGGTTTCAAGGCCGCTTTGCGTCTGTTTTTCAGCGACCACTTCCGCCTGGTAGAGCAGTTTTAAATACTCGATGCGGTGCAATCGCTGCTTTACCCGGCTGCGCTGCTTTTGGGTCACAGCAAATTGTTGCGCCTTTTCCAGGTAATCGCGGATGGCCCGGAAATCCGGAAGATCGGCTGCCTGGCTCAGGGACTCGGCCTTTTCCATGTAATGGGTAAATGCATGGGTCAGGGCCTGCTCTCTGGAATAGGAACCCCGGATTTCCGCCGGCGCCTCTGCTCCCCGCAGAACGGCGATTCTGGTTTTGCCAGCGGGCGAGAAATCCCCCCGCCAGATTTCAAGTGCGGTGTTGGTTTGTTTGAGGTAGTAACTGTCCATGTTTTGAATGCTTGCGCCAATGAGCAGCACAAATATCAGTGCAACGACGCCGATCAGCACCATCATTGCCCGGCTGACGGGCAGTTCTTTTTTCCCGCCGTTGCCGCCGCCTGTCGGGCCGGAAGGGCCCGTAGGACCGGGAGGCTCAGGCGGTTTTCCGGCACCTTCGGGTTTGTCTTGTTCTTTTTCATGCGCCGGTTTCCGGGAGGCATCGGTTTTGTCCGCGGCCCGGGTTTTCGGGGCCTGTTTTTCGGTTTCCGGGCCGGTTTCCCCCGCGGGGTCGGCCGGGACGGCTGTTGTTTCTTCGGTTTTTGCGGAAAGGGCTTTTTCCTTGTCTTTTTGTACATCACCGGTATCAGCTTCGGGCCGCGCAGGCGCGGGCTTTGGTGCCGGCGTGCTCAGGTCGATTGGTTTTAACAGCAGTTCCCGGACTTTTTTACCCGCCTCAGCTCCGTAGTCATCGGCAATGGCCGGGGCGGTGTGGTTTTTTCCTAGGTCCGCGCCTTTTTCCGGCACAAAGGGGTGTTCCGGCTGCCACGTGTCGAATTTTTTCTTGCGCAGCGTTTTCAAACTCGGCTTTTTGGCGGTCTTTTTCGGGGCGCTGGTTTTTTTGGCGGTTGTTTTCTTGGTGGTTTTGCTTTTTGCAGATGCGGCTGCGGTCTTTTTCCGGGTGTCTTTTTTGTTCGTGCCGGTATCTTTTTTGCTTGTGCCGGCGCTTTTTTTACCCGTGCTGCTGTTTTTTTTCTTATCCGTTGATTGCGTCAGGCTTTTTTTTCCCATATCAACAACTCCTTTGTTGACTGCGGTGGCATATTCGGCATAAATCGATGTCCGTTGAGAAACCACGGGTTTTCGCAATTTCCGGATGGACACCGACAGATGAAATTCTTATAATCCTGATAATTAACCATGAATCTTATATCGAAAACGAATTTTTTGTAAATATTTTTTTCCGCTTTCCCGGCCTCCGGGATTGTGACGGATCCGGGCCTGAATCCAGTGCAAAAAACAAGGAACCATGACAATTGACAACTGCATCCCTGCACGAAAAGCAGACACATCTTCGAAAAGTGCTTGCCGCTTATCATGGCGTGGCAGTGGCGTACTCAGGGGGCATTGACAGCACCCTGCTGCTGGCCGAGGCCGGGGAAACGCTCAGCGGCGATGTGCTGGCATTAACGGCCGTATCCCCGCTTCAGCCCAGATGGGAGGTGGATGAAGCCATTAAGCTGGCCCGGACACTCGGTGTGACCCATGAACTGGTGCGGACCGGAGCGCTGTCTGTTCCGGCGTTTACGGCCAATTCCCCGGATCGGTGCTATGTGTGCAAAAAGATTTTGTTTTCAGACATGCTTGCCCGTGCCCGGGAGCTGGGATATACCTGCATGATCCACGGGGCCAACGTCGATGACATGGGCGATTACCGGCCGGGCATGCAGGCGGCCGAGGAAATGTCCGTGCTGGCGCCCCTGAAGGAGGCTGGTTTTACCAAGGCCGATATCCGGGAACTTGCCCGGCAAAAGGAGCTGCCCAACTGGAACCGGCCGGCGGCGGCCTGTCTTGCCACCCGGCTTCCATATGGCATGGAAATCACCCGGGAGCGCCTGGAAATGGTGGAAGGTGCGGAAAACGTGCTCATGGCACTGGGGTTTTCCGGATTCCGGGTCCGGCACCTGGGCGATACCGCCCGGATCGAGGTCCGGCCGGCGGATTTTGCCCGCCTGATCAAGCCGGAGCGGCGGCTCAAGATTATCCAGGAGCTGCGCAACATGGGCTTTACCTATGTGACCCTGGATCTGGAAGGATACAGTTCCGGCCGGATGAATCGGTCAATCGGGACGTAAGGCCCTGCCTGCCCGGCCGGCGGATTTCACTTGATTTTCGGACCTTGATAAGCCTGTAAAAAGTCTTTTTTACAGGCAGCGTTAAGTTTTAAGTGATTAAGTGTTTAAGTAAAATCAAAAACTTATATTTTCGTTGCTTGCCGGACAGCACAGTGCTTGCAGGTGCTGCACACCGGGGACGAAAGCGTAGATACAAGTTTTGCGCCCTGAATTTTGAACCTGACAGGAAAAAAGGAGACTGCCGTATGACAGCATTTGGCCAGGAACTCGAGCGGCTGCGCGGGGAAAAGCAGGTCACGACAATAGAGGTGGCCCGCGGCGTGGGTATACCCCAGTCCCGGTACCGGGAACTGGAAAAGGCAATCCGGGTGCCCACTGACGGGCAGATCCAGCGGTTGGAAAACTATTACGGGGTTGCATCCGGCAGCCTGTCCGGCCTGTGGGAAGCGCAGTAATTCGCAGGGGCGTAGCGGATTTTATTTGCCGCCGCCCTGGCGCGGTCCGGCTTTGAGGTCTTCCTGCTCCCGGATCATCTTTTCGCGCACCATTTCGGCGGCTTCTTCCGTGCTCAGGTGCGCAAATTCCTCATGGGGGATTTCCGGCATGACGCGGATGCGGATGTCGTGGCTGCCGTGGAAATTCATGCTGTACTTGGGCAGTGCCGTGTTGGTCCCGGTGAGCACGATCGGCAGAATCGGGGTTTCCTGTTCCAGGGCCAGGATAAACGCGCCGGGCTTGAATTTTTTTATATTGCCGTCGGGCGAACGCGTGCCTTCCGGGAAGATCAGCACAGAGCTCCCTTCGTTGAGCGCTTTTTCGCAGTCCTGCATCATTTTGGGCACGCTGCGTTTGTCTCCGCGTTTGA
>JAIPEJ010000194.1 GCA_021737225.1 Desulfobacteraceae bacterium
GCGTGATCACGGAAGCCGGCGGCAGCCGGCAGCTAAGAGATACCATTCGGCTGGTGGCAGAATCCGGGGCCAAAAGCAGCTTGATTCCATTGTTTTCGGATATGGATCAAATCAGCGCGGTCCTGGGTGAATACCGGCCGGATATCGTTCATTTCTGCCAGGGCGTTTTCGATGAGACAGAAGACTGGGCCACGCGCTGCGGCCGATTGATATCCATGCAGGCCACGGTAAAGGAGCGGTTTCCGGAAATCGCCGTGATGCGATCCATTCCCGTACCGCCGCCCGGTCCGGCCGATCATCTGCCGATTACGGAAGTGGCGGGGCATTTTGAGCTGCTGACAGATTACTTTCTCATTGACACCCTGTTAATGGCGGGGGATACGATTGCCGGGCAGCCGGAGAGCGGTTATGTTGGAATCACCGGAAAAACCTGCGACTGGCGCGTGGCCGCCCAACTGGTGAAGCAGAGCAACATCCCGGTGATTCTTGCCGGCGGGCTTTCGCCGGACAATGTCCATGACGCGGTGCTTGCAGTTCGGCCGGCCGGCGTGGATTCCTGCACCCTGACCAATGCAGTGGATGAGACCGGGGCGTTTGTCCGGTTTCAAAAGGATCCGGATAAAGTGGCGAAGTTTGTGCCAGAAGCCAGGCGGGCATCCAGGGAGATGATGAGTCTTTAACCACGAAGAACACGAAGAACACGAAGTGGAGTTTGATAAATTATCCGAGCAGGTTATCGGCTGCGCCCTTGATGTTCACAGGCATCTCGGTCCGGGATTGCTTGAATCCACGTATGAACAGTGCTTGGCCCATGAATTGGCCCTTAACCGGATCAGCTTCAAACTTCAGCATCCACTGCCGGTGCATTATAAGGGCATCACGCTCAATTGTGGATACCGCGTAGATATGCTGGTAGACGATGTATTAGTAATAGAATTAAAGAGTGTTGAAGAAATAGCTGCGGTGCACGAAGCGCAGCTGTTGACGTATATGAAATTATCTCAAATCCAAATCGGCTTATTGATCAATTTTAACGTTAGCTTGCTGAGAAACGGGATAAAACGCTTTGTTTTATAAATTTTGACACCTTCGTGTGCTTCGTGCGCTTCGTGGTTATAAACAACATAAAAAACGATGAATAAAGAATACACAGGAAAGGCGCAATCATGTACGAAAGCGGTGATCTGAAAAAGGGGCTGAAGATCGAGATCGACGGCGATCCCTATGAAATCGTGGGCTTTGAATTCGTCAAGCCCGGCAAGGGCCAGGCCCTGTACAAGTGCAAGCTCAAGAACATGATTACCGGGGCGCAGTTTGACAAGACCTACCGCTCCGGGGAAAAGATCAACAAGGCGGATCTCGAAGAACAGGAAATGGAATACCTGTATACCGACGGGGAGCACTATTACTTTATGAACACCTCCACCTACGAACAGGAATCCATGTCCGCCGGGCAGCTCGGCGAATCCGTGAAGTACCTCAAGGAAAATACGGTCTGCGACGTGCTGCTTTTTCAGGGAAGACCCATTGGCATTTCCCTGCCCAACTTTATTGAGGTGAATGTGGTGCGCGCCGATCCCTGGGTCAAGGGCGATACCGCCTCGGGCAGCTACAAGCCGGTCGAACTGGAAACCGGCCTGGAGATCCAGGTGCCTCCGTTTATCGAGGAAGGCCAGAAAATCCGGATTGATACCCGCACCGGGCAGTACGTGGAGCGCATCAAAGAGTAACTCCATTCTATTTTTAAAAATCTGAAACGCTCAATTTAGGTCCCTGTTGGATTTTTCCTTGACACCGGAATTTTTATTCTGGTAATGAGTGAAGCTTCATTCATTGAATGAATGTTCATTCAATTTTTTTTATACGATCCTAAATTGAAAATCATTGATCCGTGTAAAAATTTGAAGCGCTCAATTAGGACGATTTAAAACAATGAGGCGGGTTATCAGCCGGCAAAACAAAATAAATATGGATCAAACCAGCGTTAAATACAACCAGATCCTCAATGCCGCGATCAAGGTGTTTGCAGACCAGGGTTTTCACCAGGCGACCATATCCCAGGTTGCCCGGGAGGCCGGGGTGGCAGATGGGACGATTTATCTGTATTTCAAAAACAAGGCCGATATCCTGTCCAATTTTTTCAGCTACAAGACCCGCTTGGTGTTTGACCGGTTCCGGCATGCGGTGGACCAGGCCGAAAACGCAGAGGCCAAGCTCAAGAGCTTAATCGCGCTGCATCTGGGAGAGTTCCAGCGTGACCGGAACATGGCCGTGGTCTTCCAGCGGGAAACCCTGCTGGCCCGGTATATGGACGAAGAAAGCATCCGGGAGATCACCAAGACCTATATGGATCTGCTCGAGGAGATCCTCCGGCAGGGCCAGGCAGAAGGCAGCATCCGCGGCCAGCTTCCCATCGGGCTGGCCAAGCGTTTTATCCTGGGCGCGGTCAACGAGGTGATCAATACGTGGATTGTCACGGGTGAGGACAAGGATCTGGCCGCAATGGCCGCCCCGCTGGTGGATCTTTATTTCAAGGGCATCGGTGCAAAAAATGCCGGGTAGGCATGGCAATGCAACCCGACCGTTTTCCGGATCGGGCCGGATTTCGGATTCGTAAATGTCTTCATCATAATAATATATAAACACCATACCATCGCAGTTTTTGGCAAAGAAAGGGAGAAAGAATTATGGCACAGCAAATTTCGGATCGCCGGGACATTGATTTTGTCCTGCATGAACAGTTGAAAGTCGGGGATTTCAGCAAGCATGAAAAGTATGCGGAGTTTAACAAGAAAACCGTTGACCTGATTGTCAACGAAGCGCGGAATCTGGCTGTAAAGGAAATCCTGCCCACCCGCAAGGAAGGCGACCGGGAGGGCTGCACTTTCGACAAGGGAACGGTCACCACGCCGGAGATGTTCAAGCGGCCCTTTAAGCTGCTAAAGGAAGGCGAATGGGTGGCCATGCCCGAAGACCCGGACTGGGGCGGCCAGGGCATGCCCAGAAGCGTATCCATGGCAGCGGCCGAATACTTCAATGGCGCCAACTATGCATTTATGATGTATGCGGGCCTGACCCACGGCGCAGGTCGCCTGGTGGAGACATTCGGCACGGACCGCCAGAAGAATCTTTTTCTGAAAAACATGTACACCGGTAAATGGACCGGCACCATGCTGCTGACCGAGCCGGTGGCCGGATCCGACGTGGGCCGCCTGGAAACCAAGGCCGTTCCCCAGGGCGACGGCACATACAAGATTACCGGCCAGAAGATCTTCATCTCCAGCGGCGAGCACGATCTTGCCGAAAACATTGTCCATCCGGTGCTGGCCCGCATCGAGGGCGCCCCTGAAGGTACCAAGGGGATTTCGCTTTTCCTGGTGCCCAAGTACCGGGTCAAAGAAGACGGGAGCCTCGGGGACTTCAACGATGTCAATTGTGTGGGCATTGAAGAAAAGATGGGGATTCACGGCAATGCCACCGCCACGCTGAGCCTCGGGGACAAGGACAACTGTGTCGGTGAGCTGCTCGGCGAGGAAAACAAGGGCATGCGCGCCATGTTCCTGATGATGAACGAAGCCCGCCTGCTGGTGGGTATGCAGGGATTTGCCACTGCCACGGCATCCTATATCGAGGCGGTCAATTACGCCAAGGAGCGCATCCAGGGCCGGCATCTGACCAAGATGCTTGAAAAGGACGCCCCCGCGGTTCCCATTATCCAGCACCCGGACGTGCGCCGTATGCTCATGAACATGAAGGCATACGTCGAAGGCATGCGCAGCCTGCTCTACTATACCGCATGGCTCGAGGACAAGGCCGAGACCATTGACGACGAAGAAGAAAAAGAAAAATGCCACGGCCTTATTGATCTGCTTATCCCCATTGCCAAGGGATATGTCACGGACCGGGCCTTTGACGTCTGCAATTACGGCATGCAGGTTTTCGGCGGGTACGGCTATACCAATGAATATCCCCAGGAACAGCTGATGCGCGACTGCCGGATTACCCAGATTTATGAAGGCACCAACGGCATCCAGGCCATGGACCTGATGGGCCGGAAGCTGGGCATGAAAAAGGGCAAACTGGTCATGGACCTCATGGGCGAGGTTAATGCCACCATCAGCAATGCCAAGGCCCAGGAAAAGGTCAAGCCCCACGCAGAGCGCCTGGAGGAAACATTGAACAAGCTGGGCGAGGCGGCCATGCACCTGGGCAAATCCGCCATGTCAGATAAGATCATGGAAGCATTTGGCTACGCCTATCCGTTTATGGAGGTGTGCGGCGATGTGGTTATGGCCTGGATGCTGGTGTGGCGCGCCTCCATTGCAGAACAGGCGCTGGAGAAGGCCAAGAAGAAGGATGTGCCCTTCTACGAGGGCCAGATCAAGAGCGCACAGTTTTTCTGCAATACCGTGCTGCCCACCACCCTGGGCAAGCTCAATGCCATTCTGGCCACTGACGGAGCAGCCGTGGAAATCGAGGAAGCCTCCTTTATCGGGTAAGACGCGGCCCGGAAGATGCGGGGCGGATACGCGCCGGAAATGGCAGGGGGGCTTTAATATGCAAGCCCCCCGTTTTTTGGGGAACGGGAAATTTTTCTTGACTCAGGAGGATTTCTTAACTAATGATAATTGTTCTTCCATTCACAATATATCAAGAGGTTTATCGAGCAAAGGGGTTGTGACCGGAAAAAATAAGCAAATGCTCGAAATTACAAGACGAAAGGAGCGAGGCAAGATACCATGGAACACGCGCTGATTTCACCTGCGGCATATACGATATTCGGCATCCCCACGGTCATTTTTTCCGTGCTGATCCCGATTGTTGCGGTCGCCCTTTTTGCCTATATCATCGCCAAGAGACTCGCCCCGCTGGTCAAGGCAAGACCGGATGAACGCTTTGACCGGCCCGGCAAACGGGTTTTCGATGTCCTCAAAATCTGGCTGGCTCAGTGGCGGCATCCGCGTTACATGACGGCCGGCGTGATTCACATTGTCATCTTTTTCGGTTTTCTGATTCTCAGCATCCGGTCCACTGAAATGGTGATCAAAGGGATCTCCGAGGGTTTCGTTTTTCCGGGTTTAAACACCTGGCTTGGCGACGTTTATTACGCCCTGAAGGATTACGCGGCAACCGCGGTCTTTATTGCCGTTGTGGTCGCTTTTGTCCGCCGCGTCTGGTTTAAGCCGGCGCGCTACGCCTACCCGGAATCCTATGGCGAGGATCATACATGGGAAGCCCTGCTGGTGCTCGGATTTATTGCCATCCTGATGGTTTCCGAGAGCCTTTACGAGGGGGCTGCCGTAGCAGCTCAGCTCCAGGCCGGTCTGGAACCGGATTTTATT
>JAIPEJ010000195.1 GCA_021737225.1 Desulfobacteraceae bacterium
GCCGGCGGGGAAGTTTGCGCATATGCCGTCCGCTGCCGCGCCCGATGCATCTGCACAAACCACCCCGCCGTCCCGACCCTGCCCAATCCCCTCGACAATTCCACCAATATAGTCCAAAAGGCTTCAAAATTCCATGAATTCAAAGAGAACCGGTCCGGATTGGCAGTTCTGAATCAGACTATGAAAAGCCGTAGAATTTTTTTGAAACGACATGCGGTTGTCCCGGCAAGCGACGCACGCGGATAAGCGTTGAAGCCCGGTTTACCTAGGGGGTAAGAAGGCGTGCGGCGGTGTTATAATCCCTGGTCAAAACCCGGGGGCAGGCCGTTGCTGTCCGGGGCGGGGGTGGTGGCCGGGGCGTCTTTGGCATCGGCGGAATCCACCTTGTCCGGTTCGATCTGCAGGGTGAAGCCCCGGCTTTTGGCTTCATATTCGTAGGATTCGCCGGGTTTTAAGCGCAGGGCGTTCATGGGCGTGACCACGATGGCCGCCTCGTTGTAGACCGGGCAGGCATGTTCGCAGTACCCGCACCCGGAGCAGCGGTCCTCGATCACGTGGGGCACCGGGTGCGGCAGATCCGGGCGCTTTTCAAACTCCAGGGCGTCATAGGGACAGACCTCGTCGCAGACCATGCAGCTTTTTTTATATTCCCAGGCCAGGCATTTCTGCCGGTAGATGACCGCGGTGCCGGTCTTGGCCCATATCCGCTCTGCGGCATCCAGAAGGCGGATGGCGCCCGTGGGGCAGGCCTGCCCGCAGGCCGTGCACCGCGGGTCGCAGTATTTTCGCCGGGGCGTGATTGTCGGGGAAAAGATTCCCAGGACGCCGGCTTCAAACCAGATGGGCTGGAGGGTGTTTGTGGGGCAGGCGCTCATGCACTGGCCGCAGCGTACACAGGCCGCCAGGAAATCGGATTCGGGCAGCGCACCCGGCGGCCGGATCAGGCCGGGCGGCCGCACCTGGCCTTTTTCGGTTTCACCCTTGAGTACCGCGTTTAAGCCGGTCAGCGATACCGCAGCAGTGCCGGCCCCGGCAATCCCGGAGAGCAGAAACTGCCGCCGCTGTGTTGAGATCGTTGCCGGGCCGGGGTCTTCGAGGGGTCCCGCACTGAATCGTATCGCTTCCCGGGGGCAGATTTGCGCGCATTGGCGGCAGGCAATACACTCGGTGTGACGGGTTGTTTCCGGGGCCGCCGGGTCAATGGCGGCCATGGAGCATTTTTCCGTGCACAGGCCGCACTGATTGCATTCAGGGCCGACACGCCGCCGGATGATCGGTTTTTTCGACATCAGGCCCAAAAGCGCCCCGGTGGGACACAGGTACCTGCACCAAAAACGGGGTGCGAACCGGACCGCGGCAAATACGGCCGCGAAAAACAGCAGCACAAAGAACCCGGCGGCATATTTCGGGGTCGGAATTTCGGCAAACATGAAAAAGCGCAGGTCCAGTCCGCTGGCAACCGGGTAGAATGCGGCCACCGTCTTGTTGGCGGCCAGGTAAATCACCGGATATATGACTGTAGCGTAAAACCGGGTAATCAGCGAGAGGGGCGCGGCCCAGAACACGAATGTAACCCCGGTGAGAGCGGCACCCGCCATAAAGGCCAGGATGCCGTATTTCAGGCGCGGGGATACGGGATGGCGGTTTTGCACGCGGCCGCGCGGGGAAAAACAGGCGTCGCACGCATCAATGGTGGTGCCCATCGGGCAGATGTAGCCGCAGAAGATGCGGCCGAACAAAAGGGCGGATACCAGGACGATCAGCGCCGGGACAAAGGCCCAGGCCAAGGTGCGCGCGGCCAGGGCGGCCGCGCCGATCAGGGCCGGGTCCATGCGCAGAAACAGGTCTGCATTGACAAGCCGGCCCGCCATGGCCAGCAGAAGCAAAAATATCAGCAGACATGCGGCCTGGGACCACCGGCGGAAACCCATGCTACACCGAAGCTTTTTTGACCTGCAGGCGGTCTATATCCATGCTTCCCAGGCCCCGCTGGTGGGCCATCCGGATGTGCTTGATCTGGTCGGGATCGTAGCGCCCGCCGTACCATTCAAACGCGGAAACCGTGTAAGCGTCTGCAGCCACCATGTCCGTGGATGCGATAATGGTGTCCGGGGTAAGTACTTTTCCGGGGCCGCCTGGTCCGCCGGTGGACAGCACCCGGGTGGCGTCAATGACTGTCAGTTGCGGCGTCAAAAATGAGGCCAAATCCACGATGCTTTCATGAAGGTCCAGGCGGTGCATGACGCTCCGGTTGGAGATCAGGCCCATCATGCCCTTCATGGAAAGGCTCACCCCGGCCGAGGAATGGGTCTTGGCCACGGGCGCGGCAATGAGCACGTCCGCATTGAGCACTTCCTTCATCACATCGGTTTGTTTCAGGCTTCTGCCGCCGTCAATGGCCACCTCGGAAAAACGCGACGGATCTGTGACTGTGTGGGCCATGTCCTCGTCAATGGACCGGCAGGCCGCACCGATACCCGAATTTTCAATACACTGCTCTGCCGGGGCCAGGGGGTTGTCCAGGACCAGCACACGATCTGCCCCGGCCTGCCGGCACATCTGCGCCAGGGTCTTGACCACCAGGGGATGGGTGTTGGACGCGCGCTCCGGGCCGGAGGCAAAGCTCATGTTCGGCTTGATCACCACCCGGCTGCCCGGCTTGACAAACCGGCCCATGCCCCCGAGCATGCCCACGGCTTTTTGCACCGCGGATTCGATTTCCCCTTTGACAACCGTGATATCCGGTTTTTTGGCGGCGGCGCGCAGGCCGGGCGGAAACAGCAGGGACGCCCCGGTGAAACAGAGCATGCCCTGGAGCTGCTTTAAAAACGTGCGCCTGTCGATTCTATTCATGGCAGCGTCCTTTTTGTTATGTAGTGCCCGAACGAAAACCAGGATTTTTCGTCAAGATCAAGGAAGGCGAAAATTTTAACCGCAGGCATACGCGAAGTATTCTGAGGATTAAAATTTGAGCCTGACACAGATATTGGCGGAAAAGACGGTTTTCGTTTGGGCACTATGTATCCCCGGCAAACAGCCGGTGCATCATTGCCTGGTATAACCGGGCGGCATCCATCACCTGGGAAAAGTTCACGGATTCATCATGTACATGGGCGTTTTCCAGGCGTCCCGGGCCAAGCACAACGGGCTTGATGCCGGCTGCCCAAAGCTGGTTGGCATCCGAGTGGCTTCGGAAATCGCCGCTTTGCCAGGCAATATCCACATCATTGTAGGCGTCCCGGATGGCCTCGACCACGGCTCCCTTTTCCGGAAGGCGGTAGCCCGCATCAATGGTTTCGATGTGGAAATGGGTCTCCACGGCGGAATCCCGGGTGTCTTCGGCCAAGCAGGCCTCCTCGAGTTCCGTGACGATTTCGCCGATGGCCGCATCCGGCGGCAGATGAATATCCAGCCATGCCTCGCACCGGTCCGGCACCGTGAGCCCGGATCGGCTGCTGTATAAATCCCGGAAATTGTAGACCAGTTCCGGCCGCTGTTCCCGGAAGTAGTGGGAGATGCGCAGCATCATTTCCAGCAGGATTTCAATGGTGTTTTGCCGGTTGTTGGCAAGCGATGCGTGCAGACGCTTGCCGATGCTGGTGATCTGGGTTTCCAGGTATCCGTAACAGCTCAGGCAGGCCACCAGGTTGGTGGGTTCCCCGATAATCGCCCAGGGAAAGTGATAGTCCGTTATTAACTGCTGGGCCCCGTCGCCGTTTTCCTCTTCCCCGACAACCAGGCACAGGGCGGCCGGGAGCCTGGGGCCGAACGCGGCCCGCAGTTCCAGGAACGCCTCCACCATGGCCGCACAACCGGATTTCATGTCCGCAGCCCCCAGGCCCGCGATCACGTCTTCCTGTTCGTGCGGGCCGTAGTCCTCGATGTCGTAGGCCGTAACCGTGTCCACGTGGCCGATTAAGGCAAGCTGCGCATCCCCCTGTTCCGGCATGACAATGAGGTTGTAGCGGGTCTCGTCCACCGGCTGGACTTCCGGGGTGATGCCGCTTTGCTCCAGGTAGTCCCGGAGATAATCGAGAATGTCATTTTCCTTGCCCGACGGACTGTAAATATCAATCAGCCGATGAAGGAGTTTTTTGACCCGGTCGGAATCGAGCATGGCGAATCCGTTTAGCTGCTGTTTTCGCGCTTTTTCATGCGCTGGCGTTCCTGGTCGAGATTCATGGTCAAATATACGTGTTCCTGGGGATTGCCGAACCCCTGGCGCTTGAAAAAGTTGATGGCCGGCATGTTATCCGCCTCGGTGTCAACCACCAGGATGCGCACGCCGTCATGAAGCATGATATTTTTAAAACGGTAAAACAGGCGCTCGGCAACACTTGAGCGCTGGTATTCCGGGAGAACGCCCAGCCACAGCAGATATCCGTATTTCCACGCGGAGCGGTTCTTGTTGATAGTCGTGCCCAGGGCAAAGCCCACGATTTCGTCTTCGTGTTCCGCGACCAGGCAGTACTCCGTGTCGCTGTAAAACAGATCGGCCACTTCGTATTCATCCCATGCGCGGTATGTATTGGGCGCTGTGCGGGCCACGAATAATTGTTCGCCCAGATGGAATACATCGCCCAGATCATCGATGGACATTTCGCGGATTTTTACCGCCTGTTTTCGGGTTTTGGTTGGCTGTGAACTGCCTGACTCAGCAACTTCTGCCATGGATGACAAGAACTCCTTTCTTTTTGAATGATTTCGGAACCTTCTGAAATTGTTGATCCGCATCTTTGCCTCCGGTTTTATTACCGGAAAATAAGCATGAACGGGCGCTTGGCAAACCCGGTTGATCATCTTTCTAACCCGTCGGGCCCGGCTCGGCAAGAATATTTTCAAGCGCATCTATAAAAGAGATCTGGCCGGGCGGTACATGAGCATACCCGCAGAAATCAAAGTCATTGGTCAATCTCCGCCGGATGTCTGGGGCGCGTTCTGCCCGGGCTGGCTGGCAATGTGAATGGTGCGGGTGGGAAAGGCAAATCCGATGCCTTCATTTTCAAAGGCTTCGAAAATCTCCATGTTGATCTTTTCCTGGATGTCCATGTATATCCGGTAATCCGGGTTCAGGACATAATAGACCACTTCAAAGACCAGGGAAAAATCGGCAAAGGATTTGAAATGCGCCCGGTCAAACCGCGTATTGTCCGTGTTTTCGATAATATGCTGCACCATGCCCGGGATTTTTTTCAATTTTTCCGCCGGAGTGTCGTATCGCACGCCAAAGGTGAATGCCACGCGCCGCTCCTGGAAATGTGTAAAATTGCGAATCCGGCTCTGGAGCAGGTCGTTGTTGCCGAATATGAGCAGCTCGCCGCTCAGGCTCCGGACCCGGGTC
>JAIPEJ010000014.1 GCA_021737225.1 Desulfobacteraceae bacterium
AAAACCGGAGGATTTATGGTTTCCCCGAGAGAAACTGAAAAAATTGAGGCAGAAGAACACACCCTTCGACTGGCGGTTTTAATTGATGCGGACAACGCGCAGGCGGCCGTAATCAAGGGCCTTCTTGCGGAAATCGCAAGATTCGGTGAAGCCACCGTAAGGCGGATATACGGCGATTTCACGGCCTCGGCGAGCGCCTCGTGGAAAAAAGTGCTTCAGCAATACGCCATTAAGCCGATTCAGCAGTTTGCCTACACCAGGGGGAAAAACGCCACGGACAGCACCCTGATTATCGATGCCATGGATTTGTTGTACACGCGGAAATTTGACGGCTTTTGCCTGGTCACAAGTGACAGTGACTTTACGGGGCTGGCCATGCGGCTGCGTGAAGAGGGGCTCACGGTTCTGGGCTTCGGTGAGAAGAAAACCCCGGAGGCATTTCGCAATGCTTGTCACAAGTTCGTGTTCACTGAAGTGCTTCGCCCCGGTACGGCAGCCGAGCCCGCCGACCAGCCGGCAAAAGCCGGAAGCGGGCAAAAGCCCGCGCCGAGCCAGGCGCCTGCCGAGTCAACAGATAATCATAAGGCCGAATTTCCCACTCAGTTCATTCTTACAGCGCTCGAACAGTCAAGTGATGATGCCGGATGGGCGAATCTCGCCACTTTCGGGAGCTATTTAAACAAGCTGCAGCCCGATTTCGACTCAAGGCTGTATGGTTACAAGAAGCTTTCCGATCTCGTCAAGGCAAGGACGGATCTCTTTGTGACAAAAGAACGCAAGGCACACGGATCAAACCAGAAGGTGCTGTTTGTTCGCGCAAAATAGGGCTTTTCACACGGCCGGACAGCACGGCGTAAATCATGGCAACGAGAATCGACAAATATAAGCCGGCTGTTTCCGGCAGCCTCCTGGTGCTTCTGGCCGGGACGGTCTGGATATGCGCAGGCGCGATGCTGCTGTTTTCAGCCGCGCTGTGGCTGTCTGCCCCTTCGGCTGCGAATCCGTATCCTTTTGCGGGAGCCGGGGTTTTGCTGGCGCTGCTGATCCACCATTTCGGGTTTTTAAAAATCGTGGACAAAAACCTGGACAGGATCCTTTCCATTGGCGGCAAGCGGTGCCTGTTTTCCTTTTTCCCCTGGAAGAGTTATCTGGTCATTGCCGTCATGGTTGCCATGGGCGTGCTGTTGCGTCATTCCGCGATTCCCGGGCGGTACCTGGCAATCTGTTATATCGGTATCGGCCTGGCCCTGATACTGTCGAGCACGAGATATATGCGGGTCTTTTTCAGGGAAATCAGAAGGGGTAAAACGAGCTGATGTTTTTTGGGGCTGTCAGCCGGTTTCCGTGCCCTTTACGGCAAGGCCCGGCCGGGCCCGCAGCGGCCTACGGACCTTGACTTTCTCCAGCACTAGAACCGCTCGATCAGCTTGTCGATCAGGTAGGAGCTTTCCCGGATGGCCTGTTCGCTAAACGGGCCGAACCACTCGGCGATTTTCCGGAATTCGGATATGAACCGCTGCTTGTCGCCTTTTTCCACCATTTCCAGGTTTTCATAAATATTGTGGATGTAGTCCTTTAAAAGCTGGCGGCGCTGATCAGAGGCGAATATGATTTCCGCATACATGGCCGCGTCCTGGGCAAACAGCCGGCCCACCATGCCCAGCTCCAGGCGGTAGATGGGGCTGGAAAACTCCAGGGTGCGGGCCACGGGCACTTTTTTGCGCTCGATGAACTGGCCGAAGGCAAACGTGGCAAAATGGCGCAGCGACTGGACCACCGCCATGATATCATCGTGCTCTTCAGCCGTTGCAGTGACGATAACAGCCCCCCATGCCGTGAACTGGTCGAGCACCCACTGGCAGGCCTCGCTGTCGCGTCCCGGGGTGGCCACCACGATCTGCTTGTCCAGCGAGGACGTGGTCGGGCCGAACAGGGGGTGCATCCCGAGAACCGGGCCCTTGTGTGCGGCGGTCATGGCCTCTACGGGCGCCTGCTTGATGCTGGTGATATCGCTCAGCACGGCGTTTTCCGGCAGGTGCGGGGCCAGGGCGTGTACGGTTTGGGCGGTTTTTTCAATGGGCACTGAAACAATGGCCAGCTCCACGTCCGCGCACAACTCGCCGACCCGCTCCCAGTCGTTTCTGCCCATCAGGCGGACCCGGTAGCCGGCCCCGGAAAAGCAGGCCTCGAAATAACGGCCCATTTCTCCGTATCCCCCCACGATCAGGACCACGGCTTCGGGACGGATGCCCTTTTTGCGCATCTGCCCGGTTTGCTCCACCCGGGACTGGCGCAGGATGGTGCGGTAGAGTTCCTCGATGAAATCCGGGTCCAGGTCCGCTTCCCGGCCCTGGCGGCGCCGCAGCGATATCAAGTCTTCTTCGCGGGCCGGGTGGTGGACCGGCAGGTGATGTTTTTTCTTGATTTCCACGATCCGGTGGACCAGTTTCTGTCGCTCTGCGAGCTGGGTGACGATCTTTTCGTCCGCCGCGTCGATTTTTTCCCGCAGGGCCTCGAGTTCCCCGGAATCGTCCGGATCATTTTGCTGATTGCTCATAATGCGCAGTCCTTTCCGCTTGGCTCGTCAGGCACCGAAAAAGCATATAATAACCGGTGCGGATGTCAAGCACAAGCCGATAAATTGCGGCCGGGGCAGGTTATTTTTTGCACGGGGCGGCAAAAAACGTTATTGTTGCATGCTGGATCTGCATAAGTACTCTTGGATGCCGGAACGAATATGAAACGCAAAATCGTGATTTCCCTTGTCTTGGGAGCTGTGGTCTCCGCTCTGGGATTTTATTTTGCATTCCGCAGCGTGCCGTTTGACGAGCTGGTGCAGAGCATGGCCGGCATCAATTACCTGTGGCTGATTCCGGGGGCGGGCCTCGGGCTGGTATCCTTCATGGTTCGCACACTCCGGTGGCAGTTGATTTTGGGCAGCTCCCTGAAACTCTCATTTTTTTCCGCGTTCCACCCCCTGATGATCGGTTTTTTGATCAACTCGGTGCTTCCCGGCCGTATCGGGGAACTGGCGCGGCCGGCCATTATCCGGAAGCAGGGCAATGTACCGTTTTCCCAGGGACTGACCACAATTGTCGCGGAACGGATTTTTGACGCCATCACCCTGATGGTGCTGTTTGCCTGGGTGCTGGCCACGGTTTATATTGACCCGGATTTACAGACCGAGTTTCGCGGACGCCAGTTGAGCCGGCAGACCCTGGAGGGCCTTGCTTCCATGATGATCTGGCTCTGCATTTTCCTGAGCGCAGCAGCCGTTACCATCAGCATTCCAAAGGTTCAGCGGGTTTTAAAGCAGATGGTGCTAAAGGCGCCTTTTATGGTGTTTTCGCCGGGCAGTTCTGCAGGCAGGAAGGTGCAGGAAAAATGCTGCCTGCCGCTGACCCGGGTCATTGATCACGTTGCCGCAGGGCTTTCCATGATCCGGCAGCCCGTGAGCCTGATGCTGTGCCTGGTTTATTCCTTTGCCGTCTGGCTGCTCCAGGCGCTGGCCATTTACGTGCTGGCATTCGGGTTTCCGGCCATCGGGCTGGGCTTTGGCGAGATGCTCACCGTGTTTATCGTAATCTGCTTTTTTATCATGCTGCCCTCTGTGCCCGGATTCTGGGGGCTCTGGGAAGCCGGGGGCGTGTTTGGCATGGCCCTGTTCGGGGTAAGCCAGGGGAATGCGGCCGGCTTTTCCCTGCTCAATCATGCCATGCTGATGTTTCCGGTGCTGATCGTGGGGGTATATTCCGCTGCTGTTACCGGGGTCAATATCCTGCATGTCAGCTACGAGGGGGCCCGCAAGGCCAGGGAGACAGATATCTGACCCGGTGGGCTGCGCGGCGGGTCAGCAGAGCAGCTTGCCTGCCTGGGATTGCGGCATGGGAGCGTTGTAATACCATCCCTGTCCGTACTCGCACTTCATCTGCTGCAGGGTTTCCACCTCGGCTTCTTCTTCAATGCCTTCGGCCACCACCTTCATGCCCAGACGGTGGGCCAGTTCGATGGTGCTGCCAACGATTGCCTGGTTTCGGGGGTTGTCGTGGATGTGGCGAATCAGGGAGCGGTCGATTTTCAGCGTGTTAAACGGGAAACGGTTCAGGTAATTCAGTGAACAATATCCCTTGCCGAAATCATCCAGTGATGTGCGGACCTCGAGTCGTCCCAGTTCATCTAAAATTTCAGCCAGCCTTTCCGTGTTTTCAATCAGTGCGGTTTCCGTGAGTTCAAGGTTGATGTTCTGGCTCCGGGCGCCGCTTTTTGCCATGGCGCCTTCCAAAACGCTGAGAAAATCGGGTTCCGCGAATTGATGCGCCGAAACATTTGCGCTAATCGTGAAATGGTTGCTATCGCCGGCCATTTCTCCCCATCGGGCGGCCTGGCGGCACACTTCATGAAGGATCCAGTTACCCAGGGGAATAATCAGGCCGGTATCCTCGGCAATCCGGATGAAATCGTCAGGCATGATCATCCCTTTTTCCGTATGCTCCCAGCGCACCAGGGCTTCATATCCCGCAATATCGCCGGTATTCATTGAGATGATGGGCTGATAATGCATGACCATTTGGTTGTTGTGCAGGGCCTGGCGCAAATCGGGTTCCAGTGCCAGCCGGCGCATGGCTTCCTGGTGGAGGGTGTCGTCAAATATCTTGAATCCGCCCCGGGAGCCGGCCCGGCTTGCGGCCAGGCCGGCATCACGGAGCATTGTTTCGGCACTGGCGTAAGGGGGATTGTTGTAGGCCACGCCCACGTGAATTTTTCCGGCAAATTCATGCCCTTCCAGATATAGCGGCTCTGAGAGGGCTTCAAAAATGCCGATGGCCACGCCATCGCCCTGAGCCGTCGACTTCAGGTCAAATAGCAGTACGGCAAAGCTCTGTTCCCCGGTTCTGGCCATGAGCGCGTCATCGGGCAGAAACGCTTCGAGTTGCCTGGCCCGCTTGACGAGATATTTATCCGCGGCCGCGCGGCCCAGGGTTTCAAAGATCAGTTGATACTTGCCGATTCGCGCGGAAATTACGGCAAAAAGAAACGGATGGCGATCATTTCGATGGATCTGTTCGGTCAACCGCTGGATAAAATAGCGTTGATTGGGCAGGCCCGTGGCAGAGTCATAGGTGCGCAGGTATTCTTTCTCGATGTCCCGGAGCCGTTTCTTCTCGAGGCAGGCAAATATCCGGGCGCGCAGCATCACGGGATTAAAGGGTTTGGTCAGGTAGTCCTCGGCTCCCGTTTCAATGCATTTAACAGCGCTGTCCGTGTCGTCCAGGGCGGTGACCATGATAACCGGAATGTTTCGAAGGTTTATATCGGATTTCATGGTCTTGAGGACTTCCCGGCCGTCGAGTTCCGGCATTATGACATCGAGCAATACCAAGTCCACGCGGGTCGTTTTCAGCCGTTCTAAGGCCTGCCTTCCGTTTTCCGCTTCGTAAATAGCGGAAATGCCCTGTTTTTCCAGCATCCTGGCCAGGGCAAACCGGGTGGACCGCTCGTCCTCTACCACGAGGATCGTGGCGTCGTTGTCGCTCATCAGCGGTTCCGCTTATTATTCGCCCTTGAAAACGGGTTGGCGTTTTTCCAGAAACGCGGTGAATCCTTCCTGTGCATCCTTGGACGCGCCGGCGGTCTTGCTGCCCTCGCGCTCGACTTTCAGGCCCTGATCAATGCCTTCATAGATACCTGTGGTCATTGCGCGCAGCACGCAGCCCACGGCCACGGGCGGGCGTTCGGCCAGCTTCTGGGCAAAGTTTGTGACTTCATCCATGAGTTTTTCCGGCGGCACGATCTGGTGGACCAGTCCTGCCTCCAGGGCTTCTGCCGGGCCCAGGCGCTTGGAAAACAGGATCATGTCCAGGGCCTTGGCCCGGCCCACTTCCCGCATCAGGCGCTGGGTGCCGCCCCAGCCCGGGATGATGCCCAGGTTGAGTTCGGTCAGGCCGATCTGGGCCTTGGTCGAGTCCGCCATGATCCGGAAATGGCAGCAAAGGGCAAGCTCCAGCCCCCCGCCGAAAGCGTGCCCGTTGATGGCGGCAATAACGGGTTTTTCAAACCGGTCGATCCGGGTCCACATCTCCTGGCCCTTGGGCCCGGTCGTGGCCTGGTTTGCCGCGTCCTTGACGTCAAAGCCGGCGGAAAAGCATTTTTCCCCGGAGCCGGTAAGGATGACGGCCCGGACGTTTTTGTCGCTTTCCACCTTTCCGAGTTTTTCCTCCAGATCCTCCAGCGCCGCCAGGCTCCAGGCATTGGCCGGGGCCCGGTTGAAGGTGATGGTTGCGATCTGGTCCTTGATTTCCAGAAGGTTGAGTTCTTCTGCCATTGTTACCTCCTTTGGCGATATTCGTTTGGTTGTTTGCAACCGGGTCGCGGGATTCGGGCCGGCAGATCGGGCGCCGCATTTGACCTGATTTCAAAGCAGCCGAAAAAGCACTATAACTTTTTCCTGGATGAATTTAAAGCGGATTTTTTCAGGCCCGGCCCCTTCTTGCTTCAGACGCCGCCAAAGCCGTCGTCTGCGATTTCAATGGCCGCACCGCATCCGTCAGTGATGGAATCGAGCCGGCCGAGGCTTTCGGGAAGCATGGTGCGGATAAAAAATTCCGCGGTCTTGATCTGGCCCTCGTAAAATGCCTGGTCCTTTTTTTTGACCTTGCCCGCCAGTTTTTCTGAGGCCACCTGGGCGCGCCACAGAAGCATCCAGGCGATGATCACGTCTCCGGTAACATCCAGAAACGGCCAGGAGTGGGCAAATGCGGTTTTAACTTGTTCCGACATCGCGGTTTTGCCGAGCTGCATGCTCGTTTCCCCGAGCCGGTTGACTGCATGCTCCATTTTTTGGGCCAGCGGGGCCAGGGTTTCATGGTTTTTGGCTTCAGCCGCGGTTTGCTGCATTTCGCCCAGCAGGCTGCCGAAAACCTGCCCCTTTTTCATGCCGAGCTTGCGGCCGAGCATGTCCATGGCCTGGATGCCGCTGGTGCCCTCGTAGATAGAAGCGATTTTGCAGTCCCGCGCGTACTGCTCCACAGGATAGTCCTTGCAGTATCCGGCCCCGCCGTATACCTGGATGGCCTGGATACATACCTCGTGGCCGTGCACGGCCAGGTAGTCCTTGATAATCGGGGTGAGCAGGTCATAGATGTCTGAATGGAACTCGCGCTCCTCCTCGGATTCGGCCAGGGCGGCCCTGCTGCGGCACCTGGCGGTATAGTAGAACAGGCTGCGCATGCCGTCGACGTATGATTTCATCCACAGCAGCATGCGCCGGACGTCCGGATGCTTGATAATGGGCACGGGCGGGGCCTCATTGTTGAAAAAATCGTTCATGTCCCGCCCCTGGATGCGCTCGCGGGCGTAGTTGACCGCCAGCATGTAGGCAGAAGAAGCGTAGGCCAGGCCCTGCAGGCCGGTGGCCATCCGCGCGCCGTTCATCATGTTGAACATGATGCGCATGCCCTTTTGTTCCTCGCCGAGTAGGTATCCGATGCATTTGCCCTTGGAGCCCAGGGCCATGCTGCAGGTGGCATTGGCGTGAATGCCGTGTTTTTCCTCCACGCCGGTGCACACGATATCGTTTCGCTGGCCCGGGGTGCCGTCGGCGTTTAACAGGTACTTGGGCACGATGAAAATCGAGATGCCCTTGGTGCCAGCGGGATCGCCCTCGATGCGGGCCAGGACCGGGTGGATGATGTTTTCGCACAGGTCGTGCTCGCCCACGGTGATAAAAATCTTGTTGCCGCTCAAGCTGTAGGTGCCGTCTTCGTTTCTGACCGCGGTGGTGGTCAGGGCGCCCACGTCCGATCCCGCCTGGGGCTCGGTCAGCAGCATGCTGCCGCCCCACTTGCCGGTGACCAGCTTTTCCACGTAGGCTTCCCGCTGCTGCTGCGTGCCGTATTTCTGTATCATTTCCGCCGTGCCGATGCCCATGGTGGCATACACGTACAGCGGCCAGTTCGCGCCCATGAAGTATTCGCTCGATGCCGCGGCCACCAGGGCGGGTGCGCCCTGGCCGCCCATCTCGGTGGGGGCCGAAAGGCACCCCCATTCGCCCTCGAGCAGGAGCTTGTGTGCCCGGTGAAAGCTTTCCGGCACCTTGACCACGCCGTTTTCAAATTTTACGCCCTCCCGGTCGCCTTCCTGCAGCAGGGGCAGCAGTTCCTTGATGGCCAGGCTGCGCGCCTCGGTTAAGATCATGTCGCAGGCTTTGCGGTTGAACTCTTTGTAGAGATCGTATTTGAGCAGCTCTTCTCCCTGCATTTGCTCCCAGATCACAAAATCAATATCCCGTCTGTCTGCAATTTGCTGTGCCATACCCTGTGGTTTCCTTTGCTTTTTCGGTGTGGATAAACAGCCTTTGAACTGTTATGAAAAAGTCCTCGCGCTTTGTTAAAAAATCGTGTAGTGTACTACACGTTATGGTACACAATACCCGGACGGGGGTATTTGTCAATAAAAAAGATCATCTCTCGCGGGCCGGGCGCACAACCGCACGCGGCCCCGGGGGCTGCAGGGACACGGCATGAAAATCGGCGAACTGGTCAAAAAAACGGGTGTTTCCAAGGAAACCATTCATTATTACATGCGGGAGGGGGTGCTGCCCAGGCCGCACAAGACCGGAACAAACAAGGCGGATTACGGCGAGCATTTCGTGGAACAAATCCGGTTGATCAAGGCATTGCGGCAGAATTACTTTCTGCCCATCTCCGTGATCAAGAAGCTGATCCAAAAGCACAAGAAACAATCCCCGGCAGACCAGCTATCGTTCCGGTTTGTAACGGAATTCATCCGCCCCCTGGATCAGCTCCTGTCCGGGGAGGTCGCCGGCAGGCAGGCCTTTATGGAGGCCACGGGCATCGGCGAGAAATGGCTTGACAAAATGGAACAGTGGCGCATTATCACCGGTGAGATGCGCCGGGGCCGGCGGTACTATTCCCGTGATGACGTGATTATCGGTAAACTGCTGGTGGATATGGAAAACACCGGCATCGGGCCCAAAGACGGCTTCAATCCGGAGGAAATCCGGAATCTGACAGACCAGCTAAGAGAGCTTGTGGCCAGAAACGTCAGCCGGAAAATCGAGCAGATGGGAAAGCCGGATCCGGATGTTTTGACCGCCCAAGGGATCGGCCGCCGGGAAACCCGGTCCACCGAGATCATGAGCCTGTTTTTATACCACATTTACCGCAAGATTGCCAAAGAGGAATACCGGCGCTATTGGCAGATCACGGAAAGCGAGCCGGAGGATGGGCAGTAATGGCGCCCGCAGTCGAAGTCCAGGATGTATATAAATCCTTTAAAAACGTACGGGCGGTCCGCGGGGTGGACCTGGAGATCGAAAACGGCCGGTTTGCCGCTTTGCTCGGGCCCAACGGGGCGGGCAAGACCACCCTGGTGGAAATGATCGAGGGGATTCAGAAGCCGGACCAGGGGGAAATCCGGATTCACGGCATGCCCTGGAAAGGCAACGAGCAGCGGCTGCGCCATATCATCGGCCTGTCCCTGCAGGAAACCCGGTTTATCGACAAGCTCAGCGTATGGGAGATTCTCCGGCTTTTTGCCTCGTTTTTCAGTCTCGGCAAAAATCGGGTCAACGAGATCCTCGAGCTTGTGGGGCTTGAAGACAAACGGCAGGCCTGGGTGGTCAACCTCTCCGGGGGGCAGCGGCAGCGGCTGGCCCTGGGGATCGCGCTTTTGAATCACCCGCGGGTGCTGCTGCTCGACGAGCCGACCACCGGCCTGGACCCCAACGCCAGAAGAGAAATCTGGTCGATTCTGCTGGACCTGAAAAAAGGCGCGGAAACCTCGATGGTGCTGACCACCCATTACATGGAAGAGGCCGAAGAACTCTGCGATCACATCCTGATTATAGATCAGGGCCGGGTCCTGCGGGAGGGCAGCCTGGACCAGCTGCTGGCAGACGAGACCAGGGAAAAAATTATCGAGTTCACCCTTGACGCCGCCGGCCTGTCAAAGGAAACCGTTTCCGCGGGCGCGCCGTTTTCCATTGAGTGGGACAGTTTCAACGCCAGGGGTACTGTCATCCTGGACCACATCGAAAGCCAGTTGCCGCAATTTTTTGAATTTCTGCATCAAAAGAACCTGCACATGAAAAACATGGAATGCCGGAAAAAGACCCTGGACGATCTGTTCACCGAGTTGACGGGCAGGCGGCTGCATGAGTAATCCGATTTGTCATCATCAGTTTTTCCACCTGGTTGCAGCCCACGGCAAGGAAATCATCCGGGAGCCCGCGGTGATTTTCTGGGGCATTATTTTTCCCATGCTGATTTCCCTGGGCCTGGGCCTGTCATTTACTCAGACCCGCGACGTGGTGCACCATGTGGGGGTGATCTCTGATTCGGCGGATGCGGGGCAGAACGATTCGAAAATTCACGCATTTTTGCGGGAGCACGGCCAAAAGGTTTCCGAACCGACAGACCATGCCCCGAAATACAGGCTGACAGTTGAAAATCCGCAGTTGGGCGATACAACCTTCGTATTTACTCAAACAGACTGGAAAACCGCCACAGTCCTGCTCAAGCGCGACAGGCTCCACCTGATTGTCGAGCCGGCAGGCGGGGACATCGCGTATCATTTCGACCCCCGCAACCCGGATGCAGAGCTGGCCTACCTGAAACTGACCAAGGCAATCTCCGGCAAGCCGGTTGCCAGCCCGGAGATCGCCGGCAACATCAAGCCGCTGACCGTGACCGGCACCCGGTATATCGATTTCCTTGTTCCCGGGCTGATCACCATGGGGGCGATGATGTCGTGCATGTGGGGCATCAGCTACGGCATGATCGACAAGCGGTCCAAAAAGCTGCTGCGGCGGATGGTGGCCACGCCCATGAGAAAGTCCCATTTTCTCATGGCCCTGATGGTGGTGCGCATCAGCATGAACATCATTGAAGCGGTGCTTTTGTTCATATTTGCCTACCTGGTATTCGACATTGCCGTGCAGGGCAGCATTGCCGCCCTGGCCGTGATTTTCCTGGCCGGCAACATAGCTTTTTGCGGTATTGCGATTTTTGTTTCCTCGCGTACGGCCACCACAGAGGTCGGCAACGGTCTGGTCAATGCGGTGGTGCTGCCCATGACCGTGATGTCCGGTATTTTTTTCTCCTATCACAACTTTCCGGACTGGAGCATTCCGTTTATTCAGAAATTGCCGCTTACCCTGTTTACCGACGGCATCCGCAGCATTTTCAACGAAGGCGCGGGATTTGCGGAAACCACGATCCCGGCCGCCATTTTGCTGGCAGTGGGCGGGATTTTCTTTTCCGTCGGGCTGCGGGTATTTCGCTGGCACTGAATGAAATCAGTGCTCGTTTTATTTTTAACACGAAGAACAGCGAAGCAAAGGCACGAAGACCACGAAGTTTTGTTTTTTATTCCTCTTCGTGATCTTCGGGTGCTTCGTGGTTTTGGAGCCTTTTTTCTGAGCCGGCAAAGATACCTGTTGCAATTATCATTCAAAAATATTATAATTTATTATTAATATTAATTTGGTTTCGTGCCTGAATGAGAACCGGCCTTTCGCCATATATCTGCGTGGGGCTTAAATTTTAAACCTCGCCGTATCCGGCGTATACTTGACGGTTAAAATTTCGCCTTCCTTGATTTCAGAGAAAATCTCCGGCTTTCCTTCCGGCACCCGTAATGCATCCAAGCACAACAGAACGATCAGAAAAAAGGCAATTCATGAAAAAACACCAATTGATGGCCAGGACCCATGGCGGTGATTCAGGGAACGCAACGGATTCGTTAAGCGCCGCCGGTGCCGGGAGCCGCAGCAACACATCAGGCAACACGGAACAGCAAATGCCTGATGCGACCCATTCCGAAACCGGGCAGTGGAATGTATCCGAATTCCAGGTTTCTCCTGCAGCGGGCAGGACCCGGTTTCACGATTTCGACCTGCCCGATCCGATAATGCGCGCCATAAGCGACCTGGAATTCGAATATTGCACGCCGATCCAGGCCGAGATCATGCCGGCCGCGCTTGCCGGAAAAGACGCCAGCGGCCGCGCCCAGACCGGCACGGGGAAGACGGCGGCATTTTTGATTTCCCTGATGACCCGGATATTGCAGAATCCCGCGGATGAAAAGAGAAAAAAAGGCATGCCCCGAGTGCTCATACTTGCGCCCACCCGGGAACTGGTGCTCCAGATTACAGACGAGGCCCGGCAGCTGGCGGATTACACCAATATCCGGGTTGTGCCGGTTTTCGGCGGCATGGACTATGTCAAGCAGCAGAATCAACTGGGGTCGGATCGCCTGGATATCGTGGTGGCCACCCCGGGGCGGCTGCTGGATTTTCACCGCAAGCACGTGATAACGCTCAATCAGATCGACGCCCTGGTGATCGACGAGGCCGACCGCATGCTGGACATGGGGTTTATTCCGGATGTCCGCAAAATTATCCGCAGTACCCCGCCAAAGGGAAAGCGCCAGACCCTGCTGTTTTCGGCAACGCTTACCCAGGAGATCATGCGGCTTTCCGAGCAGTGGACAAAAGATCCGGTCACCGTGGAAATCGAGCCCGAGCAGGTTGCCGTGGACACCGTGGAGCAGATTGTCTACATCGTGACCATGGAGGAAAAGTTCGGACTGCTCTACAATATCATTGAAAAAAAGGAACTCGACCGGGTTCTGATCTTCTGCAACCGCAAAGACGAAGTGCGGCGCCTGACCCAGACCCTGTCGCGCTACGGGATCAACTGCGACATGATTTCCGGGGACGTGGATCAGAAAAAGCGCATGTCCCGTCTCAATGCCTTTAAGACCGGCAAGATCCGGGTGCTGGTGGCAACAGACGTGGCCGGCCGGGGGATTCACATCGAGGGGATGAATCACGTGATCAATTTTACACTCCCCCACGATCCCGAGGATTATGTCCACCGCATCGGCCGGACCGGCCGGGCCGGGGAACTGGGCACATCCATCAGTTTCGCCGACGAGGATGACGCCTTCTACATTCCGGCCATTGAGCAGTACCTGGGCCGCAAGCTTGACTGCATTGAGCCGCCGGAGCAGTGGCGGGTAATGCCCGAGGCGCCGCCGCGGAAAAAGGGTGACGATCCGGAAGATATTTCCAGCCGTGCTCCCCGGAAAAAAAGAAGCTCAGGTGGCGGCAACAGGCGGGGCCGCAGGCGGAACTAATCCCCGTAAAGCGCCTTGTAGGCCCGTTCAATCCGGAGCTTGTGATGGGCCTCCTCCTTGGCCAGCCCGATAAAGAGCAGGCTCACGGCATGATCCTCAGAGTTTTCCGCCAGCATGGAATACAGCCGGTGGGACTTGTCTTCCCGCTTCATGGCCAGAAGCAGCGCCTCTTGGAAGTCCGGATCGTCATCCGGAGAAATGTCCGGGGCGTTTTCAGCAAGCGCAAGATCGTTGACCGGGTTTATAATGTTGGCAAAAATCCGTTCCAGCCCCTCGGTCTCCAGGTTTTCCAGGGTTTCCCGGTGTTTTTCCTCCTCGTGGGCAAAATCCATGAAAATCTGCTTCATGAAGGTGTCCGTTGTCTGCCGGGCCAGTTCGAGGTAGAACCGGCGCGCGGCTTCTTCCCGTTCCGCGGCAAACGCGATGACTTCCGCAAAGGTTCGGAATCCTGACTGCATTGAAAAATCCTTTCGGAATGTGCATATTGGTTAAAGTATGAAAACCGGGTCTGAACTTATGGGATTTGGCCGCAAATTGCAACATCAATGAAAACCGGGAACCGAGGAATACTTCCCGGCGGAAAGGAGGAAATCAGAAATGGAATATACAGAGATTTACGGGCTGGCGCAAAAAGCAACCCGGGTCGGCCTGGGCACCTGGGCAATCGGCGGATGGATGTGGGGCGGCACCGATGAGGACCAGTCCATCCGGACAGTTCACGCGGCCCTGGACCAGGGCGTGAACCTGATTGACACGGCACCGGTATACGGTTTCGGCACCTCCGAGGATCTTGTGGGAAAGGCCGTATCCCAGTACGGCGGCAGGGAAAATATCATCCTGGCCACCAAGGTCGGCCTGCAATGGGATGACGCCAAAAAGGGGGTCTGGCGCAATTCTTCTCCCGAGCGCATCCGGCAGGAAGTCGAGGACAGTCTCAGGCGGCTTCGCACCGATTACATTGATATCTACCAGATTCACTGGCCCGATCCCCGGGTGCCCATCGAGCAAACCGCGCAAACCATGGCCGAACTCAAAAAGGAAGGCAAGATCCGGGCCGCCGGGGTGAGCAATTACACCCCGGAACAAATGGATGCCTTTCGCTCGGCATGTGAGCTGTCTGTCTGCCAGCCGCCGTACAATATTTTTGAACGTGCCATTGAAAGCGAAATCCTGCCGTACTGCGTCAAAAACGGTATTGCCACCCTGACTTACGGCGCCTTGTGCCGTGGATTGCTGACCGGGAAAATGACCCGGGATCAGCAGTTTAGCGGCGATGATTTGCGGAAGATGGATCCCAAGTTCAAGCAGCCCCGATTTGACCAGTACCTGGAGGCTGTGGACCGCCTGCGGGAGTTGGCCGAATCCAGGGGAGATAAGCAGCTGCTGCACCTGGCGGTGCGTTTCGTGCTGGACCAGGGCGCCAGCGTGGCCCTGTGGGGCGGCCGCCGGCCCGAGCAGATGGAACCGCTGCCCGGGATTTCCGGGTGGGAGCTTTCTGCCGAAGATCTCCAGGAAATCGACCGGATCCTGGCGCAGGCCGTGACCGATCCCGTGGGTCCCGAGTTCATGGCCCCGCCCGCCAGAAAATCCGGGTAAACCGGCATCACAACCCTGCCGCGCGGCCGGCTCCCGAGATATTTCCAACCGGATATCCGGGCGAACACGCAGGTTCGCCCCTAAACCCGTGATTTTGAAGCCACACGGTACTGGATGCGGGGGCAACTGGCAGAGGAAACGAGGGCGGGGTATTTAAAGGGTATGTTGCGGTAACGGGACTGCTGGTACGGTTCGGGCCCGGAAAACCGAATCAGCGGTTACGGATCTCGATATTTGCTCTTGACGGATTTGCCCGCACCCTTTATGGGAACAAAAACAAGTGCGCGAAAGCAGTTGCATCTGTTTGCAGCAGCATCCGGACAGAAGCGTCAAAGGAGGATTTCTGGCATGTCCGTGCCCAACCTGATTTCCGGGCTGATTCCGGAAGCAGAGCAGAAGGATTTTTCCGATTTTATTTATCTGCTCAGCAGCGGGGAGAAAAAGTACCTGCTGCGCAACGATATCTGGCTTGAGTGGGTGAAATGGTGCCGGGACAATAACAAGGAGGAAGATTTTACCGCCAATTCCGCCATTGCCCGGTTTCTGGCCCGGGTACCGGAAATGCTGTTTCCAGACAGCATCGCCCTGATTCTGCACCGCTACACCATGGGACGGTACCGGATCTATCGGCTCAGCGCCAACCGGGATCACATGGAAGAGATCTCGATTAACCGCTACCTGGACTACAAGGACGCCTACGTGCTGGGCAACCAGGCCGGTGCCAACCGCGATGCCCTGGAACTCGATTTCATGCCCTTCTATGATTATGCCCCGACCATCCGGAACGTCCGAAACGTGGGCAACGGCATCAGCTTTTTAAACAAGTACATGTCCAGCAGCCTGTTTAACAAGGCAGACGACTGGGGCAGAAAACTCTTCGAGTTTTTGCGGATTCACAGGATCAACGGCCAGCAGTTGCTGGTAAACCCGGATATCCTGGAGGGACTCGATGATTTTCTCTCCGCCCTGGAGGAAACCATTGACGAGCTGGCCGAACAGGATCCCGAGATTCCGTATGACCAGCTCAAACCACATCTGAAAAGCCGGGGTTTTGAGCCGGGCTGGGGGCACAACGCCGGCCGGGTCCGGGAAACCATGTCGTTGCTGCACGGGCTTTTTCACGAGCCGCGCAGTGCAGACCTGGAGGAATTCATTTCCCGGGTGCCCATGATTTCAAAAGTCGCCATTATTTCCCCGCACGGCTGGTTTGCCCAGGAAAACGTGCTGGGAAAGCCGGACACCGGGGGACAGGTGATCTACATCCTCGACCAGGTGCGCGCCCTGGAGGCACACCTGATCCGGGAATTCGAATGGGCCGGCATAGACGTCACCCCCCGGGTGGTGGTGGTTACCCGCCTGATCCCGAATGCGGGCGACACCACCTGCAACCAGCCCAGAGAGGATATTGTCGGCACAAACCACGCCTACATTCTGCGCCTTCCGTTTTACGACAGCCAGGGCCGCCTGCTGGAAGACTGGGTGTCCAGGTTTAAAATATGGCCGTACCTGGACCGGTTTGCCTCGGACTGCGAGCGGGACCTGATGGCCGAGTTCCAGGGCCGGCCGGATTTGATCATCGGCAACTACTCAGACGGCAACCTGGTGGCCACCCTGCTTTCGGACCGGTTGGACGTGATCCACTGCACCATCGCCCATGCGCTGGAAAAAACCAAATACCTGTTTTCAGATCTGTACTGGCACGACATGGAGCCGGATTATCATTTTTCCTGCCAGTTTACCGCAGACCTGCTCTCCATGAACAAGTCCGACTTCATCATTACGAGCACTTACCAGGAGATCGCAGGAACCGAGACCCGGTTCGGACAGTACGAGTCCTACCAGTTTTATACCATGCCCGGGCTCTACCAGGTGGTCAACGGGGTCAACCTGTTTAATCCGAAGTTCAACGTTGTGCCTCCGGGCGTGGACGAGGCCAACTATTACCCGTATTTTGAAACCGGGCGCCGGGCACATAGCCGCCGCAGCCACTGGGAAAAGCGTATTTTTACAGAGGAAAGCACGGACGTATACGGCCAACTGACCGATCCGCAAAAACCCCCGATTTTCACAATGGCGCGCCTGGACCGGATCAAGAATATCACCGGGCTGGTCGAAGCCTTTGGCATGCATTCCGAACTGCGGGAGCGCTGCAACCTGATCGTGGCCGCAGGGACCGTTCACTTGGGGGAATCCGATGATACCGAGGAACAGCGCGAAATCATGCGGATGTATGAACTCATTGACAAGTATGACCTGGGCGGCCATATTCGCTGGCTGCCGAGTGTGCCGAAACAGGAAACCGGCGAGGTTTACCGCATCATTGCAGACAACCGGGGCATGTTCGTTCAGCCCGCTTTGTTTGAAGCCTTCGGCCTGACCGTGCTCGAGGCCATGCAGTGCGGTCTGCCCACCTTCGGCCCCGTATTCGGCGGTCCTTCGGAGATCATCCGCGACGGTGTCAGCGGATACCTCATGAACACCAGCCAGCCGGACCTGATCGCAGATGTGATATTGGAGTTTGTCTCTGAATGCGACAAGGATCCCGAGAAATGGCAGAAAATTTCTGAAAAGGGCATGGAGCGGGTGCAGGAGAAATTCACCTGGAAACAGTACAGCAACAAGCTCTTCAGCCTGACCAAGCTCTACGGGTTCTGGCGCTATACCGAGTCCCAGGCCGGCATGGTCAAGCTTCACCGTTATTGCGACCTGCTTTATCACCTGTTTTTAAAGCCGCGGGCAAAAGCCATGGAGCATCACTGACAAGGGCGGCTGATAGATGCCCTATAGGCCCATGAACTTGGCGGCGATGTTTTTCATGATCTCATTGGTGCCGGCAAAAATCGACATGACACGCACGTCCCGTAAGCCGCGGGCAATTGGGCAGGCCTCGAAAAAACCGTAGTCGCCGTATAAGTCCATGCATCTCTGCGCGGTGCGCTTGGCCAGGTCCGTGATCCAGTACTTGGCCATGGAGGTTTCCACCACCACCTGTTCGCCGCCGGCATGCTCGGCAATGAGCTTGTCGAGAAACGTCCGGCCCAGCTTGACCTCGGTTGTCATTTCCACCAGGGCGAACTGGCATGCCTGGTGTTTTGCCAGGGGTTTGCCGTGTGGGTCTTTGGTCTGTTTGCAGAAGTCCGTGGTCAGCTCCACCATCATTTCGGCTGCGGCCTGGGCGCCGATAGCTGTCACCAAGCGTTCCTGCTGCAGTTTTTCCATGAGCATGCCGAAGCCGGCCCCGGGCTCGCCCAGGCGGTTTTCTTCGGGTATCCGGCAGTTGGTGAAAAACAGCTCTGCCGTGTCCTGGCTGTGAAACCCCATTTTTTCCAGGTGCCGGCCCCGCTTGAACCCGGGAGTGCCGTCTTCCACGAGAAACAGGGACACGGCCCGGTAGGGGTCGGACTCGCCGGCTTCCTTGGCCGCAATGATCACAAGATCGGAGTTGATCCCGTTTGAAATAAAGGTCTTGGAGCCGTTTAAGATGACCTCGCCGTTGTCCTGTTCGGCCGTGCTGGTCATGCCGGCAAGATCGCTGCCAGCATCCGGCTCGGTCATGGCAACGGCCGTAATGATGTCGCCTGAAACGCAGCCGGGCAGGTATTTCTTTTTCTGTGCCTCGCTGCCAAAGGCTTCAATATAGGGTACCACCACGTCGCTGTGCAGCGAGGCAGCCAGGCCGGTATGGTTGGTTCTGGCCATTTCCTCGGCGGCGATCACGGAATAGAGAAAATCCCCGCCCATGCCGCCGTATTCGGGTTTGACCGCCGTGCACAGAAATCCCTGCCGGCCCAGTTTTTTCCAGGCCCACCTGGGGGTGATGCGGTCGTTTTCCCACTGCTCCACGTGGGGCAGAATCTCTTCCTGCAGAAATCGGCGCATCCGCTGTCGGAATTCATGGTGCTGGTCTGTGTATTGCAGTATTTCCATGGCGGGGGATTCTCCCGGTTTTTACCTTCGCCTGCCGGTAAGGCCGCCGGCAATGACGTCTTTTAAGGCGGCCGGCGGGCCCATGAATATTTCCAGGGTCTTGGCGTCCCTGTAGAAATGTTCGATTTCATACTCGGTCATGTATCCGTAGCCGCCCAGCAGTTGAACGGCTTCGTCCGCGGCTGCCATGGCCGCTGATGTGGCAGTGAGCTTGGCCTGGGCCGCGGTTTTCGCGTCGCACCGGTTTGCATCAAAGGCGGCCGCCGCACTGTAAACCACCCATCTGGCCGCATCAATCCGGGCGGCCATGTCCGCGAGTTTGTGCCGGGTAACCTGAAAATCAAGCAGCTTTTTGCCGAACTGGCTGCGCTCTTTGGTATAGTTCACGGCCCGGTCACAGGCGCCCTGGGCGGTGCCCAGGGCCATGGCCGCGATCTGGATCCGGCATTCATCAATAAAGCATTGCGCCAGCCGTCCCCCGGCGCCGGTTTTGCCGATCCGGTTTTCCGCGGGTACCCGGACGTTTTCAAAAGTGACATGGGCAAAATCAATCAGGTTGCCGCCCAGGCTCGGGCCTGCGGGCGCTGCGGTAATGCCCTGGCAACCGGCATCCGCAACGATCAGGGAAAGGTTGTTTTTCGCGGTCTCCGCATCCGGCCCGGTTTTGCACAGAACCACGTAGAATCCCGCGCTTGCGCCGTTTGGCACGTATGCCTTGGTGCCGTTTAATATCCATGCATCCCCGTTCTGTGCAGCGGTGGTCTGAATTCCGCTTAGCTCGTATCCGGGGCTGTGTTCAAAAAAGGCTGCGGCCGCTCGCATTTTTCCGGCAGCTACAAGGGGAAGATATTTGTCTGCAGGCGGCCCGGTTTCGAACCGGAAAAGACATTCCGCGCCGAACCCGGCCAGCATAAGGGCAATGCCTGCAGCAGAGTCCTGCTTGCACATCTGTTCTGCGGCAAGGACGTAGTCGAGCAGGCCCATCCCCCCGCCGTCATATGCTTCCGGCAAATGAATGCCAAAAAATCCGAGTTCTGCGGCTTTTTCCCAGATTTGAGAAGGAAACTCCCCGCTGCGGAGCAGGTCGAGAATGGTTTCCTTGTCAAATTTGCCCCTGGCAAATTCCCGTACCGCCTTTTGGATTTCCTTCCGGGACTTGTCGAGCACAAATTCCACGTGCGGCTCCTTTTATCAAATAAGTGCTTCCAGCAAATGATGGATAATTGATAAAAGATTCGGCTTCAAATGTCAAGGCATTTGCGTTTACAGCCGCCCGGGTTATTGATTCCCGGTGGAATCGGTTTTCATCTGGAGAGAAAGAAGCCGGCTTTCCATGCTTGCCAGCATGTCCCGCATCTGCGTGGACATATCGGCGTATTTCCGGGTCAGTTCCCCGCGATAATCCTCATGCAGCTTGTTGATTTTGTGCTGCATCTGTTTGAGGTATTTCATGCGCATATCCCACAGCTTCTTTATGCTGTCAAACTGCTGCTGAGATCCGGTTCGGGCCGTCTCGGAGTACTGGTTCACCATTGCGGTGAATTGCCGGTATTTTTTATCCAGGATATCCGCGATTTTTTCCTTTTTCAGGGTCTGCCGGGTAATGGTGTGATAATGATGTCCATAAATGGCAAATGTGACTGCCTCGCCGAACAGGTCCCGGTTTTTAAGCAGGTTGCGGGCGAGATATTTCAGGTAGTTTGCACCATACGGGGTAAACGGCTGCCGAAAAAGGGAGCGGAAAAAGATTTTTACTTCTTCGAACCGGATTTTGCGCTCGTAGAATTCCCGGTGTTCGATCCGGTCGAGCAGATGGCTGCACCTGTCAAAGTAGTTCTTCAGCCGGAAATCGTAAAGATGGGACAGGATCTTTCTGTATCCGCTGCGCAGGGTCTCCGGATCCATAATGGTTTTAAAATTGGTCTCCGTGCTGTGGGTGTTGTTGCCACAGGACTGGCCCACTATGCGTCCCTCGGCTTCCAGGCGGTCATAGAGCCTGGTTCCGGGAAGCGCGTTTAACAGGCCGATCATGGCCTGGGGAATGGCGTTTTTCTGGATGAAGTCGATCTGCTGGTCAAAAATATCCGGGGTGTCATTGTCAAAGCCCAGGATAAATCCGGCCAGCACCTCGATGCCGTTTTTCTGGATGGTCCTGACAGCGACCTCCATGTCGGATTTGAGATTCTGGGTCTTGCCGGTCTCTGCCAGGCCCTCGGGGCTGGGGGTTTCAATGCCGATAAACACGGAGTTGAATCCCGCCTCGCGCATCCCGGTCATCAGGTCGGCATCGTCTGCCAGGTTGATACTGGCTTCGGTAAAGAAGTGGTATGGATAGTCGTGTTCTTTTTGCCACGCCTTGAGCGCAGGCAGCAGTTCCCGTTTGACCCGGCCCTTGTTGCCAATGAAGTTGTCGTCCACGAGAAACACGGCGCCTTCCCAGCCCAGTTCGCGCAGGGCGTCGAGTTCCGCGGTCAGCGTGTCGGCGGATTTGAGCCGGGGCCGGTTGCCGTAAACTGTCCAGATGTCGCAGAATTCGCAGTGAAACGGGCATCCCCGGGAATACTGGATCGCCATGGAAGCATACTTGTCCATGTCCAAAAGCTCGAACCTGGGCACCGGGTTCTCGGAGATATCCGGACGCCCGGGCATTTCATAGACGGCGCTGGCGGTGCCGTTGTCAAGTTCGCTGAGAAAATCCGTGAGGGTGGCATCCACTTCGCCGCGCAGCATATGATCCACACCCGCGATTTCATCATGGCTGTTGGTCACGTAAGGGCCGCCGGCCACAACGGTTTTCCCCATTTGGTTGCAGCGCCGGACCACTTCTTCCATGGACTGTTTCTGCACGATCATGGCGGATACAAATACGGCATCCGCCCACTCCAGGCTCTGGTCATCCAGTTCCGTGATATTCATGTCCACGAGCTTGAGTTCGTAATCCGCCGGAAATCGGGCGGCTATGGTAAGCAGTCCCAGCGGGGGCATGACACTTTGCTTTTTGACGAATTCAAGCGCGTATTTATAGCTCCAGTAAGTATTTGACGGGACGTGCGGGTAAACCAGCAGGATTTTGCGATGCTTTGTCATTTTATGTGTTCCTCCCTGGGTATTTGCACCGGCTGGGGGATGCGTTGACTGAACTTGGATGTCTTATTTAATTACAATAATGCTTTGATCCGGGTTTGGCAATATTAACCCCCGAATTGAACGATGCAAAAAATAAAAAATTATATTTTATTATTTGAAATCAGTTCAGCGCCCGAGCAGTCCTGCCACCGGGCGATCATTTCCAGGTCCGCGGCAATGTCGCGACCCGCGGTGGTAAGGTAGTTGCCGGTCATGACCCCGTTGGCACCGGATGCAAAGATCCAGGACTGAAAATCGCCCAGGGTCACCAGCCGTCCCCCGCAGATGGTGATGTCGCAGGCCGGGCAAATAAACCGGAACAGAGCCACGGACTTGAGCGCTTCTGCGGCAGGCAGCAGGGGGCGGTCGGCCATTTTCGTTCCGGCAATGGGGTTGATGAAGTTGACGGGGATTTTTTCCACGCCGATTTCGCGCAGGGTCATTGCCAGTTCAATTCGCTGGGTCCGGGTTTCGCCGAGCCCCAGGATTCCGCCGGAACATATGGCCAGCCCGGCCTCTGCGGCCGAGCCAACGGCTTTGATGTCCTCATCGTATTCGTGCGTGGAACAAATCCGGCTGAAATGACTCCGGGCGGTTTCCAGGTTGTGATGATAATTGCGGATGCCGCTTTGCTTCAGCCGGGCGGCCTGGTCCGCGGTGAGCACGCCCGGAGAGCAGCACAGTGTCAGGTTCGTGCGCGAGCGGATCTGATGGGCGGCCTCGCACAGGGTATCGATTTCCGCTTCTGAAAGGTGAAATCCGCTGGTGACCAAGGAGTAATGCGTCATGCGCGCATCTTCCATTTCCAGTGCGCGCGTCACCAGGGTTTGCGGCTCCAGCAGGGGGTAGGTTTCCACGCCTGTTTCGTGATGGGCCGACTGGGCACAGAAGGCGCAGTCCTGGCTGCACCGCCCGGACTTGGCATTGATGATGGTGCATGTAAAAATCTGGTCGCCCTTGTAATGCCTTCGAATCCGGTCCGCCCCGCAGATCAGGTCCATGAAATTCGTGTCCGCGGCTTTGGCCAGGGCCCGGGCCTCGTCTTCATCGACCCGGTGCGTCGGGTCTGCCAGGAGTTTTTCAGTGATCCGTCTGATATCCGGATGATTCATGGTTTTTCCCCTTGTTGGCTTCGAAATCGGCTTATTCCGGCTGTCGGATCCGGGTGTCCCGGGCGATTTTGAAAACCGAGGAAAAAGAGAACACGGCCTTTTCCTCCGCGTTGTAAACGGTGGCTTCACCTTCCAGTGTTCTGCCTTCCTGCCGGGTCACCGCGGCCCTTGCCGTGACAATACCGGATTTGACCGGATACAGGAATTTGGATTCCATGCCGATGGTGGCAAAGTGAGAGTTTTCCGGCAGCAGGCTCTTGATGGCCATGACAACTGCGGTATCTGCCAGGCTGACCAGGGCGCCGCCGTGCATGAGTCCGGCACCCTGGGCGTACTCCCGGCAAAATGGCATATGCAGTACTGCCTTTCCGTTTTCCGCCTGCTCGATATTCATGTTCAAAAGTTTTTCAAACGGCGCGCAGTCAATCCACCGGTCGAGTTCCACCCGGTGCGGGCCTGTAAAACAGTCTGCGGGAATATTGGTTTCCGGTTTAGTCAATGCGTCCTCCTTGCCTCCGGTTCAGGGTAAAAAAATCCTATATCAGATTTCATTTCCCCGGGCCACCCCCAATCCGCGCAAGCCTCCCTGTATCGAAACCGAAGAAAAAATGCCGATTGCCGCAACGAATTGGCGGTTAATTGCTGTTGCTTTTCAATTTCTTTGTGCCCTGCAAAAAAATCGACTCTTCCCGAATTTTCGCAGGGCTGGCCGGCGGGGAAGTTTGCGCATATGCCGTCCGCTGCCGCGCCCGATGCATCTGCGCAAACCACCCCGCCGTCCCGCCCTGGTCAATCCCTCGACAGTTGCCCCCATATCCAGTCCCGGATGGCTTCAAAGTCACCGGAATTCAGAGACAAACCATTCGGATCGGGAAGGCTGAATCAGCTTGTGGTAAGCTGGATGGGTTTTCTCGTGCGGAGATTGACGGGGTTGCCGCATGGCGCATTGCACGAGGGGCGGAGCAGCTCTTGGCGAAGCTGAGCAGGCGGCCGGCTCTGTTTGAGCCGACACGCGAGTTTGCCGAGCCGCCTCGAAGCGAGCCTTAGAGATGCCCGGCCCGAGTGCAGCGACATGCGGCAGCCCCGGCAAGCGAAGCACGCGGCTCGGCGTTTAGTACCGGGGTTTTCCAGGAGCTTTCAATCTTGCAAGGCTCTGCAAAAAAGCATCGGGCTTCCCGGATTTTCGCAGGGCGGGCCGGCGGGGAAGTTTGCGCATATGCCTTCCGCTGCCGCGCCCGATGCATCTGCGCAAACCACCCCGCTGTCCCAACCTGTCTAATCCCTCGACAGTTTCCCCCACATTCAGTCCCGTATGGCTTCAAATCCCCCGGAAATCAAAGACAAATTATCCGGATCGGCAAGACTGAATCCGCCTGTGGTAAGCCGGCGGGGTTGTCCCGGTCGTCCGGGTTTTGCTTTATTATTGCCTGGGCCCGGAAAATCTGCAATAAAATCGTCAATAAGAAAAATTTCCGGACCGAAAAGACTGAGGAGCAGGCAGGCTGATGCGGGTGATGACTTTTAATCTGCGGTTTGAAAACGAGCGGGACGGTGAAAATGCGTGGTATTACCGCAGGGATATGATCGTGCGGATGATTCGGAAGTATGCACCGGATATTCTCGGCACCCAGGAGGGCAAATGGGACCAGCTGATGTACCTGCGACGCAACCTGCCGGGATATGCCGCGCACATGCCGGAGCGCGAGGAGGATAGGGTCATCCAGTGCCCCACGCTGTTTGTGAAAAAAGATCGGTTTGTCATCTCCGGCGGCCGCGATTTCTGGCTGTCAAAAACCCCCGAAGTTCACCTGAGCAAGGATTGGGACAGCGCCTTTCCCCGGATGATCAGCTACGCCGAACTTGAACCGACAAAAAAAGAAAGCAGAAGCTTTTGTGCGGCGGTCACCCACCTGGATCACAAGGGCGAGCAGGCGCGTTTTCACCAGGCAGAGATTATCGCGCAGTGGGCAAAAAACCGCTGCGATTCCCTGGTGCTCATGGGCGATTTCAACGAGGCCCCGGATGCGGACGTCTACCGGGTGCTCACCGAGCCGGGGGTGGGGCTTTCTGATACGTGGCGGGTGCTCGAAGGCGGGGAAGGCCCGGAGAGCTTTACCCATCACGCCTTTACCGGATCCCCCACGGCAACCCGCATGGACTGGATCCTGGTCAGCAGCGCCCTTCGCGTTTCCGATGCTTCAATTATCAAGTACCAGGAAAACGGGTATTACCCCTCGGATCACTTTCCATACATGGCCGACCTGGAGTGGCGCAAATAGCCGGCGGAAAATTAATCTGCGTATAAATCTACAGTGTTGCCGGTCTTGAGATCCACCAAGCCCTGCTCGCAGATGCGCAGAAACGGAATGGCCGCGCCGGTCAGTGTCATCAGGCTCAACACCGGGTCTGGAAATGCGGTGCCCAGTGTTTCAGCAGCCGCCTTGAGTGCCCGGTTGGCTTCAATGATCCGGTCCATGGACAGCTCGGACATCACGCCGAGCACCGGCTGGGGCAGTTCGGCAATCACCCGGCCGTCTTTGACCGCCACGGTGCCGCCCCCGGTCTCGCGGATCCGGTTTACGGCCGCGGCCATGTCCGCCTCATACGCCCCCACAACGATGAGATCCGAGGTGTCCCAGGCCCCGCTGGAGGCAAGTGCACCGGCGTAAAGGCCGAAACCGCTGATAAACCCGGTAAAGCATTTGCCCGGGACCTGCCTGCGGTTGATGGCGGCCGCCTTGATGATGTTTTGCTCCGGATCTGCGGCAATTTCTCCGCCCTTGACCGGCATATCCAGGATTTTTTCCCGGGTTACCAGGTCCGTGACCATTTCCATGGCCCGGATGCGCCGGGTCGGTCTTTTATCCGGGGCGCGGACCGCAAAATCATCTGCCGTAAAAACCCGGGGCAGGCTGACCGTATTTCCGGATGCTTCCGAAAATGTGTGAGAACGGGGCGAAACCAGCAGTTTTCCTTGCCGGGCAATGACCCGGCCTCGGCTGACCACGCATTCGGCCCGGATGGTTTCCAGGTCCGGCACCAGCAGGAAGTCGGCATCCCGGCCCGGGGCCACAGCCCCCATCTGCTGATCCATGCCGAAATGTTCGGCCACGTTAAGGGTGGCCATGCGGATGGCATCCACAGGTGCGAATCCCAGGTCAATGGCCTTTTGTACAATGGCTTCCATGTATCCGTTTTCCACGAGCGTTTCAGGCGTGATCCCGTCGGATACCAGGGCGGCGCGCCGCAGGTCCGCGCCCCTGTTCCGGATTTCGGAAACCGCTTCCAGGTCCCGCCGCACGCTTCCTTCGCGGATCATGACGCATAGACCCTGGCGGAGCCGGGAAAGGGCTTCTTCTGCCGTGATGGGCTCATGGCAGGAGGAAATTCCCGCGGCCAGGTAGGCGGCCAGCTTTTGTTCACCCGCCCCGGCGGTATGTCCTTCCAGGGTTTTTCCGGATCTGCGGACCGCTTCAAATGCAGAAATATATTTTTCCGGATGCTGCAGGACCCCCTGCCAGTATGATTCCCCCATGCCCAGGATTTCGGGCCGGGCCAGCAGATGTTCCAGGTCTTGCGGGTCAATGCCGGCCGACAGGCTGCTGATCGAGACCATGGCCGGGGCCGTGGCAAAAATCTTGATCGGCTGATCTGCGCAGGCCGCCAGAAAATCCAGAACCCCTTCCAGTCCGGCGAAAAAATAGGACTCAAACACTTCCGTGACCACGGCGGTGGTGCCGCCGCGCATGGCGTAGTTCAGGAATTCTTCCGGGCAGTAGCCGCCGGCGATATGGGCATGGCCGTCAATAAACCCGGGTATCACAACCATGCCGTCCGCATCGATTACATGGGTGTCTGCGCCGGTCATTTCCGGGCGGATCTGCCCCACGTAGGCAATCTTTCCCGCGGTGGCGCAGACGCACTGGTTTTCCAGCAATTCGCCGGTAAACACGTTTAAGACCCGGGCGTTGACAACCGCCAGATCGGCTGCCTGCCGGCCCAGGGCCGTATCCATGAGGTGCTGTATGCTGCCGGTTTGACCGGATGCTGAGTTTGTCGTCACGCCGCCTTATTCTCCCTGGTCGGAAATATCGATATCCGAGGTGTCCGTATTGATCTCGGCCTTGATGTTGTTTAGCCCGTTTTCGTAAAATTCCTCGGCAAACCGTGCTTCCAGGGCCTTTAACTTGGCCGCGTTGGTCTCGTCGAAAAGCTCGTCATAGGTCTCGATGCCTTGTTCATCCACAAGGGTTTTCAGTGCCATGCGCTGGGCCATGCCGAACCAGAACAGGTTGTCCTCGAAGTCCTCGAGCAGGTCCATGACCTCGGATTCCTCTTCATAGTCCGGCGTGGGATAGCAGGCGCCGGTTTCCGCGTCCTTTGTGACCAGCTCTCCCAGGCCCATCTCCTCGGCGCCGGCGTAGATCTTCTGGATCACTTGGTCATAATCCCGGGTTTCGGGGTTTTCCTCGGTTTCAAACACGTGCAGGACCCAGTTGGCGATCATGGCCAGGTCCATCAAACGGCGATACTCCTCCTTGGTAAATTGGCTCGACATATTTTCCCCTTTTTGTTTTTTGTCGGATTTCAGTGCAATACAGTGATCAAGGGAGCAGTAACAGAAAGTATCCGGATTTTCAAGGCAGATCCCCGCTCTTGACAAAACGCTGGCATTTTGTATTGATGAGCCTGTAAAAAGGACTTTTTATAAGTTTCGCACCGCCGATCAGCCAAGGCGCTTGCCGATTTCCTTTGTTGCAGGAATACCGCCCTGGCGGGATAAACAGCTTTTTATAAAACCATCATCTGTAATGATTCGTATCTGTTTGCGATCATACCGGAAAACCAAAGGAGCGGGCCGTGAATGTTGAAATTCCCGGGTATGGAACCCTGCGCATAAATCACGTGGTCATGGATTACAACGGCACGCTGGCAGTCGACGGCGTGCCGGCCGCGGGCGTGGCTGCGGCCCTGGAAAAACTCGCCGGCAGCCTGGATCTGCATGTGCTCACGGCAGACACCTTTGGCAAAGCCGCAGCAGAGATGAAAGATATGCCCTGCCGGCTCTCCATCCTGCCCGGGGGGGACCAGGCCGGTGCCAAGCGCGATTACGTAAAGCATCTGGGTGCCGAACAAACCGCTGCTGTCGGTAACGGGAGAAACGACCGGATGATGCTTGAGACCGCAGTCCTGGGCATTTGCGTGCTGCTCGAAGAGGGCGCTGCCGTGCAAACCCTGCAAAGCGCCGATGTGGTCTGCCCTTCCATTGTCTCGGCATTGGACCTGCTGGCCAGTCCCCTGCGTCTGACCGCCACCCTGAGAAGCTGATGCACACGTTTTGGCTCATACTCATATTGGTGCTGGGCCTGATCTATATCGCCTGGCCTTATGATCTGCTGCCGGATATCTTTCCGATCACCGGGTGGATCGATGATATCGGCATCCTGGCCATGATTTTTTATTACATGAAAACCGGGCGCCTGCCCGGTTTTGTGTCGCAAATCGGCAGATGGCTCTTTGGCGGAAAAGCAGGCGGGCAGGGAAAAACCGGCGGCCGGCAAAGCAGCGGTGCCGGAGCCAGCAAATCCGGGCGGCAGGATACCGGCAGAAAGGATCCGTATACCATTCTCGGTATTGAGCCGGGCGCATCCAAAGAAGAAATCCACGAAGCCTACCGCCGCCTGGTGCAGCAGTATCATCCGGACAAGGTTTCACACCTGGGAGATGAATTCCGGGAACTGGCTCAGGATAAATTCGTGGAAATCCAGTGGGCATACGAGGAGTTAACCGGTCGCTCCGGGTAAGCAGAGATGCCGCAATCGGGCCGGGTTCTCCGGGGTATTGCCGGGAAAACCCGGAATCCTATGGGCGTACCTGTGCGTCCGCCCTTTGCCCTCAGGTCACGCGTTTGTCTTCCGAGTAACACAGGTGGGCGATAAAGCAGTTTGCGCAGTCCGGCTTCCGGGCCTTGCAGACCTGCCGGCCGAAGAAAACCAGATGCAGGGAAAACTCATTCCACTCGGCCTCGGGGATGATTTCCATGAGATCGGTTTCGATTTTTTCCGGGTCCTTGCTGGCGGTTAAATCGAGTCGCCGGGAAATGCGGGCCACGTGGGTGTCAACCACCATGCCCGGAATCCCGAAAGCCGCGCCGAGCACCACGTTGGCGGTTTTGCGGCCCACGCCGGGAAGCGATACCAGGTCCTCGATGGTATCCGGCACATTGCCGCCGAAGCGTTCCTGTATCGCCTTGGCGCAGTTTCGGATGTGCCGGGCCTTGTTCCTGTAAAAACCGGTCGGCCGGATCAGGGCCTCCAGGGTCTGCGTATCGACTGCGGCAAAATCGGCCGGGGTTTTCAGTTTTTCGAACAACTGCCCGGTCACCGCGTTGACCTGCCGATCCGTGCACTGGGCGGATAAAATGGTGGCCACCAGAAGCTGAAACGGATTGTCATGTGTGAGCTGTGTCTTGACATCCGGGTAGCGGGCCTTTAGTATTTTGCGGA
>JAIPEJ010000196.1 GCA_021737225.1 Desulfobacteraceae bacterium
CCTTGTCCTGTCCGGATTTGGCGACCCTGCGTGCGATCTTGCGGCATATGGATGCGATTTCCCTTTCGAGATTCCGCACCCCGGCCTCGCGGGTGTAATTGCGGATGACAGTGTAGAGGGCGTTTTTGGAAAACCGCACCTTTTCCACATCCAGCCCGTTTAACCGGATCTGCTTGGGAACCAGAAAGAGATTGGCGATGTTGTATTTTTCATGTTCCGTATACCCCGGCAGCCGGATGATTTCCATGCGGTCCTGCAGGGGGGCCGGAATGTCGGGCAGCGTGTTGGCCGTGGTAATAAAGAGAATATCGGACAGGTCGTAATCCATGTCCAGGTAATGGTCGTTAAAAGCGTAATTCTGCTCAGGGTCAAGCACTTCGAGCAGGGCTGCAGACGGATCTCCCCGAAAGTCCATGCTCATCTTGTCCACCTCGTCTAAGCAGAAAACCGGGTTGTTCGCGCCGGCCTTTCGCAGGCTCTGAATGATCTTTCCCGGCATGGCGCCGATATAAGTTCTTCTGTGTCCCCGGATTTCAGCCTCGTCGCGCACGCCGCCCAGCGACTGCCGGACGAATTCGCGGCCCGTGGCCCTTGCCACGGATTTGGCCACAGAAGTTTTCCCCACGCCCGGCGGCCCTACCAGGCAAAGGATCGGGCCTCGGATTTTCTGTACCAGGGACTGGACGGCCAGGTATTCCAGAATCCGCTCCTTGGGCCGCTCCAGGCCGTAATGGTCTTCATCGAGGATTTTTTCGGATGCATCAAGGTCCTCGGAAATCTCGCTTTTTTCAAACCACGGCAGGCTCAGAATCCAGTCGATGTAGTTGCGCGTCACCGTGGCCTCGGCAGACATGGGGGTCATTTTCTTGAGCTTGTTAAACTCGTGTTTGACCTTCTCCTCGGCCTCTTCTGACATTTCCTTGTTTTCGATGCGCTCCTCGAGTTCCCTGAGCTCGTCGTCCTCGCTTTCGTCCTCGCCCATTTCCTTTTTGATGGCCCGGATCTGCTCGTTTAGATAGTAGTTTTTCTGGCTCTGCTCCATCTGCTTTTTGATCCGGTTTTTGATCTTCTGATCGGTCTTCAGGATGGTGGTCTCCTGGTTGATCAGTTCGATCAGGTACGTGAGCCGCTCGGTTAAGGAATGGGTTTCCAGGAGCTGCTGGTTGTCCGGGGCCTTGAAGGAAAACTGGGCGGCCGTGGTATACAGCAGCTGCACGGGATCCGTGATGTTGGAAATATTCTCAATGGTATCCTTGGAGATGTTCTTGTTCTGCTCGGTGTAGGCCTGGAAGGCATCAACCACGTTGCGAATGTAGGCCTCGTTTTCGGATTCGTCGATTTCGGGTTCCTCCAGGATTTCCAGGCTGACCTTGAAAAAGCTTTCATTGGTCTCGAAATCGACAATCCGGGCCCGGTGTTTGCCTTCCACCACGGTTTTTACCGTGCCGTCGGGCAGGCGCAGCATTTGCAGCACCTTGGCGATCGTGCCGGTCCGGTTGATGTCCTTTTGCTTGGGGTGATCCTCGCCCGGGTTGGCCTGTGTGGCCAGGAAAATATACTTTTCCTCGGTGTTCATGGCCTCGGACAGGGCATTGATCGATTTGGTCCGCCCCACGAACAGCGGGGAAACCATGTATGGAAAAACCACGATATCGCGAAGCGGCAGCAGGGGCAGGCTTGCCCCGCTGCCGTCGGCGTCGGTGTGTTTGAATATCTTGGGTATGGTTATCATAAGCACTTCTATCTGGTATATAATTTTTCAATATGCGCAAATCCGGTGTTTGGGATTGCATATTGCGGTTTCAGGGAATGCTGCGGCAGACGGGCTTTTGTGCCGATCATGCCTGTTTCTTGGACTGCTGCTCGTAGAGCAGGATCGGCTCCTCGCGGTTTAGCACAACCTCTTCACCCACAACGCATTCCTTGACTCCCGGAATCGAGGGGAGCTTGTACATGATATCGAGCATGGTGGATTCCAGGATCGCCCGAAGTCCCCGTGCACCGGAGTTCCGCTTCATGCTTTCCCTGGCAATGGCCGCAAGCGCCGCATCGGTAAACCTGAGGTTGACGTTTTCAAGTTCGAAAAGCTTCTTGAACTGTTTGATCAATGCGTTTTTCGGCTCGGTCAGAATTTGGATCAGCGCATTCTCGTCAAGATCCTCCAGGGTGGCGGTAATTGGCAGCCGACCCACGAATTCCGGGATGAGGCCGAATTTGATCAGGTCCTCGGTTTCCAGGCTTTTCAGCAGGTCGCTTTGAGAGCGTTCCCGCTGACTGATGATGTTTGCGCCGAATCCCATCATGTGCGAGCCGGTGCGCTGCTCGACGATCTTGTCCAGGCCGGTGAAGGTGCCGCCGCAGATAAACAGGATGTTGCTGGTGTCCACCTTGACAAAATCCTGTTGGGGGTGCTTTCTGCCGCCCTTGGGCGGCACGCTGGCCTGGGTGCCCTCGATGATCTTGAGCAGGGCCTGCTGTACGCCCTCGCCGGAAACGTCCCGGGTAATGGACGGGTTGTCCGACATCATGGCGATTTTATCAATTTCGTCAATATAGACAATACCCCGCTGGGCCTTTTCCACGTCATAATCCGCATTCTGCAGCAGCGCCAGAATAATGTTTTCCACGTCTTCGCCCACGTACCCGGCCTCGGTCAGGCTGGTGGCATCGGCAATGGTAAATGGTACATTGAGAAACCGGGCCAGTGTCTGGGCCAGCAGCGTTTTGCCGCAGCCCGTGGGCCCGACGAGCAGAATATTGCTTTTGTGCAGTTCCACATCATTGCTGGTCTGCTTGGAATCCAGCCGCTTGTAGTGGTTGTGAACCGCCACGGACAGGATTTTCTTGGCATGATCCTGCTGGATCACGTATTCGTCAAGCTGCTCTTTTATATCCGCGGGCGCGAGAATGCGATCTCCAATATCGGTTTCCTTGATATTTTCCTCTTCGATGATCTCGCTGCAGAGCTGGATGCACTCGTCGCAGATATAGACGGCCGGACCGGCAATGAGTTTTTTTACTTCCTGCTGGTTTTTGCCGCAAAAGGAGCAGAAGAGATTGTCATTGCCTTCTCCGCCCTGATAAGATGACATATAAGCCTCCTTACTTGCTTATTTCGTCAAGATCGTCGCGGTTGTTGATCACATGGTCGACGATCCCGTATTGGCTTGCTTCCGAACCGGCCATGAAAAAATCCCGGTCCGTGTCTTTTTCGATTTTGGACAGGTCCTGGCCCGTATGAAAAGCCAGAATCTCATTGAGCCGGGCGCGCAGGCGAATGATTTCTTCGGCCTGGATTTTGATGTCCGCTGCCTGGCCCTGTACCCCGCCCAGGGGTTGATGGATCAGGATGCGCGAATTGGGCAGCGAGTATCGTTTCCCGCTCGCGCCTGCGGCCAGCAAAACCGCTCCCATCGAGGATGCCTGGCCGATGCATACCGTGGCAATATCGGGTTTAATGTACTGCATGGTATCATATACAGCCAGGCCCGCAGTCACCGATCCCCCGGGAGAATTGATATAAAAGTTGATATCCTTGTCCGGGTCCTCGGATTCAAGAAACAGCAACTGGGCTATGAGAAGATTGGCGATCTCATCGTTGACCGGGGTGCCCAGAAACACGATCCGGTCCTTGAGAAGGCGGGAGTAAATATCATAGGCTCGCTCGCCCTTGCTGGTTTGTTCAATGACCATGGGTATTAACGTCAAGTTTTTTTCCTCCTGAACAAGTTGGAAATCCGTTGGTTTTTTACTGGTTCGATTCTTCGGTCGGGGCCGCTTCCTCCGTGGTGCCGGTCTCGGCCTCCGGTTCCACTTCTTCTATGTTTGCAGAATTAATTATAAGATCGATGACCTTTTTTTCAAGTAGGGCGTGTTTAAACCCTTCGTGCTTTTCCGGGTACTGCTTGTAATAGGATTTGACCATGTCTGCCGGCTGGCCCATGGACTGGGCGATTCTTTCGTATTCCGCTTCCAGTTCCTCGTCAGAGACCTCAAGCTGTTCCTGTTCGATGATTTTTGCCAGCAGAAGATGCCTGCGGACCTGCTGCTCTGCCAGTCCCCGGTATTCCTGTTCCAGGTGCTCGCGGGTGATGCCCAGTTGTTCCATGGAAAGTCCGTTCTGGGAAAATTTCATCTCCGCGTCCTTGACGATTCCGTCCATCTCGTTTTTGACCATCACTTCCGGGATCTCGAAGTCCTCGGTAAGCAACTGGGCAAAGATCTGCTCCTGGAGTTCCTGGTTGATCCGCTGCTCATAGCCTTCTTCCAGGTTCTTGCGGATTTCGGCGTGAAGATCTTCAAGGGTTTCAAACTGGCCGAAATTTTTCGCGAATTCGTCATCCACAGGCGGCAGGATCTGCTCGCGCAGTTGTTTTAATTTCACCCGGAATGTCACGCTCTGACCGGCGATATCCGCGTTCTGGTAGTCTGCGGGAAACTCGACGGTGACGGTTTTTTCTTCCTCGGGCATCATGCCGATAAGGGCGTTGTCAAATTCTTCCGGAAAGCCGGATTCCCCGATTTTCATGTTGTAATCTTCGGTAAACGGGGTCGGCTCAAACGGCTGCCCGTCGACAAAACCCTGGTAGTCGATGGTCACGAAATCTTTATTCTCAGCCGGCCGCGACTCTTCCATGGGCTTGTATTCGGCCAGGTGCTGGCGCAGCCGTTCGATCTGGGCGTCAATTTCGGAATCCTGGGCGCGGTACAGGGTCTTTTTCAGGTCCAGCCCCTTGAAATCCACCTCGGAAAGCTCCGGTTTGAGCTCCACCGTGGCCGCGTACGTGTACGCGCTTTCCGGGTCAAGCTCCGGGGCATCGAGGTCCGTGGTTTCAATCACCGGCAGGTCCACCTCTTTTAAAGCCTCGGGAAAGGACTCCTGTACCAGGTTGTTGGCAACGTCTGCATGCACGTCCTTTTTAAAATGACGCTCCAGCACCGATCGGGGCGTCTTTCCGGGTCGATACCCCTTTATCCTGGCGGTCTTCTTGAGTTCCTTGTAGGCTTCATCCAGCTTGTTGGTTACCTGTTCCCGGGGAACCTCGACATGAACCTTTTTCTTCACCTCGTTGACGTCTTCGACTTTTACCTGCATGGCGATCCTTTCCAGTATCTTTACATCATTATTTCCCCGTTGGTGTATACGGGGAGAATTTTTTGGGGTGGTGCGAGAGGGGAGACTCGAACTCCCACTCTTTTTCAAGAGCTGGATCCTAAATCCAGTGCGTCTACCAGTTCCGCCACTCTCGCAGACGAATTTTTCTTTATTTTCGGCAATAATTCCGTTAAGAATTTGATGG
>JAIPEJ010000015.1 GCA_021737225.1 Desulfobacteraceae bacterium
CATCAGTTCTGGTACTCTGCCTCGTGGTGTTTAAACTATGCCGCACACGTGCCCTCTGTTGAAACCATGCACGGCCCCACCGGATTTATGGGCGTGCACCGGGTTTTATACAGGGGGCACTCAGGCGGCGTCTTTGCGCCTGTCAAAATATCGCCGCACGCGCACCCGGCCGGCGGTGCCACGTCCGGGGGGTACACGTTGAATCGCTTTCTGGCATCGTGGTCCGCAAATACCTCCCGGAATTGCAGACCGCTGCCGGGAATCCATCCAAGCCCGCGCCAGTCGGCATCACAGGCCTCAAAAACCGTGTCCATGATCTGCCGGGCCGCCGGGTTGCCCTGCTCGGCCACCGCCCGGGGATAGCAATTTTCCAGATGTGCATCGCCCGTATCGAGCATTTCCGTTAAGCGCAGCACGGCCCGGAGAATGTCCACGGGTTCAAACCCGGCCACGGCGCACGGCACGCGGTATTGGTCAAAAAACTGCGAATACCCCTGCATGCCGATAATCACCGATACGTGGCCGGGCAGCAGAAATGCATCAATTTCAACGCCTTGCATCTGCATCAGGGCCTCGAGTGCCGGCGGCACGATTTTATGCATTCCAAACACGGAATAATTTTCAACGCCGGCCTGCCGGGCAGCCAGAACAGATGCGGCAATGGTCGGGGCGGTGGTCTCAAATCCCACGCCCAGGAAAACCACGGTTTTCTCCGGATTTTGCCGGGCGATTTCAACGGCATCGGATGCGGAATAAACGATCCGGACATCGTTTCCGACGGCTTTTTCCTGCTGCAGCGACGAATTGCTGCCCGGCACCCGGATCAGATCCCCGAAAGTGGCCACAATGGTATCTTCCTGCCTGGCCAGGCGGATGGCCGCATCGATTTCGCCCTGGGCGGTTACGCACACCGGGCATCCCGGCCCGGAAATCAGGTCAACGCCTTCGGGCAAAAGCGAGCGAATCCCGTTTCTGAAAATCGAAACCGTGTGGGTGCCGCAAACCTCCATGATCCGCACCGGCCTGCTGCTGCGCGCGGCAATGCGCGCAGCAATACTGTGGCAAAGCCGGCTGTCGCGGTATTCGGATATATGCAGCATATCTGTTTATTCTTCCAAATTCCCGGCAGCAGCACGGTCTTCCCGGATTTGCGCAGCAGCCGCAACTGCCTGCCCCAGGCAGACCCCGCCGTCATTTGCCGGCACATCATGATTTGTAAACACGGAAAAGCCTTTGCCCCCCAGAACCTCGCACATCCCTTCCAGAATGCAGACATTCTGGAACACGCCGCCGGAAAGCACCACGCGCTGCAGCCCGGTGGCGTGCCGGACGCGGTCGCAGACATCGGCAAACATGAATATCACTGTCGCGTGAAACCGGGCGCTGACTTGGCCGACGGATGCGCCGCGTTGCAGGTCTTCAACAATGGCCCGGATCACCGACGCCGGCGGGATTTGAAATGTCTGCCCGTCGCCCTGGAGGATCTCATAATCATAAATTCGTTGCGAATCCAGGGGAAACAAATCGTCGGCCGCCTGCATTTCCAGCTCCATGGCGGCCTGGGCCTCAAAATTGACCCGGTTCCGGATACCGGCAATCGCTGCCACTCCGTCAAACAATCGCCCCAGGCTCGAGGTCAGCGGCGAATTGACCCGTTTTTCCGCCATTTCGGAAATCAGCCGCACATGGTCCGGATGCAGCCCGTCGAGAAACGGCAGTTCCAGGCCTTTCAAGTCCCCGCCAAAGGCATCGAGCAGGTAGCTGATCCCCATGCGCCAGGGTTCCCGGACAGCGGCCGCGCCGCCGGGCATGGGCACATAGGCCAGGTGGGCGGCCCTTTTAAAACCCGTTCTGCGGGCAATCATGACCTCGCCGCCCCACACGGCGCCGTCTGTTCCGTAGCCGGTGCCGTCAAGCGCCAGGCCGATCACATCGTTCTGAAGGTGGTTTTCCGCCATGCAGGAGACGATGTGGGCATGGTGATGCTGTACGGCAATGCAGGCATCCGGGGCGCACTGCCGGGCGTAGCCGGTGCTCAGATAGTCCGGGTGCATGTCATGTGCGATATATGCCGGTTCGATATCCAGAATGCGCTGCATGTGGGCAATGGTCTGCCGGAAAAAATCCAGGGCCTGGATATTTTCCAGGTCCCCGATGTGCTGGCTGACAAATGCGTGGGAACCTTTTGTCAGGCAGACCGTATTTTTCAGTTCCGCCCCGCAGGCAAGGATCTGCGGCAGGTCTTCATCCAGGAAAACCGGGGCGGGGACGTATCCCCGGGATCGCCGCAGTACCCGGGTATCGCCTGCCGCGCGGCAGACGATGGAATCATCGCTTCGGATATAGATGTCCCGGTTGTGCACAAGAAAAACATCTGCAATGCCCGAAAGTCGGTCCACGGCCTCCGGGTTGGCAATGACGATGGGCTCTTCGCTCAGATTGCCGCTGGTCATGACCAGGGCGGAAAATCCCCGGGCCATGAGCAGGAAATGCAGGGGCGTATACGGCAGCATGGTCCCGAAATACCGGTTTTGCGGGGATACGTTGCCGGCAATGCGGTTGGGGAAGCGCTTTTTCAACAGCACAATGGGCCGCCGCGGTGATTGCAAAAGGGCGTTTTCTTCGGGTGTGACATGTGCAAAACTTTCAACTGCTGCGATATCTGCGGCCATGAGCGCAAAGGGTTTTTCGGCCCGATGCTTGCGCATCCGCAGCCGTTCCACGGCTTGTACGTTCTGCGCATCCACGGCCAGGTGAAACCCGCCCAGGCCCTTGACCGCCAGGATATACCCTTCTTTTAGATACCTTGCGGCGGCATCGATCGGTTCTGCACCCGGTATATGTCTGCCCGTGGCATCAAGCAGGGCCGGATGCGGCCCGCACGCCGGGCAGGCGTTGGGCTGGGCATGGAACCGACGGCTTTGGGGGTCCTCGTATTCCGCGCGGCATTCGGGACACATGGGAAAATGCTTCATGGAGGTGTTGGCACGGTCATAGGGGATGTCGTCAACGATGGTGTATCTGGGGCCGCAATTGGTGCAGTTGATAAACGGATAGCCGCAGCGCCGGTCGTGCGGATCAAAGAGCTCGTTGCGGCAGTCCGCGCAGATGGAAACATCCGGGGAAATCAGGGTGGTGCGCAGATCCCCGGAGCGGCTGGGGGAGATGGAAAACTCGCCGAATCCTTCAAAGGCGGCCTGCGTCTCGAAGACCTCGGTGATGTGGGACAAGGGCGGGGCCTGGGAGCGGATGTCTGCGATAAAGCCGTCCACGTCAAAGCCCTCGCCTTCCACGTGAATCTGCACCCCGGTTGCGGTGTTGGCCACCATGCCTGTCAGGCCGTGGTGTCGGGCAAGCTGATAGATAAACGGCCGGAATCCCACACCCTGAACAATCCCCCGGATTTCCAGGGCTTTTGCGGTACCGGTGTGCAACCTGCCATTCAGCATTTATTCAACCGTTCCGAGTTGACAACATTGTTTTTTTTATTTAAAAGCGCTCAAGCACCGCTGCGTCTCTGTATCCGCTGTTTACTCCGGGGCGTCTGGATTACATGTTTTCGGGTGGATTGTCAGACAAAAAGGTATCGCGCATAAAATTCAAGGAGGCCAGCGCGGTCTCCTCATCTAAGACCTGGATGGCAAATCCGGCATGCACGATCACGTAATCGCCGACCCGGGCATCTTCCACAAGCATCAGACTGGCTTTTCGCTTCACGCCTTCCACGTCTATTGTAGCAATTCCGGATTCGATATCAGTAATTCTGGAAGGAATGGCAAGACACATAGGCGACTCTCAACCGGGGTTTGCAGTAAATGAATAAACCAATCAAAGGCCGACGCATTTCTAGTATGCACGCCTGCAGGCGACAGTAATATATTAAATCAATTTTTCCAAGGAAAAAATTCACCCCCGCTGCTTTTCCGCTGCCTGTTGCGCACTGTTGCATCCCCGTATGTCAAGCATGTATTCCATGCGGCGGCTTGCATCCGACCGGATATCCAGGGCAAAACGCATCAACTCTTATCTGCAAGCACCTGTCCGGCCCGCTCCAGGTCGCTGTTGATGGCCTGGCTGTCTTCTGCCACGGATTCCAGGATTTCGGCCACATCTGCCATGCCCGCCTGGCGGGCCCGCTCGGCCCACTGCCGGTAGGTGGCGGCGTGATCGGCATTGTGTTTGAGCCAGTGCTGAACCATTTTGCTGAGTTTCTCGGACATGGGCATTTCGCTTTGCCCGGAACCCTGGCCGCTGTCATGATGGTCATGATGATGGTTGTCGTGCCCGTGATGGTGATGGTCGTTCATAAAGCCTCCAGATCGTATATGCGCAATATTTACGCCTCGGCCGGAACCCGGCCTAGAAATCCGCCGCCCGCCCCAGGACCGTCAGCGGCAGGGCAAGTACGTGGGACCGCCCTTTTTGCGAAACAAGTTCACCCTCGGACACGCAGATCAGCAGTTCCCCCTGCCAGACGTGCACGTCGCGGATCGCGCCCTGAAAATGATCCGCAAGTGGCCGCAACTGATACCCGGAACCAGTGAACTGCAGGATGCCGACCGTGCCCTGGCTGGCACCGCCCCCGAAAAAATCCGACAGCCCGGACCGGTTCAGGGCTGCCGCGGCCAGGACCGCGCCATTCTGCCGGAAAAGGGCCGGCTGGCTCCAGATCTCCACCCGGTCCGGGGCGGCGTCGCTGTCGGCCGGGTCACGGACCTGAAGATCCGTGCCGCCTGCTGTAAAACGGTCATTGGACTGCCACACCGCTTGTCCGGATTCGTATAAAGCCAACCTCCCCCCGGGATTGAAAAATCCGTGCTCACGGGTCCCGTTGCCGTTGACATCGGCAAAAAAGGCCCCAAACAGGCTGTATCCAAACGGTACGGAAATCTTTTCTCCCCGGCTTACGGCACCGCCTTTGATGTGCAGCCGGTATACCGCGGGCAAAAACAGATCCGCCATGGTAAAACGCTGCCCCCACAGTTCCGGCTCGCCGCCCTCGCCGGGCGAATGCATAAATGAGAGCACATAAGCAATATTATCCGCCACCACATGAAAGCCGCTGTCTGTGAGTTCCAGCACCACGGAGCGCATGCCTTTATCCGGGACGTAAACATTGACGGCCGCCAGGCTGCGGCCGGAAACCGACATGCTTACCACCTCGCCGAAGCCCTCGTAAGTATATTCAAATCGTTTTCCGCCCTCCAGGGCGCGGGCCTCGATTTTCCGGCTGCCAAGGCACAGCAGGTAAGGTCTTTGGGTTCCGGCTGTCTGGACCACGCCGATATTCCGGGTCACTTCCTTCCGGCTGGTCACCGCCCGGAAATCTTCAGCTTTTACGGCATCAGCCATGGACGGCAATGCCAGGCCCGGCACGGCAGACTTCCCGCTTGTCCCCGCATCGCGCCGGGAGGCTTCGGCTCTCGGCCGGTCCTGTGAAGAATCCGCTGCTCCGGGGGCTTGTCGACCTGAATCCGCTCGGCTATAAACCGCCTTGATCTCCCCGCCGCTCCACAGGGTCAGGCGGTCGGCTTGGGCTGCAAAAACCACGGAAAATGCTGAAGCTTCCTGCGCATCCCCGGAATCGGCCGCTTCGGTGTAGCCCTGCCAGTCCAGGTGGGAAAGTCCGGCCCGGATGGCCGTGTAATCGGAAAAATGCGTGCCGTCAACATCCATGAACCGGGCCGGAACATCGCTGAACCGGACGGCCGCCTGGCCGTCTTCGATGCCGCAGTCCGGCGCCAGGCACCGGAGCCGGATTTCGGCAAATTTCTCGCTTGTGCGCACAACCCGGCCGAAAGCTTCGGGCGCGGCATAGGAGCCCAGGTTTTTGCCGGTTTCCGGATCGGTCACCGCCTGTCCGCTTGCGTAAATGCAGAAAATATCGCCCTTTTCCACCTGATCGCCGCTGCCCTTGTTTACCAGCATCCGGTCATCCGGCCCCTGGATCACGCGGGCCTTCTGCATGGCCAGCGCTTTTTCAATCCGCCCCGTGTCAAAGCCCTCGGCCCGGGCCGTGCAAAACGCCGCAATGAGGATGGCAGCACACGCAAAAAATACTTTTGGCATCCACGTAAATGTCTTCATTTGGTTTTCAGGTTTCCGGCCGGTTTTCACCCGGGCATTTGATGCTGCCCCGGATGTTTAGAATCATAAAAATAACCACAAAGCACACGAAGGTCACGAAGAAAATAGCTTCAAAAAATCCGGGCCGGGCGGGACATCCCGCCCGGCCCGGCCTGCGGTTTAGGATCAATTAGAACGCAAACACTGCGCCCGCGCCGATCTGGTAGACATTGTCGTCATCATCAAACATGGTCTCTGCCAGGTCGCCGGAAAACAGGTAGGCGCCTTCGAGCTTGAGTGTGAGGTTCTGGTTCATCTTGTAAGAATACCACAGATCGAACTCATAACCCAGGTCATCTTCACCCGTTACATCGTATTCCTCTGCAGTGGCCAGGTAACGCACCGCCCCCCGCAGGTTGTTTCTCGCATCCAGCTGCATCTCGCCTTCCAGGGCAAAGTTGATCAGACCGTTGTTTCTCATTCCGTCAAAGGTCTGCTTTTCTCCAAACATATCATCCACAAACCGGTCCATGGATGCAGCTATGGAGTCCTTGAAAAAGATCTGCCCCACCTTGACGTCCGCATCAATGGACTGGAAGGCCTCTTGGTCGCTGTCGCTGGCGTCGTCATCGCCGCTGACATACAACGCGTTAAAGGAAACCTTGCTGGTGTCGTTGATGTGTGTGCCCACGACGGCATTGGCCAGATAGGCTGAAACATCCAGGTTCCCGCCCGGGCCGGCATCTCCGCCCTGGTAGATCAGGTCGCCGGAGGCAAACACCTTGCCGCTGATCTCTCCGGTGGTGCCCACCCAGTACTGATCGGCATCCCTTACGTAATCTTTATCATACCCAAGATCATAAGCATAAACCCCAAAACCGCCTAAGGTCAAACCCGAAGCCGGGCTGAAATCACCCTTAGCTATAAACAGATCACTATCTTCGATGTTGTCCGGCACATCATCGCGGAAACCATTTTCTATCCCGCGAAACCAACCGGCAGACCAGTTGACATTACCCTTGCCGTGGGCGGTGACACCGGCCGCGGTTTCGGTCCATACCCAGTCATTGACCCCGGTCTTCTGGAGCCCGGCCCGGGCAAAGATATTGTCACTCATGCCGGGCAGTGTTGACTGGATATAAGCGAACCGGTTTTCAAAATCCTTGCTGTCGCCCGAATAATCCCAGTTACTGCCACCGAAATTATTGGCACCGGTCTCAAACCCGTAGACCATCTTGGCCCGGCCGTCATCCGTTCCGACTTCCGCCCGAAAACGCACCTTGCCAACACCGATAAAGGCGCTGTCCGAATCATCGCCATCCAACAGATACGCATTGGAAGCACCCAGCGCACCCATCAGGGCCTTGCCGTGGAAATCCACGGTGACCGCACCTGCTGGCAGCGCCATAAAAACGAATAACACACCTGCCAAAATTCCTGCAAAAATTCCTTTTTTCATTTTTTTCCCTTCCTCCTTTTTGATTTTCCCGGATGAACGCCTGAATCTTCCTTTCTATTTGGATTTGCGGATCATCCATTCTTTTTTGGCCCGGCCCCCAAGTGCCGGCTGCCGTTTCCATAGCACAAACCCGAAACAACTGGCAATGCGATTGTTGCAAAAATCCATTTATGGCCCGGGCATCAAATACGCCCATTCAAACCCGAAACATTGCCGGGTCCGATCCGTTTTTCAAAATTATACCTTCCGCCGCAGCCTTGCCCGGTAAACAACGGCAAGCAGGTTCATGCCCAGCACCAGGGCAATGAGCACCAGGGCGGTGCCGTACTGCAGATGCCGGGTCTGCTCGATGTTTGTGCCCGCCGTGGCCAGCACGTAAATATGATACGGCAGAGCCATGACCGGATCGAAAATGGAATCCGGCAGCTGCTTGTTAAAATAAACGGCCGCGGTAAACATGATGGCCGCGGTCTCCCCGGCCGCCCGGCTCAAAGACAGAATCCCGCCGGTAATCATGGAAGGAAAGGCCGCTGGCAGCACCACCCGGGAGATGGTCTGCCACTTGGTGGACCCCAGTCCCAGCGAGGCTTCCCGGTAGGTATCGGGCACCGCCCGCAGGGCCTCCTCGGATGCGCCGATCACCACGGGCAGGCTTAAAAATCCCAGGGTCAGGGCCCCGGAAAGAATGCTGACCTCCAGATTCATCCAGGTAACAAAAAATGCCAGCCCGAACAGGCCGAAGACCACCGAGGGCACGCCCGCCAGGTTGTTTATGGCAAACCGGATCAGCCGGACAATCACTCCCTGCCGGGCATACTCGTTTAAATAAACGGCCGAGCCGATACCCAGGGGCATGGAAATGGCCAGTGCGCCGATGCTCAGGTAGGCGGTGCCGACAATGCACGGCAGAATGCCGCCTTTTGTCATGGAATCCCGCGGGGCCTCGGTTAAAAAATCCCAGCTGATGGCGGTCCATCCGTTTTTGACCAGGAAGTAAACGACAATCAGCAGGGCCAGGGCGTTAATTCCGGCAGCCCCCCGGAACAGGCTGAAAAAAACCTGCTGCTTGATGTTGCGCCCCAGAACCGATTTCGTAAAAACCAATTCCTTATGCTGCATTCCGTTCATCAAAGATCTCTCCTGTTGCATTTTTCCTGCGGTTACAGGGTCGCAGCCCCGACCTGCCGATGTTTATGGGAAATATAGTCCGCCATGGAGTTAAACACCAGGTTGAACACGAACAAAATGATCCCGATGGCAAACAGGGCGTGATAGTGATCGCTCTGAAACGGGGCTTCGGCCATTTCCGCGGCGATGCTGGCCGGCATGGGCCGCACCGGGTCAAACAGGGAGCCGGGAATCATGGCCGCGCCGCCGGCAACCATCAGCACCACCATGGTTTCCCCGATCGCCCGGGCCATGCCCAGGATGATCCCGGTGCTGATGCCGGAAAGGGATGCCGGGATAATCACCCGGAAAATGCTTTCGATCCGGTTGGCACCAAGGGCCAGCGAGGCTTCTTTTAATTCCGGGGGCACGCTGCTGATAGCATCCTCGGATATGGTGCAAATAATGGGCACTGACATGAAGGCCAGCATCAAAGAGGCGTTAAACAGGTTCAGGCCCGTGGGCAGATCAAAGGTTTCCTGCAGAAAAGGCGCCACCACCACCATCCCGAAAAACCCGATCACCACCGAAGGCAGCGAGGCCAACAGTTCCACGGCCGGCTTGACAATCTCCTTTAGCCGCGCAGAAGCGATTTCGGCAATATAAATGGCAGTCATCACCCCAAGCGGAACGGCAATGGCCGCAGAAAAAAGGGTAACAAACAGGGAGGCCAAAATCAGCGGCAAAATGCCGAAATCCGGCGGGCTGGCCGTGGGATACCAGTATTTGCCAAAAATGAATTCCGTGACTGACACTTCTTCAAATATGGGCACTCCCGCCTTGACAAGAAAAAACAGAATCAAGAGCAAGATGGCGATAGACACAAAGGCAATGCCAAAAAAGAGGTTCCGGATCATCCCTTCTTTTCTCTGGCGTTTCATCCCTGGACTCCTCTCGGGCTTTCGGGTCGGTTTGTTCTGATACAAAATACAGCGGATGCCGGAAAATGCCGGAATTTCAGAGATTGCCCGGCATCCGGGTTCAGGAAATTATCCAATTAATATAAAGGCACATACCCCACACTTCCCACGACTTTCTGGCCCTTTTCCGGATGCTGCATCCAGTTCATAAACTGAAGGGTGACTCCCTCGGGCCATCCGTCTGTGAACATGAACAGGGTCCGGCTGACGGGATAGGCCGCGGCCGTATCCTTGCTGGCCCGGACACCGTTGACCTTCAGGTCCTTGAGCTCCTTGTTCAGGTAGGACAGTCCGATATACCCGATGGCATACTTGTTCTTGGACACCGCCTGGGACACGGCGCCGTTTGAGGCCTGAAGCAGGGCGCCGGGGAAAACGCGCCCGCCTTCGAGCACTTTTTCCTCCCAGACCTCATAGGTGCCCGAGGAGGTATCCCGGGAGACCACCACGATCTGCATGTTCTTGCCGCCGACCTCGGACCAGTTCTTGATCTTGCCCTGATAAATTTTTTTCAGCTCATCGATGCTTAAATCGTCAACTGGATTGGAATTATGGACCACCGGCACGATGCAGTCAAAGGCGATACCAAACGGCACCGGGTAATGACCGTTTTCCACCGCACGGGCGACCTCCTTTTGTTTGATAAAACGGGAGGTATTGGCAATATCCGTGGTTCCGTCGACCAGCGCCTTGATGCCGTTTCCGGATCCGCCACCGGACACCGATATCTGCACATCCGGATACTCGTTCATAAAAGTTTCAGCCGCCTGCTGGGCAATGGGCAATACCGTGGTCGAGCCCTTCATGACCAGTTTTTCGGCCCATGCCGTGCCCAGGCTCAGCCCGGTGCAGATGAACCCGAAAATCAGTGTGATCAGGAGCTTTTTCATTTTCATTGTTGAAACCCTCCATTTTTTTGGTATTTTTAAACAATGCAGAGCGTCTGTCTTCGATGCCCCCTGCGGTGTGTTTGCCCGTAACCTAGCCTGGGAATATGACGATTCTGTGACAGGCAAATAAAAATTGCGTGTCAATTTTGTCACCAAATCTTCACAAAGTCTTCGATGCGTTGTCACAAATCCGGGTTATGGTCCAAACAATTGAATACGGACGGGATAATCTCAAAATAAACCGGTTTCATACAAACGCAACAAACCGTCCGACGCCGTTTATGCCAATGGATCAACCAATACATCCGCGCCATGCAGCAACCGGCGCAAGGTAAAAAAAATGGATAAAACCATTCTGGTCATCGAGGACGACCCGGATATTCTCAACCTGGTTATCTGGCATTTGGAATCCGAAGGATACAAAACGCTGAAAAGCAAAGACGGCAAAAAAGGCATGGAAACGGCCATACACGAAAAACCCGATTTGCTGGTTCTAGACCTGATGCTGCCGGGCATGGACGGACTCGAGGTCTGCAAAACCATGAAACGCAACCAGGCCACCGCAGATATCCCGGTCATCATGCTCACGGCCAGGGGCGAGGAAGTCGACCGGATCGTGGGATTCGAACTCGGGGCAGACGATTACCTGGTCAAGCCCTTTTCCCCCAGGGAGTTGCTGCTGCGTATCCGGGCGGTTCTCCGGCGTTATGAACCACCTGCCCAACAGCGCCCGGCCGTACTGCGCCACGGAGAAATGACCGTGGAGCCGGAAAACTACAAAGTCCACATCGGCACGGAACCGATCCGGCTGACGGTAACCGAGTTCAACCTCCTGCTGGATCTGCTGCAGAACAAGGGGCGGGTCCTCTCCCGGGATCAACTGCTCGACCGGGTGTGGGGATATCAGTTCGAAGGCTATGCCCGCACCGTGGATACCCACATCCGGCGGCTGCGCCGGAAAATCGCGCCCTATGCCGAAGACATTGAAACCGTGCGCGGCGTTGGCTATCGATTCAAGGAAGCGTAAATGAAAAATCTGAAATTCAGAACCCGGCTGTTTATCTCCTTCTGCGCGGTGCTGCTCCTGGCAATTCTTCTGCCCGGGTTTTACGTGTACAACACCCTGGAGTCCGAACTCCTCAAGGAATCCAGGGAAAAAGCCCTGCGCCATCTGGATTTCATCGAGTGGATGCTCGCCGGGGACACCCCGTTTGAAAGCAATGCCGCCCTTGACCGATGGGCCACCGCAGCGGGGGAGAAACTCGGCTGCCGCATCACCCTGATTACCCCGGGCGGCGCGGTCATTGCCGATTCCTCAGTGCCCCACAAGGAAATCCGGTACATGGAAAACCATGCCGGCCGCGAGGAAATCCGCTCGGCCAAAGCCGAAAATCCGGCCGTGAGCATCCGCTACAGCCCCACGCTGAAGCAGGAACTCATTTATGCAGCCAAAAAAATCAATTCTCCCACCGGCGGCGAGGACCTCTACCTGCGTACCGCGTATCCGGTCTCCTCGGTGGAAAACCGGCTGAGCAACTATACGGAAAATTTCCTGGCCGGCCTGGCGCTGATTTTCGCACTCACATTTCTTTTCAGCGTATATCTGGCCCGCAGATTCGAAGCACCGGTGCACCAGGTGATGAACCGGCTCAAGACAATTGCCGGCGGCGATTTCTCCCATCAATATATCATGGATTCCGGCAGAGAATTCTACGATCTGTCCATGACGCTAAACGAGACCGCAGATCGAATCCGAGAACAGATGGAGGTGATCTCCGAGCAGAACCGGGAGATGGAAACCATTCTCGAGAACATGCGCGAAGGGGTGATGCTCATCGACCGGACCGGGCACATCAAGGCGCTGAACCGCTCCATGGCAGGGATTGCCGAGTGTCAGCTCTCCTGTATCGGCAAACGCCCGATAGAAGCGTTCTTAAACAGTGAGGTACAGCAAGCCTGTGACAAGATACTGAAAGGAGCCAACGAATACAGCCTGACCATTTCCATGGAAGAAGAGCGTTTCTATGAGATGTATGCGGCAAAAATTCCAGAAGGCGGGATATTGATGGTTTTCTACGACATCAGCGAGCGCAGGCGGCTGGAAAAAATCCGCCGGGATTTCGTGGCCAACGTCTCCCACGAGCTCAAAACCCCCCTGACCTCCATCAAGGGGTATGTGGACACCCTGCTTGCCGGCGGTTTTTCGATCAGCGAGCAGGGACTGGCATTTTTGACCCCGATCCAGAAAAATGCCGAACAGATGACCAATATCGTCAATGACCTGCTCGAACTCACCCGCCTGGAGGAAAAGCCGCCGCACTTGAGTCTGCAGCCGGTAGAGGCGACCCGGGTATTTCAGTCCACATGGGATACTTTCCAACCCATGGCCGAGGAAAGGCAAATCCGGCTGGATAACCGGCTGAGTGAGCCACTGTGGGTGCATGCCCATGAGTCCACGTTGAACCGGGTTTTCCGGAACCTGATCGACAACGCCATACAGTACTCGCCGGCCGGCGGCGGGACCATCACGGTATTTTCAGAAACCCGGGAAAAAGAAATCATTTTCGGGGTTCAGGACCCGGGGCCCGGAATTGCCGCTAAGCACCAGGAGCGGATCTTTGAGCGGTTTTACCGGATCGACAAGGAACGCAGCCGGGCCTCCGGCGGCACCGGCCTGGGACTTTCCATCTGCAAGCACGCCATCGCGGCCATGGCCGGCCGCATATGGGTGAAAAGCCCGCCGCCGGGGCAAACCCGGGGAAGCGTGTTTTGTTTTTCACTGCCCCGGGCAGAAGCATCCGAAGAGACAGCCGCGCCACCCGATCGGCAATGAAAGGATTTGCATATATGACGGACTCAGCGAAATTCACCATAAAAAATCTCAACTTTTACTACGGCGACTACAACGCGCTTGCAGACATTAACCTGGATTTACACCAGCAGCAGGTATCCGCATTGATCGGCCCCTCGGGGTGCGGCAAAAGCACCTTTCTGCGATGCTTAAACCGCATGAACGACCTGATCCCGGCAAGCCGCGTGGAAGGAGAGATCCTGCTGGACAAAGAAAACATCTACGCGCCGAGCGTGGACGTGGTCAGCCTGCGCAGGCGAGTGGGCATGGTCTTTCAAAAGCCCAACCCGTTTCCCAAGACCATTTTTGACAACGTGGCCTACGGCCTGCGCGTAAACGGGGTCAAAAACAAGGGGGTTCTGCGGGAAAAAGTGGAATGGAGTCTCAAGCAGGCCGCCCTGTGGGACGAGATCAAAGACAGGCTGCACCAGTCGGCACTCGGGCTTTCCGGCGGTCAGCAGCAGCGGCTGTGCATTGCCCGGGCCCTGGCCGTGGAACCGGAAGTCCTGCTCATGGATGAGCCGGCATCCGCCCTGGATCCCATTGCCACACAGAAAATCGAAGACCTGATCCATGACCTGAAAAAAAGCTTTACGATCATCATCGTGACCCATAACATGCAGCAGGCGGCGCGGGTCTCAGACATTACGGCCTTTTTTTACATGGGCCGGCTCATCGAGGTCGGCGAAACCGAAACCCTGTTTACCCGGCCGGAGCTCAAACAAACCGAAGACTACATCACCGGACGGTTCGGCTAAGGAGGCCTGATGGAACGACTCCATTTTCACGAAGAGCTCGAACAACTCAAACTAACCGTGCTAAACATGGCCGCCCTTACCCAGCAGGCCTTTGAAAACGCCGTCAGCGCATACACGCATCGGGACGTGGATTTAGCCCAGAAAATCATCGACGGGGACAGGAAGATCAATCAGATCGAGCTGGAGGTCGACAAGCAGTCCCTGCGCCTGCTGGCCTTAGAGCAGCCCATGGCCCGGGACCTGCGGATGATCATGGGAAACATGAAGATCAGCAACGAGCTTGAGCGCATTGCCGACCAGGCGGTCAACATCTCCGAGCGGACCATATTTTTGAGCCAGTATCCGCCGCTCGAAGAAATTGCCGCCATGGACCGGCTCATTGATATCAGCCGGCAGATGCTGAAAAAGGCTGTATCCGCCTTGCGCGACATGGACGCCCACATCGCCAAGGATGTCCGCAAAATGGACGATCAGGCGGACGAATCCACCCTGCAGGTGTTAAAGGGCCTGATCGAACACATGGTGGCCGATGCCCCGGCAATTGACAGCCGCCGCTTAAAAACCCGGCGCTCCATCCAGACCATTATCATCTCCCGGTGCCTGGAACGCGTCGGCGACCTTTCCACCAACATCGGCGAGCACGTGGCCTTTATGGTGGAAGGGGTCAATATCAAGCACCAGAAACTGCGGGAAGAGGATCCGGAGGGATAAGGGGGCGGTTTACGGTTGCCGGTTATCGGTTGTCAGTGGCGAAGTGTTTGATAACCGACAACTGTCAACCGTCAACCGCCTACAGCCCGCAGGACTTGAGCAGCTCCCGCTGCTCTGCAGCCGTGAGATGACGCCACCCGCCGGCCGGCAGGTCCTTTAACTCCAGCGGGCCCATGCGGACCCGGTGCAGCGATTTTACCATGTATCCCAGGGCCTCGGCCATCCGCCGGATCTGGCGGTTGCGGCCCTCCTGCAGGGTAATGGAAAAGGCGGTTTTGGACCGGCGCACAATGGCAGCCGGACGGGTCATGCCGTCAGAGAGTACCACCCCGCTTTCCAGCTTTTCCAGGTCTGCATCGGCAACGGGCCGGTCCACGGTGACGATGTATTGCTTTTCATGATCAAACGATGGATGGGCCAGGCGGTGATGGATCCGGCCGTCTGAGGTCAGCAGCAGCAGGCCGGTGGAATCCTTGTCCAGCCGGCCTACGGGGAAAACCCGCCGGTCGGTGTCCACCAGGTCCAGCACGATTTTCCTGCCCGGCTGGCTGCAGGTGGAAAGATAACCGGCCGGCTTGTGGAGCATGATATAGACTTCCTCCCGGCGCGGACGGACCTCTTTGCCGGAGACCTCCACCCGGTCTGCCGCCGGGTCCACCGTGGTGCCGAGCCTTGTGACCGTCTCCCCGTTTACCCGGACCAAACCCTGCCGGATGTAATCCTCCCCCTTGCGGCGGGAACACACGCCCGCCTCTGCCAGAAACTTCTGCAAGCGTATCTGCCTGCTGCCGGCCTCTGCCATGATCAACTCCGGTAGTCGGCGTTGATCTTTACGTAGTCCACGGAAAAATCGCAGGTCAGCACCGATGCATGGGAAGCACCGGCCTTAAGGTCAATATAGACGGAAAACTCCGGGGTTCGCAGTACTTGCGTTGCCGCGGCTTCGGCTTGCGCGCCGCAGCCCGAGCCGTTTTCCACAATGCGCACATCGCCGAACCAGATATCCACCCGCTCCGGGTCAAATTCCACCCCGGTCCGGCCCAGGGCCGCCAGAATGCGCCCCCAGTTGGCATCCTCGCCGAAAAATGCGGTCTTGACCAAATTCGAGTTGGCCACGGTATCAGCCGCCTGTCGGGCGGCTTTTTCATCAGGCGCATTGACAACCGCGATTTCCACGCACTTGGTGGCCCCCTCCCCGTCGGCCACGATCATCCGGGCCAGTTCTTCGAGAACCGCTGCAAGCAAAGCCGAAAATGCGTCCTTTTGCTCCGGGGTTCGGGCCGCGGCCCCGGAGCGACCGTTTGCCATGACCAGCACCGTGTCGTTGGTGCTGGTATCCCCGTCAATGGTAATGCGGTTAAACGAGCGTGCATTGGCATAAGCAAGCGCCTGCTGCAGGGACGAGGCATCCATGTCAATATCCGTGCACACGAAACAAAGCATGGTGGCCATATCCGGCCGGATCATGCCGGCGCCCTTGGCCATGGCCGCGACCTGGAAGCCCCGGCCGGCAATTTCGCCCTGCCGGCGGACCAGCTTGGCTTTTGTGTCCGTGGTCATGATCCCTTCTGCCGCATCCGCAAATCCGTCCGGATCCAGTGCTGCCACCAAATTCGGCATTGCGGAAAGGATTTTCTCCACTGGCAGCGGCACGCCGATGACTCCCGTGGAGGCGGCCATCACCTGCTGCGGGTCCACACTCAGGGCATCGGATACCGCCCGGGTCATGGCAACGGCATCTGCCATGCCTTGCTGCTTTGTGGCACAATTGGCATTGCCGCTGTTGGCAATAATTGCCCGGCATGTGCCGAATGCCAGGCGCTGTTTGTCGAGCACCACGGGTGCGGCCTGGACCCGGTTATTGGTGAATACGCCGGCAACCGCGGCCGGCACGTCGGATACAATCAGGGCCAGGTCCTTTTTTCCGTTTTTCTTGATGCCGGCGGAAACCGCCGAAGCCTTGAAACCTTTTGGCATAACCGATATATCTCCCAAGAGAAAGGGGTATCCGATTCATGTAACCGGGGCTGTCAGAATCTTTAAAACATGATAATAAATCATACCACGAAGATCACGAAGTTCGCGAAGAAAATATAATGATCAGGAAACCCGGCTTACGCTAACGATCGTGCATTTGACATGGCTGTGCAGGTTTTCCCCAAATCGGCTTGCAATTGGAATACTTTCAGATTACATCACCCGGCATAGCCATCTTACGGGTTCGGATACCGGCAAAAAACAGAAAAAATTCCAATATATTCAAGAATTCCATGAGGAACATACCTTCGTGGCCTTCGTGTCCCTCGTGTCCTTCGTGGTGGAACCACGGTTTATGCAGTAAAACAGACCATTCATGACAGGTAATGAAAAACTTCAAACTCATTATCGAATACGACGGCACGAATTTCAACGGGTGGCAGATCCAGAAATCCGGCCGCACGATTCAGGGCACACTCGAAGCGGCCGTGTTCCGGATGACCCGGCAAAACATTCGGGTCACCGCCTCGGGCCGCACCGATGCCGGCGTGCACGCCCTGGGGCAGACCGCCCATTTCCGCTGCAAAACCCGCCTTACGGCAGACGATTTTTTCTCCGGGTTAAACAGCCTGCTGCCGGCAGACATTGTCATCCACTGCTGCCAGCCGGCAGACGAATCCTTTCATGCCAGATACGATGCCCGGGAAAAAACCTACCGCTATCACATCTTAAACCGGGATCTGCCCGCGGCCATCGGGCGCCAGTATGCCTGGCACATCAAAAACAGGCTGGATGTCGGTGCCATGCAGCAGGCGGCAGAAGCCATTGCGGGGACCCACGATTTTTCCGCGTTTGAAAACACCGGAAGCCCGCGCTCGGATTCCATCCGGACGGTATCGGCGGCCCGCTTTATATCCGATGCGCACGGCCCGCATCTGACCTTTGAAATCACCGCCAACGGATTTCTGCGCTACATGGTACGAAACATCGTGGGCACACTGGCCGCAGTGGGCCGCGGCCGGATCACCCCGGCCGATTTTGCCGCCATACGGGATTCGCTGGACCGGAACCAAGCTGCGGCCACCGCTCCGCCCCACGGGTTGTTCCTGGTATCCGTGACCTACTGAGAACCGTTTACGCCGCAGCCTGCGAGGCCAGCTCCCCGGCCCGGAGGCGCTGGATCTGGCGGTTGTAAAATGCAATCAGGTCCCGCCGGTCGAGCATGCCCAGCAGTACCCGCTCGTCGTCTTCAGAAACCACGGGCAGGCTGTCAATATTCTTAGTGGTCATTTTCTGGAGCACGACGTTCAAATCCTCGGATGCCGTGGAGGATACCACCTCTGTGGTGGCAATATCACGCATCACCACGAGCTGCTCAATGTCCGGGGCAAAAAGAACCCCCCGCACGTCGGTACTGGAAAAGATCCCCACCATCCGGCCGTCTTCATCCATGACCGGAAAATAATGCTGCTTGGTCCGGGAGAAAAACAGCTTGAACTCCCGGAAAGGCATGTGCTCGGGAATGGACTCCACCTTGTGCACCAGGTGCATCAGGTCCTGAACCTTCATCATCTGCAGCACGTCCACCATGAACTCGCCGGCATGGGCCGGGGAGGCCACCCGGTTTTTGACCTGCCTGCGGTAAATCCCCCAGCGGCGGGAAGTCACATAGCAGATGGAACAAACAAACAGGCTGGGCAGCAGCAGCTCGTATGAATTGGTCATCTCGCTGACAAAAATGATCGTGGAAATGGGCGCATTGGATACGGCCGTGAAAAAACCGGCCATGCCGACCACCACGAAGGCGCCCGGGTTGGCGACAATGCCGGGGATGAACTGGTGGAACAGCTTCCCGATCACCCCGCCCATGGCGCCGCCGATGACCACCGACGGCCCGAAAACACCGCCGCTGCCGCCCGAACTGATGGTAAACGAAGTGGTCAGAATCTTGCCCAGGGCCAGGGCCAGCAACACGGATATGGCCAGTTCATTGAAAATGGCCTGCTGAGCATATCCATAGCCGAAAGCCAGGGTGGTGGGCAGATAAAAGCCGATCATTCCCGTGAGCATGCCGCCGATGGCCGGCTTGAAATGATTGGGGATGTTAATGGCCCGGAACAGGTCCCCGACGCCGTAAAAGGATTTCACATAAAAGTAGCTCAGCCCGGCCAGCACCAAGGCCAGCACAATATACGGGCCGAGCTCCAGCGGGTTTTGAAACCTGAACTCCGGGGAATCAAACAGCGTGCCCCAGCCAAAGACCAGGCTGAACAGGCAGTAGGCCACCACAGAGGAAATCCCGGCGGGGATAATGACCTCGGATTCAAAATCCGGATCGCTGTAGAGCACCTCGGAGGCAAACAGTGCGCCTGCCAGCGGCGCCCGGAAAATACTGCCTACGCCTGCGCCGATGCCCGCGGCCAGCATGATGCGGCGCTCCCGCTCAGAGAGCTTGAGCCGGGTGGCCAGAAAAGAGCCGAATCCTGCACCGATCTGGGCAATCGGGCCCTCCCTTCCGCCGGACCCCCCTGTGGACAGGGTAATGGCCGAGGCCAGGGTTTTGATAATCGGCACCCGGGCCCGCATGAACCCGCCACTTTGATGATATGCGTCAATGGCGGCATCCGTGCCGTGTCCCTCGGCTTCCGGTGCAAAATAATAAACCAGCCAGCCGCTGAGCAGTCCGCCGGCCGCCGGCAGAAACAACAGGATCCACCGGCTGAACGCCGTGGCCGTGGGCGGGAGGATATGGTGCTCGCCCGCCGGTGCGGGCGGCCGGTAGCCCGCCATCCAGTCCATGAACACGTGCGCCCCGAGCTGGCAGAGATACTGGAAAATCACCGAACCCGTGCCCGCGATAACACCGATGAGCACGAAAAAAAGGCTCCACTTGCCCGCCCGGGCAAGGTTGACCGTACGAATGCGCTGTTTTAGGAGCACCGGCAGTTGCTTGATACGGTCCATGTACGCCCCGATGTCTTGTTTCCGGCCATATGCCCGGGGTAACGAAAAGCGCTCAGCTCAGGTCCTGCACCCCCTGGTAAACGATATCAAACAGGGTTTGGATATCGCTTTGTTCCAGGCAGGAAAAGGCCACCCGCAGGTCATGTTCGCCCAGGGCAATCAGCCCCACCCCGTATTTTTCCAGCAGATGCACCCGGAGTTTTTCCGCGTTTACGGACTTGAGCCGGATACACATAAAATAACCAGAGTTAAACGGGTAGACATCCCAGGCATCGGCATACTTGGGATCTGCGAGCACGGCCTTGACGGTTTCAGCCCGGGACTTTAAAAGATCGAACTTGGATTGTTTTTCTTCCTGGTAATGTGCATCCTGCAGGGACTTTAAAACAATGGACTGGCCCAGGTGCGAACTGTTGGAGATATTGCCGCGCACGCACCCGGCGGTCTTGCGCTCCAGTGCGTCGTATACGGGCGCGGCATCACCTTCGATAACCGCCCCGTAGGTGATAAATCCCACGCGCAGCCCCCACACGTAATTTTCCTTGGTGGCGCCGTCGAGCTTGACCGCCAGCAGGCGGGAATGACCTTCGCACAGCCGGGCGAATACAGATTCGGTCAGGATCCCCTGTTCGTAGAACAGCCCGAAATATGCGTCATCACAAACCGCGATCACATTGGTGCCGGCTGCGGCGACCTCGGTGAGCACTTCCACGATCCGGTCGGCCTCGGATTCAGTGGCGGTATAGCCCGTGGGGTTATGGGGAAAATTAAGCAGCACAATGACTTTACTGTTTTTTTCAGCCTCTTTTTTCACACAATCAGCCAGGCCTTCCACGTTGTATCCGCCGGTCCCGGTGAATATCGGGTAATGGCTGAGCCGGACCTGCTTGCGAACACTGAAGATCATGTTGTAATTGCCCCACATCATATCCGGCAGGATGACCACGTCGCCCGGGTCGGTCCAGACATCGGCGAAGATGCTGATGGCATGGGTAATCCCGTTGGTGACCACGGGCAGGCTGACCGTCTTGCCCCCAAGGGAGGGATTTTTTTCATACAGCAGGCCCTGCCACTTCCGCCGCAGTGCCGGGATCCCGTATGAAGGCGCATAAGTCAACGATTCCTCGGGTTCCAGGCCGGCAACGGACTGCATTACCGAGGGCAGCACCATGGCCCGGTCGCCTTGCCTGGCAATGCCGATTGTGGCATTGAGCCGGGTGGCCTTTTCCTTTGCCTCAGCACTCTGGGACAATATGCCCTTGGGGAAAAACAGGTTCCTGCCCACCTCGGACAGCATGTCGGCCACATGGGCATTGCCCCGGTAGATCACCTCGTTTAACTGCTCAGCAATGGGATTCATATGTTTATCCTTCCGCTTTTCACCGATCACAAAAACATCACATAAACGAATACTTTTTCTTTTTTTGCCAGAATTGTCAAGAATTATCAAGGCGCAAACGACTTGCAGCGGCGGGTTTTGCAGAAACCGAAAATGCGCCTGCAGTCTGTCGGGAAAAAACAATTGAAAGGGTTTGCGCTTTTATATTATCCTAAATTGAGCGTTTCAGATTTTTAAAAACAGGATTTTGTAAAGGATTATAGCAATTTGTATTTAAAAATCTGAAACCCTACGGGATTTCCAATTTTGTCGCATCTACTGCGTCAGATGCAGCCTCGCATAGTCCACTATAGCTCGTCTGCATCTTCCTTGTATCTGCGGCAAACTTGAAAATCGCTCAATTTAGGATTATATAAGTCTTTGCCAAAAAACGTGCCACGGAGAAAACCATGCACTACCGCGTGCTTTGCGTAACAGATAAAAGCGACCTGCCGGAAACCGAGTTGTTTATCCGCCTCCGACAGGCGGGTGTGGACATAGAGGTGGCCTGCAACCCCGGAGGTCGGTATTTTGACCGTCTTCGGGCCTCGAACGTACCAATTCACGAGATGATCATCCCCTCCCGGTTTTCAGTGAAATCCATACGGAACATCCGGCGCCTGATAGACACGCGGGGTTATGAGATCCTGTACTGCTTCAACAACAAGGCGATCTCCAACGTGCTGCCCGCGGCCCGGGGAAGAAACTGTCAGATTATGACATACCGGGGCATTGTGGGAAACCTGAGCTTCCTGTCCCCGGCTTCGTGGACCACCCATTTAAATCCGCGGGTTGCGAGGATCGTGTGCGTCTGCAACGCCATCCGGGACAATCTGCTGGCCATGCGGTTTTTCAGCAAGCGGCTTGATACCCGGCGGGTGATCACCATATACAAGGGCCACGAGCTGTCCTGGTATCAAAGCCGGCCCGCGGATCTGGCCGGCGAATTCAACCTGCCGGAAAATGCATTTGTGCTGGGATTTGCCGGCCGGAACCGACCCCGCAAGGGCATCCCGTATCTCATCGAAGCCGCCCGGCATCTTCCTGCCGAGGCGCCGATTCATTTCCTGCTGCTGGGCCGGCTGACAGACGATCGAGCTTTACGGCGGCTGATAGAAAAAAGCCCTTATGCTGACCGGATCCATCTGGCGGGCTTCCGCAGCGACGCGCCTGCCATTTTTGCCGCTTGCGACACGCTGGTCATGCCGCCGACACGAAGCGAGGGCCTGTCCCGTGCGGTAATCGAGGCCATGGCGTACGCCACGCCGCCGATTGTCACCAATGTCGGCGGACTGCCGGAACTGGTTGAAGACGGGAGCAGCGGGCTCATCGTGCCGCCGGCCGATGCCGGCGCAATTGCAGACGCCATCTCCAGGCTTTACCATAACCCGCAGGAAAAGCAGCAAATGGGGCAAAACGCGCGGGAACGCATAGGCCGAGATTTCCATATTGATCAGACCGTCAGGCAGACCCGGCAGTTGTTTGAGCAACTGGCCCCATCCGCTTAACCCCGCCTAACGCCACCGGTAATAACCCAGTTTCCGGCGCAGCTTTGCTTTTCTGATCACATTGATCGGCTTGGACTTCAGGTGGGCGGTTCCTTTATCCATGAGCTGATCTGCAGCATCCAGGACACGCTCGCTGCTCCGGCCGTCCCGGTAGGGATGGAACCGACGGATAAAGGCCTGCATGGCTGCCATGAGTGTCGGCTGCGGATTTAAAGCTGATGTAATCGCCGACTCGATCTCCCCCGGATCCCGGACATCGATCAAATGCGGCCCGGGACTCCGGGTGCGATAGGTGACCACCGGCTTGTCGAGTAGCATGAACTCGAGCATGATCGATGAGGTATCACACAGCATCACGTCTGCAGCCCTCAAAAGCGGCCAGATATCGTCATGGCTCTCGAAGAACCGTAGGTTCGGACCAGCCAGCCGCCGATATTTTTCCACTATCTGCGCCGGCATTTTCGGGTGCAGGGTGACCAGCCACTGCCATGCACCCTTTTCCGACAGATGCCGAATGGATTCCACCAGGTATGGTGCAGATGTCATGGACGGGCTGAAGGTGGATGCATACAGAACAATCGGTCTGGCCTTGCCCAGATCGGGGCGCAGATCCCGGACCCGGCCGCGAAACAGGGGGTCCAGCTTGGGCCAGCCGGTCTCGGCAACTTCGAAATGACCGTATGTTTGCGCCATTTCCGAAAAAATCCGGGTTTCTTCGGCCGCCCGGGTACAGTAGAGATCAAAGAATCCCCGAATCCGGTAGTGGCCTTTTTTGCCCACAAAATCATTTGCCAGACCGTGAAACACCTGCGCTTTAAGGCCCGGGAAAAAATCGGGCACCACGTTTCCCGGCACAAAAACCGCATCCGGGTTGTAGGCTTTGACTTCGCCCACGGTGCGCAGCAGGTTTTCATCAGGGGCGAGCCACGGGGCTGCATCAATGCCGGGGTCAAAAAACCAGGCCGCCCGGTCCCCCCGCGCAATAATTGCGTACTGCAGGGGACGAAGGATGCTCAGGCTGTATAACTGAGCAGCGTATAACAGGTAGCGGCGCACCTTCACCCCTTATCCCTGACTTCCCGGGATTTTTGCACCTGCGCCGGATCCGCGCCCTTTTTCCCGCCCATTCGATCCTCCCGATACAGGGCCCACAGTCCCGCGTATTTGTTGAATGCCACCTGGCTATACATGACGGCCATGAGGAATCCCGCCGAACCGTCGAGAAACCCGCCCCGCAGAATATACACCTGAAAAAACACCAAAACGCCCCTAACTGCGGCGCCAATCAGGCCGCCGCCTTTCTTACCGGCCCGGTACCTTCGTTTGGCCCCCAACCATGCATAATCGGCATTCTTGTATAGGGCATGGCCAAAGTCCCGGTGCGTGTAATGCAGCAGCCGTCCCTTTAATTTCCGGACCTTTCCCGGCGGCGGCAACACCTTTTCGTGCACCACGGCATCGGAAAAAGCGGCTCCCTCGCGCCTGAACAGCCGCAGCGGCGCCCGGGCGCTTCTGCCGAAATTCAGGGTCTTGCCGTAAACCGTAACCGCCCAGGGCAACTTATAGGCAGCAGCATCCGGCCCGGACCGCAGCACCCGGTCGATTTCTTCCCGAAGTTCCGGGGTTAAGGCTTCGTCTGCATCAATGGATAGCACCCAGTCGCCCCGGGCTTTTTCCAGGGCCCGCTGTTTCTGAATGCCGTATCCGGGCCAGTCGGTTTCAAATACATTGTCCGTATAACGTCTTGCAATCGCAACGGTTTGATCCGTGCTGCCGCTGTCAAACACAACAATCTCATCGGCAATCGGATAAACCGAATCCAGGCAGGTTTCGATCCGGTCCGCCTCGTTTTTGGCAATCAGGATCACCGTCAGGAAATAGGGCTTTGGATCCGCTCCAGGCGTCTGGTTCATATGAAAATCCTTCTGCATGCAGGCCGCCAGGTTCGACCGGTGAGGCCCGCATGCTTGATAAATCCGTTGATTTTTAAGTGGAAATCATATAGTTTTACATCTTTAATTTCAAGCAGAAGATCGATTTGTCAAAATGCGGCAAGATACAACCTAAATTGAGCGATTTTCAAATTTGCCGGATATACAAGGAAGATGCAGACTCGCTATAGTGAGCTATGCGAGGCTGCATCTGACGCAGTAGATGCGGTAAAGTTGGAAATCCCGGAGGGTTTCAGATTTTTAAAATAGAAATGGATGTTATCCTTTCAAATAAATTGCTTTTAAAAACCTGAAACGCTCAATTCAGGTACAAATCGGATAGCAAACCGTCGGCAATCTGACAATGTCCATGAACAACCCGGCACCCCCGAAATTCAAACATGTAATACTGGATCGCGACGGCGTGCTCAACCGGGAACCGGAGGGAGAAAAAGGATACTTGCTATCCCCGGACAAGTGGATCTGGGTGTCAGGCGCGCTCGACGGCCTTGCCATGATCGCCGATGCCGCGGTGCCCATATCGATTGCCACCAATCAAAGCTGCATCGGCCGCGGACTCATTGATACGGACAAGCTCGAGGAAATCCACGCCAAAGTAAGACGGGAGGCCGCAGCGCGCGGTGTTTTTTTTGCCGCAATCCACTTTTGCCCCCATGCTCCGGAAGATGATTGCCGCTGCCGCAAACCGAAAACCGGATTGCTCGAAGCCGCGATTGACCAAAGCGGCATCCCACCTGAAAAAACGGTTTTTATCGGGGATGCGGGCCGGGACCTGCAGGCTGCACAGTCTGCGGGCATGCATTCCTGGCTGGTACGTACGGGAAAGGGCATGCAAACAGAAGCAGAGATGGGACAAGGGATTATCACGGATCTTGATCCGGCGTATGTTCTGGTTTTCGATGATCTTCTGGCGGCCTGCCGTGCCATGTTCAAAGGCAACACACCATAGCAAGAGGCATCTGATGAGAAGCTTCACGCAAATTGTTGACGAGCACAACCAGGTGCTTTCGGCATCTGTTGAATCGTTGGAACAGCCTTTTCAAACTGCAGCAAATTTGTGCATCCGGGCACTGGAGAACAAGGGCAAACTACTGATTTGCGGCAACGGGGGAAGCGCTTCGGATGCCCAGCATTTTGCCGCCGAACTCGTTGGCCGGTTTGAGCGGGAAAGAAACGGGTGGCCCGCCATCGCTTTGACTACCGACACCTCGATCATTACGGCCCTGGGCAACGATTACGGATTCGAACATTGCTTTTCCCGGCAGGTTGCAGCGCTCGGAGCTGCAGGCGACATCCTGATTGCCATGAGCACCAGCGGCAACTCCGAAAATATCCTCCGGGCCACAGGTGCGGCAAGGGAACTGGACATGAAGGTCATTGGTTTTACCGGACAGGGCGGCGGCGCCCTGGCTCCGCTCGTCGATGCCCTGTTTGCCGTGCCCGCAAAACGAACGGCCAGGATCCAGGAGGTGCATGAAATCTGCCTCCATGCCCTGGCCGAAGCAATTGAAGAAAACCTCATGCAACAGTAGGAAACAGATGGACAAAACACCCCGGCTTGCACGAACGATTGCGCAGTACATCAAAGATGCATACGCCCGCCATGTCTGGGTCATCGGGGATGTCATCCTGGATGATTATATCGAAGGCAGAATCGAGCGGATCTCGCCCGAAGCCCCGGTACAGGTAGTCAACGTGGAGTCGGAATTTTCCCGGCTTGGCGGGGCGGCAAATGTGGCCCACGGGCTGCGTGCGCTCGGCGCAAATGTGATGCTCGCCGGTGCCTTGGGAGTCGACCATTCGGCCGGGACCCTCAGATCACTGTGCGAACAGAAGGACATCAGGACCGAAGGTCTTGTCGGCGTGGAACAGCGGCCCACTATCCGCAAGGTACGGGTCATCTCAAGGGGCCAGCAGATGATCCGCCTGGACTGGGAACAAACAGACCCGATCGAGGCGGGAACCGAGGAACGCATCCTTGCAGGCCTTGAAAGAGCCGATCCGCCCCATGCAATATTGCTCAGCGACTACGCCAAAGGCGTTCTGACCGATTCGCTGATTCAAAAAATTATGCAAAAAGCCCGTTCACGGGGCGTCCCGGTGATTGCCGATCCCAAGTCGAAGCGATTTGACAAATACCGTGGGGCCACCGTAATCACGCCGAACCTGAAAGAGTTTCAGGCCGCCCTGCCCCGAGCTGTAAGTATGTCCGATGACGCCGCAGTCGCGGATGCAGCAAAAGAATTGTGTGAACAGGCCGGCATCGGCGCGATGCTGATCACGCTGGGAGAGGCCGGAATGGCCCTTGTGAGCCCCGAAGGCGGATTGCATCGGATTGCAGCCGCCGCCCGGGAGGTTTACGATGTGACCGGTGCCGGCGACACCGTGGTGGCCGCACTGGCTTTCTGCCTTGCCAGCGGGGCGGATCTGCACACCGCGGCGGTCATTTCCAATGCCGCGGCCGGAATCGTGGTGGGCAAAGCCGGCACTTCGGTTGTGGCGCCCGGCGAACTTGCAGATGTACTTTCCCCCCGCATTAAAGACAAAGTGCTTGACGCGGAAACCCTTACAGAGCGTCTGCACTGGTGGCGCCTCCGGCAACAAAAAATCGTGTTCACCAACGGCTGTTTTGATCTTCTCCATGCCGGCCACCTGCACCTTCTCAACCGCGCATCCGAATTCGGCGATGTTTTGATCGTCGGCTTAAACACCGATGCCTCCGTCCGCAGGCTTAACAAGGGGACAGACCGGCCGCTGATCCCGGAACAGGAAAGAGCCGCCATCGTGGCGGGCCTGGACTGCGTGAATGCAGTGGTGCTTTTTGACGAGGACACGCCGCTTTCCCTGATCAAAACCATCAAGCCCGACGTGCTGGTCAAGGGCTCGGATTACTCCCCGGATCAGGTGGTGGGCCGGGCGGAGGTCGAAGCTCACGGAGGGAAGGTTGCACTGGTGGATCTGCTGCCGGATAAGTCCACATCCGCCCTGATTCGAAGAATCCGGGAAAAGCCGCATGCAGACGAGTAAGAAAGGTCTTTGAATGATGAAAAGTGCTTTCTTGGTCAAATCCCCGCTTCAGCTCTTAAACGCCTGTGAAGCCCGGCATCATTTCGGCATCCGGCCGGAGGATGCCGTGCTGATCCTCATGGCTGACCGCAAGAGCCGGCCTCAGCTGTTGAACGTTGCCGCGCTGGAAAACACATGGTCACAGATATACGATCTTGGCGCGCCGCGCCTAAATACCGCAATCACCGAGATTCATGCCGAACTCCGCAAAAAGGCCAATCTTTTCAACCGCCCGCTGAAAAACTACGGATTTATGCCCTACAAGGCAAACCGACTAATCCGATCGCTGCTACCAGGGGTGGCATATCTTTTCATAGGGGATTACAAGGTGGGCCTGATGCGCCACATCGCCCACAGGCTGCCCCACCGGGAAACTGTCGTGCTTGACGACGGCAACTCCACGATCGACATCGCCCGAAAGCGGGCCCGGGGAGAAGGCTATGCCCGGATTCATCGCGCCGGCATCAAAAGGATCCGATATTCGCTGAAAAACATGCTTCTGGGGTATGCTCCCGATGATATAGAAGCCGTCACATTTTTCACCGCTTTCCAGGTCCTCCCCGGGCCTGGGGATCAGATCATCACCAATGATTTTTCCTGGCTGCGCAGTCAGATCCGGAATATAGAAGGTACCAGTGCGGTTTACTTCCTGGGCAGCCCCCTGGTGGAGGCCGGTATCCTGCAGCCTGACGAATTTGAATGGCATTTGGGCAAGGTTCGGCAATTCTTCGGCCAAAGAAGTATCTTTTATGTCCCCCACAGAAGAGAATCCCGACAAAATATTGACCGGGCGGCCCGCTTGGGCTTCGGTATCAAGCGCTTCGACCTGCCCATTGAATACCAACTGGCGAGAATCGGACCTGTGCCGGCGTACCTGGCATCATTTATCTCCACTGCACTGGAAAACTGCCGGATCATTTTCGGCGACCATATGCGGATCCTTTCCTTCCGCCTCAACCCGCATCATGCCGCCGGCCTGCATCGTCACCCGCGCTTTGCCTCCATATACGAGTCCTATGAACAAAAATCCGGCGATTCATTCCGGGTAATTGACCCGGAATCCTACTGATTTCTCCGTAGAGGCGGTGATTCCGCTTCAATCGCCTGCCCTGGTTGGATTTTTGCGATCCGTTCCATCACGTCCCGGCAAGAAATCTCATGCATGCACAGGGGGGATTTGCAGCGGCTCCGGTTGCAGGGCACACACGGCATGTTCTTCCGGACAACCTCCCCGTAAAACGGGCCGGTCCGGCGGGGATTGGAAGGCCCGAAAAGCGCCACCACGGGTCTGCCCAACGCAACCGCAAGATGCATCGGGCCGGTATCACAGCTGACAACGAGCTGCGCACGGTTGATCACTGCAGTCAGTTCATCAATGCTGGTCTTTCCCACCAGATTGTGCGGTTCGTTTTCCGCCCTTCGGGCAATGGCGCGGGCCATGGCTGTATCCTCGGGCCCACCGGTGAGCACGCTTTGGATACCGTAGCTATTCCAAACGGCATCCGCGAGTTCGGAAAAACCCTCTACTGTCCATCGGTT
>JAIPEJ010000197.1 GCA_021737225.1 Desulfobacteraceae bacterium
ATTATTCGAATGGGTTACGGGCATACGCTCGACCCGGGCGTCCAGCGGAGAATAACCGGGTGGTCGGTGGATTTTTTGATTCTGGCGACCGTGATGGCGGTGCAGCCTGCAATTGTCTGGAAATACATGCTGCCAATCGGAACGATTTCTTTGTTGGTAGGCGTCCTTACCACACTGGTGATCGTCTACCTCGGAAACCGGCTGTGGGCGCTTAATATTGAAAGAATGGTCGGCGTTTACGGGATCTGTACGGGAACGGCATCTTCGGGACTTCTGTTGGTGCGGGTCGTGGATCCGGGGTTTCGAACCAGCGCGTCAATGGAAATAGGTTTCCAGGCGGTTTTCTCCTCGGTGCCGGTGATTAGCTGCATGCTTCTGGTGAGTGCACCTTTGATCTGGAACTGGAGCATAGGGTTGACCCTGGCGGTGTTTTCCGGATTGATGGTGGTGTCTCTCGTGCTTTTGAAAATTTTGAAATTCTGGGGCAAAAAGCGGTTTTGAAACAGCCGTGGAATGCCGTGTAAGTAACGCCTTCAAAGGGCTGAGCCGGTATTACTTATAGTAACCATGCCTGTGGACCGCCTTGAAAACCGCCATCACGTTCTCCGGCTTGACTCCCGGGTGATAGGTGTTTGACGAATCGATGATGAGGCCGCCCCCCTTGCTTGCATCACGGATGATCTTGACCACGGCGGCTTCAACCTCTTCCTCTGTGCCCTGTGGAAGCAGGTCTATGCAGTCGACGTTTCCCAGAAGGCACAGCCGATCTCCACAATAGTCCTTAACCGTTTTCATGTCCATTCCCGCCTGTGGTTCCAATGGGTTGAGCCCGTCATAGCCCGTGTCGAGAAGAATGTCTAACAGCAGCCAGAGTTTGCCGTCCGAGTGACGTACCACCTTGAGGCCTTTTTCGTGGGCACGCTCCACCAGTTTACGGTTGTAAGGATTTACAAACTCCCTGAACTGGTCCGGCGATATCAGGGGAATGTTTTTATCTGCGATATCGTCTTCCACGATCAGTACATCCAGACCGGCCTCCACTAGCATGTCGAGCTGTTTCAGGCTGTACTGGGTGACCATATCGGCGATTCTGTGCACAAACTCGGGATCATCGAACATTTTCATCATCAGGTTCTCCATCCCCACAAGCCTCCAGCTACGTACGAAGGCGCCTCGCATCATCCAGAAAATAGCCTTCTCTCCCTTGAACCGTTCCCGCATAAGATCCACCAGAATCAGGTGAGCACGGTTCGGCTCCGGCGGCGTATACGTCATTAACTCTTCATTTCCGGAGATCGGATGTTTTGAGGGTACCGGCATACCGTGTAAGCTGCGTGTGAATTGTACCCCCCAGTCGTCAACAAGCGGCGTGCCGGCGCTGAACTCCGTCCCCTCGCCGATGGGCAGGCAGGTATAGCCGTCCACCCCGAATTCCTCCAGTATTAAAAACAGGGTCTTGATAATTTTTTCTTTTTCTTCGTCGTTCATCTGGTCGATGGTCTTGCCTTCGGGCAGTCCGTCGGTGAGGTATTTACCAATCCCCATGATAGGGCCCTCGTTAATTCCGTGAATAAACAGGGGAACCCGGTCAGGCTCCTCAATGTTGAGGGCGCTGATAATTCTTTCCCTTCCGTTCATGGCTTACCTCCACAGTATGATAATTCTTATACTTTAACCGTCAGGGGCCCGATTTCCATTGCGGCCTGGGTGGCAGCGTCGATCCAGTTTTTTCAGTTTATCATTCCAATATTTTGAATACCATTTAATTTTCGAGATGCATTCAAAAAAACAAAAAGTCAAGGCTTTTTTAACCACCAGATTGCGCATGGGAGAATGGATCACGGAAATGTTTGAAGACGAGCGCAGCACGCGGTTTATGCAGAAAAATGCGCCCATGGGCACAACCGGCGAGCCAGACGAGCTGCTCGGCCCCTTGCTGCTTTTGGCCTCGGACGCCGCCAGCTTTATGACCGGCCAGACCATCGTGGTGGACGGCGGGTGGAGCATTGTCTGAAAAAATTGAAGGAACCGGGGACAGGTTTAAAATCTGTCCCCGGCAATGATGCGATTTGTCGCCGGCCGGCTTTTGGGCCTACCGCATTTGCCTTAGCTCGGCAGGCGTTTTGTAGTTTTCAATATCTACGTACGGGGCCATGTCGTCTTCGTGTTCCTTGCAGGAAGGGCCGATATAGGCCATTTCCCCGTCGTTCTGGAACTGGACCATGGGCTGGTAAAAAGATCCGTCATAGGTCGTATGAATCGGATCGTCCGGGTCGACGCGGATTTTGGAGTGGAAAAAAGGCGCCACCGGCTTGGTCTCATAGGCCATGATTCCCAGGGAATAGGTCATTTCCGTGGTTTCCATCATCCGGATGACCTTGTCCATGTTTGCTGTCCCGCCGGCGTTTTCAATCACTTCCTTGATAAAGTAAATATCTGCATAGGCCAGGTGCCCGTTGATCTGGAGCGGAATATTTTCTTTTTCCGCCTTTTGGATCAGATCCTGTGATTTTTCCGTGATCGGAAAATCAAACTCGAAAAAGGAGCTGACAGCGCCCAGCGCCTTGCCGCCGGTCATGTCCCAGTAATCATGGGTCTGAGCCACGCCCCCGTAAAGATTGATGGGGATGTCGCTGGCCGCGGAATTGGCCCATTGCTTGGCAAAGCTTTCGGTATCGGTAAACCAGGAGCTCACATAAAGGATCATATCCGCATCCGCCCGGGCGATTTGTTGAAAAATGGGCAGGTACATGGTTCCCCGGGGTTTGACCGCCTTGGTGTACACGACTTCGATGCCGTTTTGTTCAGCCAGTTTTTCCCACGGCGGAAGCTCCATATATTCTGTCTCTGCGCCTTCTTGCCAGTCGGAGGTCCAGGCCAGGTCTTCCCAGAGAATGGCCATTTTCTCCCATCCCAGATCTTTATACAAGTTGCCGAAATAATAGTTCATCTGGGCATAATGGCTGGCTTCCGGGTCCCAGTCCCGGAAACAGTGTTTGTATTTTTCGTAATTGCGCAGCACTCGGGCGGTCAGCTCCGAATCCATGGGACCGTTGAAAATCAGTATGTGCGGATGATCCTTGTATAAAGATGCCGTACTCTCCTGGACCGCCAGGCAAATCTCGGATCTGCCTTCGACAAAGATGAAGTCCGCGTTGTTTTCCATGAGCAGTCTTCTGGCTGCATCCACGGATGCCGTGGTATCGCCCTTGCCGTTGGCGATGATGTACTTGATTGGCCGGCCGTTTATGCCGCCGGCGTTGTTGATTTCCTCCACGGCCATTTTCTGGATGTCCATGGAAGGTTTGGTACCCGGAGAATCAACATTGCCGACATATCCGATGACCACGGGTTCCTTTTCCGCGGCCGCGGCCGGGCCCGGCAGGCAGATCGCCAGCGCGAGTGCCAGGATTCCGATTCCCGTAAATAATGTCCGAAATTTGGTAAACATCGCAAAATCCCCCCTTGTTTTGTTGTTTTCAAAGCCCCGCCTGTCTTTTAATACAAAAGGCGGGTATTATGCGCGGAAGCCCTGCTTTCCGCAATTTCCGCAATTTCCGGATTGCGCCGGTTTTCGCATTTCTCGCATTTCGGGTTTTTACCTTCCCAGGTACGCCTGTTTGACGGTATCGCTGTTTTTCAGTTCCTCGGAAGTGCCTTCCTGCACGATCCTGCCTTCCTGGAGCACATAGCCCCGGTCGGCATAGGACAGCACCCGCAGTGCGCTTTGCTCGGAAATCAGGATCGTCAGTTCCTGGTCCTGGCGCAGTCGGTCCAGGGCCTTGTAAATGTTTTCCACCAAGAGCGGGGCCAATCCGATGGAGGGTTCATCCACCATGATCAGTTCCGGCCTGGACATCATACCCCTTCCGATGCAGAGCATCTGCTGCTCGCCGCCGCTTAGAAACCCGGCCTGCATGTTGGATCTCTCGTATAAAACCGGAAACAGCTCGTTTACCCACTTGATGGTTTCCTCCTTCTTTTTCCAGGCATGGACCTGGTAGGCCCCCAGAAACAGGTTCTCCCTGACCGTCATATACGGAAACAGCCGGTATCCTTCAGGGATCAGCGCGACGCCCCTGGCAACGATTTTGTGGGGCGGGAGGTTGTCAAGCGATTTATTCTTATAGTGGATTGAGCCGGAATTGGGTTTCATCATCCCTGCAATGGTGTTTAAAAGGGTGGTTTTGCCCGCGCCGTTGGAGCCCACCAGAGCCACGATCTCGCCTTTTTCCACCTCCAGGTCCACGTCACGGAGCACCGGAATGACTTCATATGCCACGGACACCTTCCTGATGTTAAGCATACTGCCTCCATTCACTTCCCAGGTAGGCTTCGATGACCCGCTGGTTATCCGCCACTTCCCCGGGCGGGCCGTCTGCGATGATTTCCCCGTAGTCAAGAGCGATGATTCTCTGGGCCGCCTCCATGAGCACGGACATGACGTGTTCGATCCAGCAGATCGTAACGCCGTAGGTCTCCTTGATGCTGCTCATCAGCGCCACTGCCGTATCAGCCTCCGCCGGGTTCAGTCCAGCCATGACTTCGTCCACAAAAAGGATTTTCGGCCTTGTCGCCAGAGACCGGGCCAGTTCGAGCAGTCTTAACTCGTAGATGGTCAGATCCCGGGCTTCCACGTTTTGTTTGTCAGCAAGCCCCACGAATTCCAGAAATGCCTGTGCCTCTTGGGTGGCCTGCTCCAGGTTGGGCCGGTGTTCGGTTTTCCCGCACAGCACGCTGGGAATGACGTTCTGGAGCACTACCAGGTCCGGAAAAGGGCGCGGGATCTGGTAGGTTCGGCTCAGCCCCAGGTGACAGCGCCGGTGCGGACGCATTTTTGATATTTCCACCCCGTCAAGAAAGATATCTCCTGTATCCTGGGCCAATTGGCCGCAAAGCACATTGACAAGGGTGGATTTTCCGGCCCCGTTGGGACCGATCAGGCCGAGGGTCTCTCCCCGGCGGATACGCAGGCCCACGCCCTGCAGGGCCTTGATTCCCTTGAACCTCTTGGAAATGTTGACGGTTTCAAGCAGTGCTGCCATGTATGCTATCTCCGTACGTGTAGGGTTGGCATGTATTCGCCGTATCGGCGCCTGCGGAACAGCCCGAACAGGCCCTCGGGCAGGGACAGCAGAAGAATGAAAAGAATCACCGGAAATATTACCGGCTGGATGTCGCCCATGGTCCGGGAAAGGATCATTTCCAGAAAAGCGATGAAGTAGGCGCCCACCACGCATCCGTGTATCTGGGCCCTGCCTCC
>JAIPEJ010000198.1 GCA_021737225.1 Desulfobacteraceae bacterium
CCATCCAGAGATCGGATAATTTGTTCAAGTTCAAGGAAGGCGAAAATTTTAACCGCAGGAATACTCAAAGTATTTTGAGGATTAAAATTTGAGCCTGACGCAGAAATTGGGCAAATTAGCCATTTCTGGATGGACACTAGATAGCCTCTCTGCGACAAATCCGGAGAGGCTTCTTTGTTTAAGGGGGATGATTGCCATGATATGCACAGGGTTTGAAAAACTCGTGGAAGAGCGCATCCGCCATGCACAGCGCAGCGGGGAATTCGATAATCTCGAAGGCGCCGGAAAGCCGCTTGTGCATGAGGATCTTGGCAGGATTCCCCAGGAGCTGAGGCTGTCCTATAAAATCCTCAAAAATGCGGACTGCCTTCCCCCGGAAATCGAACTGCGAAAAGAAATCATCCGCACAGAGACCCTGTTGTCCAGCCTTGAAGATGAATACACGCGATACCGCACGCTCAAAAAACTCAATTACCTGATCATGAAGCTAAATACCATTCGCGGCGGATCTGTGGAACTCGAGATTCCACAGCAGTATGAAGGCAAGGTGTTGGATCGCATCTCTGTGGGGAAAAAATCGGACGATGCCTCTTAAAGGCATAAAAACAGAAACCCATGTTCAAATACAAGCGCAATGACCGCAGTGTGATCAAGGGCGTTTTTATCGCTTATTTCATACTGCTCTTTCACGTGGTGCTGCTGGCGGCAGTCGGCCTGCTGGTGCTTTTCTTCAGCGGGATCGTAAATTACCTGTTATGGATTTTGCTTGGCGGGCTGGCCCTGATCATCGGCTCCGGGTATTTGCTGCTGCGGTACCTGCGGAAAAAAGGCGGGTCCCTGGTCAAAATTCTCAGCCTTCCGGAATTTCAGGGCAAAGATATTGAAGTAAGTGTTATGGGCGGGCTGGCCTCGGTGAAGATCCACGGCAGTGAAAGTCAACCGCAGATGATCGGCACGGATTCCGACACACGGCATAAAACAGGCAGCCAGGATGAAACCTCTTCGGAAATCCAGAACTTGAGCCGGTTGGCCGATCTGCTTGAAGACAACCTCATCACCCGGGACGAGTACCAGCAGGCAAAGCAGCGGCTGCTTGATCCGTAACCACATATACGCCTGCGCCTTGAGCCTTGGACCTTGAACCTTGAACCCTTGGACCTTTTATGTCGCGCCTGACAAAACGAAACGTGGCATTGCTCTCCGGCGGGAGTTCCGGGGAACGCGAAATATCGCTCAAGGGCGGCGACCAGGCCTATGCCGCGCTGGATTCGTCGAAATATTCGGTTTTCCGCTATGATCCGCAGACCGACCTGGGCCGCCTGGTGGCGGATGCCGCAAACATCGACGCCGCGCTGGTCATCCTGCACGGGGTGCCCGGCGAGGACGGTACCATTCAGGGGCTGCTGGATCTGCTGAAAATCCCGTACCAGTGCACCGGCGTCATGGGCAGCGCCATTGCCATGAACAAGCTGGTATCCAAGTATTTTTATGAAAAGGCCGGAATTCCCGTGCCAAAATACGTGGGCCTGCAGCGGGGCGAAAAAGTTGATGCCGCCCGGATCATTGACCGGCTGGGCCTGCCCCTTGTAATCAAGCCGGCCAGCGCCGGATCGAGCCTGGGGCTGAGTATTGTTCGTTTTGAAGACGATTTTGAGGCGGCCCTGGAAGCCGCCTTTGCCTGTGATGACACCGCGGTGGCCGAGCAATACCTCTCAGGTACGGAAATCACCGGCGGTGTGCTGGGCAACCGGGAGCTTCAAACCCTGCCCATAGTCGAGATCGTGCCCGGCGGCGATCATGAATTCTTTGATTTTGAGGCCAAGTATTCGGCAGGTGAAACCGATGAAATCTGCCCGGCCAGGATCGCCCCGGAACTTGCGCAAACCGCCGGGGACCTGGCCGCGGCCGCACACCGGGCCCTGTTTTGCAGCGGGTGCAGCAGAACCGACATGATCATCAGCAGCGGCCGGATAAGTGTTCTGGAAACCAACACCATTCCCGGTATGACCCCGGTCAGCCTGCTGCCCCTGGCAGCCAAAGCCGCGGGCATGGATTACGCACACCTTCTGGACCGGCTCATTGAACTGGCGCTGGAAAAACGCAAGTACCGGACGGCCATGGATTGCAAAAACCCATCTTTTATCAGGGAGCAGGAGCCTTTATGAAGATTCTCATTGTCGGCGGCGGGGGCAGGGAACACGCCCTTGCCTGGAAAATCGCCAAGAGCCCCGAGGTGGAGCAGATCTTCTGCGCGCCGGGAAATGCCGGTATCGCCCAGGTCGCCGAGTGCGTGGACATTTCCGCAGACAGCATCGACAAGCTGGCCGCATTTGCCGCAGATAACCACATCGACATGACCGTGGTCGGACCGGAGGCGCCCCTGTCTGCAGGCATCGTGGACACCTTCCAGGCCGCCGGGCTTCGCGTGTTCGGCCCCACTGCGGCAGCCGCTGCCATCGAGGCCAGCAAGTCCTATGCAAAGCAGCTCATGGAAAAATACAATATCCCCACAGCCAGGGGACATTCCTGTTCAGACTTTGACCGGGCCTGCCGCTATATTGATACCGCGGGCGCCCCTGTGGTGGTCAAGGCAGACGGCCTGGCCGCAGGCAAGGGGGTTTCCGTTTGCCATACCCGCAAGCAAACCCTTGATGCACTGCAGCGAATGATGGTCGACAACGAGTTCGGCGATGCCGGCAAAACCGTGGTGATCGAGGAATGCCTGGAAGGCGAGGAGGCGTCGTTTCTGGCTTTCACGGACGGCAAAACCGTTGTGCCCCTGCCTTCCTCTCAGGACCACAAAACGGTCTGCGACGGCGACAAGGGCCCCAACACCGGGGGCATGGGCGCCTACTCGCCCGCGCCGGTGGTTGATGCGGTAATGCGGAAAAAAATCATGGACCAGGTCATGCAGCCCATGGTCGACGCCCTGGCAGCAGAGGGACGGCCCTACAAGGGCGTGCTGTATGCCGGCCTGATGATCCACAAGGACCGCGTCCGGGTGGTGGAATTTAACTGCAGGTTCGGCGACCCGGAGGCCCAGCCGCTTCTGATGCGGATTAAAAGCGATATCGTTCCGATCATGAAGGCGGTAATTGACGGCGGGCTGGAAAATCAGCGCATCGATATTGACCCGCGGCCGGCGGTTTGCGTGGTCATGGCCGCCAAAGGATACCCGGGATCCTATGACAAGGGCAGGGAAATTCAGGGCCTGGGCAATGTCGCCCGCATGAAGGACGTGGAAGTTTTTCACGCCGGTACAAAACGGGAAAACGGCGCCGTGGTCACCAGCGGCGGCCGGGTCCTGGGCGTGACCGCCCTGGGCGATGATATCAAGAAAGCCGTGTCCCGGGCCTATGAAGCAGCCGGCAAAATCACCTGGGACGGCGCGCATCACCGCACCGACATCGGAAAAAAAGCGCAGGACCGCCTGGCCGTGGCCCCGGCTGTGGGGATCATTATGGGCAGCGACTCGGATCTGCCGGTGATGAGCGCGGCAGCAGAACAGCTCAAGCGATTTGACATTCCCTACGAGATGACCGTGGCTTCAGCCCACCGCACGCCGGAGCGGGCAGGCGAGTTTGCCGCAACCGCGCGCAAACGGGGCATCAAGGTCATTATCGCCGGGGCCGGACACGCCGCGCACCTGGCCGGGGTGCTGGCCGCGCACACCACGCTGCCGATTCTCGGCGTGCCCATAGATTCCTCTGCCCTGAGCGGGTTTGACGCCCTGCTTTCCACCGTACAGATGCCCCCGGGCGTGCCCGTGGCCACCATGGCCGTGGGAAAGCCGGGCGCCAAAAACGCGGCCGTATTTGCCGCCCAGATGCTGGCGCTGTCCGACCCGGAGATGGCAAAGCGCCTGGAAGCCTTTAAGGCGGACATGGCCGAAGAAGTCAACAAAAAGGCCCGGAGCCTTGACGGGTAATGCCGCCATCCGGTCCGTTGACCCCCGCGCGCCGGCCCCGGACCTGATTGAACAGGCAGCGGCACTCATCCGCGGCGGGCAAGCGGTGATATATCCCACCCGGTGTCTGTACGGCCTGGGCGCGGACGCCTTGAATCCCGCTGCAGTGGACCGGGTGTTTCGGATCAAGCAGCGGGCCGCGGACAATCCCGTGTCCGTCCTGGTGGCAGACCGTGAAATGCTCAAGGCCTGCGCCGCTGAAATCCCGGAGGATGCCGAAAAAATCATGCAAAGTTTCTGGCCGGGCGGGATCACGCTGGTGTTTCGGGCGGGTCACATGCTGCCGCGCGCCCTGACCGGGGCAACGGGTACCATCGGCATCCGCATGCCCGCCCATCCCGTGGCCCGGGCTCTGGCCGCGGCGGTGCAAAGGCCCATTACCGCCACCAGTGCAAATATTTCCGGGCAAACCGGGCCCCGGGAGATCGAAACGATTCCCGGGACCGTGACCGAGGCCGCCGGCCTTGTCCTGGATGCAGGAGAACTTGAACCCGGCATCGGATCCACCATACTTGATGTCACCTGCACGCCGCCCCGGATTCTGCGGGAAGGTGCGGTGGCCGCAAGCGATCTGCGCAGCCTGATGATGACGCTGGCCGATTAGGACCTAAATTGAGCGATTTTCAAATTTTAACACCTGAAAATGACTTAATTCCTTAAAAAATATAACATATTGATCCGTGTAAAAAGTTGAAACGCTCAATTTAGGTAGGAGATAATCGATATGCGGGAGACTGACTCATGAATGCCGACCAGCGAAGCCTTGCCAAAGGCGTGCTATATACGGATATGTACGAACTCACCATGGCCCAGCTTTTTTTCCGCATGGGCATGCACGAAAAAAACGCGCATTTTGAGCATTTTTTCCGCAAATATCCGGATTACGGCTCCCACCAGGCGGGCTACTGCATCAATGCCGGGCTGGAATGGCTGGTGGACTGGATGCGCGAAGCCAGTTTCGGGCGGGCGGAACTCGAATGCCTGCGAGCCCAGAAGCAGCGCAGCGGCGAGCCTATGTTTGCCGAGGACTTCCTGCAATGGCTCGCAGGACAGTCGTTTCTTGACCGGTTCACAGTGCAGGCCGTTCCAGAGGGCCGGGTGGTGCATCCCAACGTGCCGCTTACCGTGGTCCACGGGCCCCTTGCCTTGGCCCAACTCCTGGAATCCTCGCTGCTCAACCGCCTGAACTTCCAGACCCTGATTGCCACCAAGGCCGCCCGGGTGCGCGAGGCCGGATGCCGGCGCCTGATGATTGAATTCGGCCTCAGGCGGGCCCAGGACCGGGGCGGCAATG
>JAIPEJ010000199.1 GCA_021737225.1 Desulfobacteraceae bacterium
TCAATTGCCTTGAGGCTTTCCAGAAGCGCCATGCGTTCTGCAAAGCTGGCCCGGTGGGCATCAAAAATCCGGATGGTGTTGAAATGGGTTCTGGCGGCGTTTTTCCAGTCCTCGATGTAATCGCCGCCGCCGCGATCCTTGGTATTGATCACCGCCATGCGGGGCAGGCCTGTAAGGCGCAGAATTTCCATTTCCGTGCGGTCGATGTTGCGTACCGGCCGGGAGCCGTCTACCACGAAAATGATTCCGGCCCCGTCTGCCAGGGGGGCAAGCAGCTCGCATTCGTCTGCCAGTTCCGGGTTTTCCCGGTTGGCGTTGACAAATGCGGAGATCCAGCCGCTTTCGGCTTCTTCAGCCTGCGTAATCCAGTTGAGCGCGGCCCGGGGATTTTGAAAGCCCGGGGTGTCCACAAAGCAGATGACTTCTGCGCCGTCAATGGCCACCGGGTATTGGCGGCACTGCCGGGTCTCTCCGGGCGTGGGACTGACCGGGACGGTGTCGTCCTCTGCCAGGGTGGCCACCACCGAGGATTTGCCCTCGTTGGGATGTCCCATGACTGCGAATACGGGGATGTTATCAGTTTTCACGGCTTTTTTCTCCCAGGACTTCCACCCGGATATACGGGTCGCCCAGCGTGTTGACTGCCTGCTGCCAGAGAATTCGCTCGGCTTCCGGTACAGGCGCTGCAAGTGCGCCTGCTTTTCCGGGTTTTCCGATCAGGGCCACAATCGCGCCGGTTTCCGGCCCGGCGGCCTGTTTCATGTGCCGGATCCATGCCAGGTTTTCCTTGATGGGCGGCTGCCAGGATTCCTGTATGATTACCAGGCGGCAGGATTGCCCGGACTGCCGGGATTGCAGCGCCCGGGCGAGTTTTTCCGCATCCGCCTGCCGGTTGCCGTTGACGGTGATCGTTTCGGCCGGCAAAACCCCGAGCCGGGTGCCCAGCCGGCGTTCAAGGGATTCACGGTCAAGGGCGATTTCTTCGGGCACTGCAACAATGGCGGGCATCATGGTCCGCCCGTCAGGGCCGCCGTGCGGGGTGTTGGTAAATTCTGATGCAGTGGCGGGTTCCGCAGGTACGTCCCTGCCGTAGGTGCGGCTTGTGGTCTCCACCAGGGGAGCGGTCATGCGCTGCCATAACCGATCACAGGCGGCATGGGTGAATTTCACGGCGGCAAGTTCCCGGTATTGCCGCCAGGCGCCCACAGCCAGCAGCATAACTCTGGGCAGCAGGCCGTAAAACGTCACGCACAGACACAAAAACGGCCACCAGGAGGCCAGATCCCGGGTGGACAGGTGATAAAGGCCGTCTTTTAATATCATTTTGCTGCCTGCAATCTGGGCCGCGGTGGGGTGCGCAAGCGGTTCTGCGGCAAACCAGGCCCAGGGCGCGGCCATGATTTGCACAATTTGGTATACGGTTTGCGGGTCCGGCTGCAGCGTGGATTGCCATCCAAATGCCACGTCCGTAATGGTGATGCGCAGGAGCATGGCCGCCAGAATGCCGATATTAAAGCACACGCCCGCTGTCTGGGCCGTATTAAACACCGGCCAGAAAAATATGCCGCCGTAGACCGTCCGGGTCTGGCCCACTAGTCCCATGGCAGACTGCAGGCGGTTTTTCCGGTCCTTTGACAGGTTTTTGCCCGCGTAATGCAGCATTCGCTCTGCAAGGCGCCGGATCAGCAAAGTGATCCACGGATATCGGGTTTTCAGTCCCCCGCCCCGCCTTATGCGGGAAATACAGGCCGATACCAGCAAAATCGCCAGCAGAAACACCTGCGGTGCCAGCAGCACCCACAGGCAGGTAAATACATTCACCGGCGTGCGGCCGCTGTAGGACAGCAGTGTCCAGGCAAGCCCCACGCCTGCTGCCAGGGCAAGAATGCAAAGGATAATGCCTGTTAAAAACGCGGTTTCGTGGTAAATCGCCCCTGGCAGTGCCTCGGCGCCCTGCCTTTCGGCTTCCCGGCGCCGGCGGTTTTCAAGCCAGTATCTCAAAAGCGCGCGCCGCTTTGGCGGGCCCGGATGGCTGCGAATATATTCCAGATAGATCCCGCGGTCCCGCCCCGGCGCCGCATCCGGATCCTGATGCAGGAAATATTCCAGGTCGATGATGTCCCGGATGCGCCAGCGATTTGCCATGAGCCGTGCCTGTGAATGCGGTTTGCCTGAATCGGGCTTTTTGTTTGAAAAAAACCGGTGAAATCCGGCCTGTATGGTTTGTGTATCACAAACCGGCCGGATTTTAAACAATGGTCGGTTTCAAAACAAAGGTTGAATTTCTGTGCACCCTGGATTATACTGGAGTATTCGCTTAACAGGAGTATAGTCAGATATGGACACTGCACCGAAAATCTTTGATGTATTGCCGGAAGATCCGGACAATTATCAGCGGATTTGCTTTGCCCGTCCGGAATTGCCCGGCCTGACCCGGCAGGCCACGGTCGTGGACATGCACTTTCACAGCCGGTATTCCGACGGGTTCAACGATATCCCGGCCATCGCGGAACGAGCGCGCAGGCTGAACATCGGCATCGCCGTCACGGACCATAACGCCATCGAGGGGGCCGTTCGGATTGCTGAATACAGGGATGTGTTCAGCATTCCCGGCATTGAGGTCACCTCCCGGGAAGGCGCCCACCTGCTGGTGTATTGCGATACCATTGACGAGCTGGTGCGGTTTTTTGACACTGAGCTGCGTCCCTACCTGGGCAGGGAGGTCATGTCCTCGTCCGGGCTTTCCATGGAGGCCCTGGTGGCCTCGGCCCGGCATTACCAAAGCCTGGTTGTCTTTCCGCACCCTTATTGTGCCATGTTTACAGGCGTTTGCAACCCGGTGTTTTCCCGGGCCCGGCAGAACTTCCTGCTTTCGGTGGCAGACGGCATCGAGGTGATCAACGCCGGCAATGTGCACCGGTGGAATCTCAAGAGCACGGAGCTCGGATACAGCATGGATGCGGGGTTTACCGGCGGCTCAGACGGCCACAACCTGTTCCAGATGGGGCGGTCCGTGACCTGCTGCAGCTCCGGGAAAAGCCCGGCCGCTTTTCTTGATGCCGTCAGAAACCATCAAACCTGGGTGATGGGCAAGGAGGTCAATTTTTTCCGGAAAATGACCTCCAACAGCATGAAAATCCGCACCAATCTCCGCAATTCCCCGGATCTTCTCGGCAAGAACATGCGCTACGGCTATGCCGTGATCAATACCCGGTCCAGACGACTCAAGGAGCGCATCAGGCAAAACCGGAAAAAACGCCGCGCGGCCCGGGCGTATTAAAAATAGATTTGTCCCCTTGAAAAAACTGTGAACTGTGAACCGACCACCGTGAACGGTTACCTTTTTTTACAGGTAGGGCGAAAACAGCCACATCAGCGCATCCCGGGTTTTTGCCGGAAACGACCGGTTGTCGATGTCCTCGAGGAAAATCTGCCGCGACCGCTCGATTCTTTCATCAATATGGGCGGCAATTGCCTCTGTTGTCTCCCTGTCAAAGATTTCCACGTTGAGTTCAAAGTTGAGCTTCAGGCTGCGCGGGTCGAGATTGGCCGATCCGATCTGGGCGTATTCGTCGTCTGCCACAAAAAGCTTGGAGTGCACAAAGGGCGGGGGCTGGAAATAAACGTTTGCTCCCCAGTAAAGCAGCTCCCAGAGCATGTTGTTGCTGGCCCACTGAATATAGGGCAGGTTGTTGACAGCCGGCAGCACGATGTCCACGCGGGTGCCGCGCAGCACCGCGATTTGGATGGCAGATATCATCTCCACCGAGGGCAGAAAATAGGGGGTCATGATCCGCACGCGCCTGCGGGCCGCGGAAATGGCACCCATCAGGATGGTGGAGAGCTTGTTTACCGGCTCGTTGGGTCCGTCGACAAGCGTGCGGCATACGGCCAGTCCGCGGGTCCGGACCGGGGTATCGGTCGGCTCCAGGATTTCGCCTTTGCAAAAGGCCCAGTCCTCGATAAAGCTCTGTTCAAGCTGGCGCACCACAGGGCCGCTGATCTGAAAATGGGTGTCCACCACCCGTTTGCGATTTCGCAGGTCTTCGGCCATGTGCCGGTCGCCGATGTTCATCCCGCCGGCATACCCGATTTCCCCGTCAGCGATCAGGATTTTTCTGTGGGTGCTCAGGTTGATGTGCAGCATGGGCAGCGGCACCAGCCGGGGCGGCAGGAACCGGCCGCAGGAAACGCCGGCTTTTTTCAGCAGCGTGCTGGCCCGGGGCCGGGAATAAAATTCCCCGAATCCGTCCACGATCACGCACACCTTCACGCCCCGGTCTGCTGCGGCTGCAAGGGCATCAATCATCCGCCGCCCGGAGCGGTCCGTGTCAAAAATATAGGTGCACAGGAAAACCCGGTCTTCGGCGTTTTCGATGGTTTCCAGCATCTCCGGGTAGGCCTGCTCGCCGTTGTGCAGCATCCTGACCCGGTTTCCCCCCACCAGCGGCATGCGGAAGACATTGTCTGATATCCGGGCGATTTCCGTGGCCGCACGTGATAGTTCCAGCTCTGAATGGCTGTACTTGAGCGTGTCAATCGAGCGGCCGCCGCCGGGCTCCACGCGATGCGGCGGATGCTTGTCCTCGAGCTTCTGGGCCCGGGTCTGGACGCGGTTGATACCGAAGAGGAAATACGTCACCGGCCCCACAAAAGGGAAGGCCAGGCTTACGGCCACCCAGCCGAGGGCTGATTGCGGGGTGCGCTTGAAAAACAGGGCGTGCCCGGCTGCAAGCAGGGAAAGGAAGACATTTAATACAAGGATTGTCCAGTGAACAAACGGCATCTGCTGCCTTATTCGGCTTCAAGCGGCGGGACCACGGGATCCCGCAGGATTCTCTCCATGGCTTCCCTTGCGCTTTCTGCCGCATCGGGAAAAACATTTTGGAGGTTGCGGATGTGCCGCAGATTATCCGCGGTCCGCATGATCAGCATGGCCAGATCGCCCTCGGCGCTGTCCCACAGGGCGAGCACCGATTCCCAGTCCTGCCCGGCGGTCCAGTGATACACGGTCATGGCCGGCCGCATGAACAAAAGGGTCGCGGAGAAACCTTTCGCAATCATCTCCCGTGCAAACGGCCGCAGGCCTTCCCGGATGCTTAAGTATGCCTCCTCGAGCGCATCGGGTACGTCCTTTGGATGAATGCTTTCCTCGTCGGTTTCCCGTTCGTTGACAAAGGCGGCCATAATGGCTGCCAGCAGCGCGGGATCGGACTGGGGAAACAGGTTGTTGCGAAATCCCTCGGCAACCATGAGCGG
>JAIPEJ010000016.1 GCA_021737225.1 Desulfobacteraceae bacterium
AGACCATTGCAGATGACAGCTATTTTTCGGAATACAAGGCCAATTACGCCATGGGCCGCAGTGACAATATCCTCACAGGAAAGCTCCGGATCAAGGGGTTTCCCATGGGCGTGATCGCGGCCAACCGGATCGGCGTAATATTTGACGAAGCCGCCCGCAAGGCGGCCGAGTGGATCGTTCGCTGTTCCTACGAGAAGCTGCCCATCCTGTTTGTCCAGGCATCGCCCGGATACATGGTGGGTTCCGAGTCCGAGCACAACGGCATAGGAAAGTACGGGGCCGACATGGTCCGGGCTGTTTCCTGCGCCCAGGTGCCCCGGATTCAGCTTGTAATCGGCCAGGATAACGGGGCGGCCAATTACGGCATGTGCGGCCGCGCCTACAGGCCCACCTTTTTGTTTAACACCATGCGGGGGCGCACATCTGTGATGAGCGGAAAGAGCGCGGGCGGGGTTTTACTTTCCATTGAGGAAAGAAAGCGCGAGGCCCAGGGCAAGCCCATGTCTGATGAGGAGCGCGATGCGTTTTACAAGAAAATGGTGGAGAAATACGACGGCGAGGCGCATCCGTTTTTTACCGGCGCGCGCCTGTTAAATGATCGGACTCTGAAGTTTACCGAAATCCGGGACTGGCTGGCCATGGCAGTGGAGGTCAGCACCCTTCAGCCCATCGGCGAGCCACGCTTCGGCAATTTCAGATTTTAAGAAAGACAGTGCAAAAAACCACGAAGGTCACGAAGTACACGAAGAAAAAAATTTTTATCAAAGTTAAACTTAGGGTGCTCCGTGGCCTTCGTGGTGAATCGTTAGACAATGATAAAGACAACAAGAGGGGGATTTATGACGGAGTATGATTATTGGAAAATTTTTCCCAGAATGCCGAAGAAAGTAACCATCGGCGATATTACGATTCGAGACGGGTTCCAGCATTTGGAGAAGTTCATTTCCACCCGGGCCAAGACTTATTATGCCGAAGAACTGATTTTTGCGGGGTGCCGGCATATCGAGGTGACCAACCTGGGCAATCCATATCTGCTGCCCCAGTTTTCGGATGCAGAAGAGGTGCTGGGATATCTGCGCAGCGAGCGGTTCAGGCGCCGCTGCAGCAAAAGGGGGATCAACCCGGATGATGTGAGTATTACGGCCGTGACCATTCGCGAACCCGCGGTGGACCGGGCCATTGAGCTCAAGGAAAAAGGCATCGGCCCGGACCGGGTGCTGATGATGGTCTCCACCGAGGAAGAACATCACTTTGCCAACTCCGGTATGACCCTGCCCATGTACTGGAAGGAAGCCGAGCGGTGCATCAAGAAATGTACGGATGCCGGAATTAAGATGTGCGGCACGGTCAGTACCATATGGGGCAGTCCCATTGCCGGGGCCACGGAGCTGAAGGACGCAGTGGAGTTTACCAAGCGCTGGCTGGAAATCGGTGCTTCAGACATCGAGCATGCCGATCACGACGGCAGTGCGTCCGCCGCGGAAGTGTATCGTTATTTTGCCATGATCCTCGATGAAATTCCCAACCCGGACCTTCATATCGCGCACTTTCATGAAACCAAGCGCATGGCAGCCGCATCCATACTGGCCTCTTTGCAGGCCGGTATCACCAACTTCGAGGCCACTCTGGGCGGCATGGGCGGCCAGCCGGCCAATTTCCTGGATGATTGCCCGGTTCCGGGCACCGGGGAATATTACTACACGGATCCGCGCTATGTGGGACTGAACTGCCTGGAAGATATGATCGTGCAAATCGACGAGATGGGTATTGAACATGGCTATGACGTGGACCGGATCCTTAAGCTGGGAGGCCAGATGGAGAAGACCACGGGCCAGCGGCTTCGCAGCGAGGCGGTGATCAACGGCCGGACCATGAAGGAGGGGCACATGGAGTTCGCCCGGCCGGGACTCAAGAAACTCAAGGAAAAGCAGGGCGAGACGCCCAAACAGCTAGTGCCCGGCCAATGGGGTGATGAAGCGGTGCTGCCGGAAAAGCATCGGCCCAGGTAATAAGGGAAAATTCGAAGCACGAAATCCGAAACTGGAAGGAAGCTGATAATGTCGAAATTGCTGTGGCAGCCCTCTGAGCAAAGAATCCGGCAGACCCGGATGTACCGGTTTATGACGGAAGTAAACAAACGCTATGGAGTAAATATTCAAACTTACCCGGAATTGTATGAATGGTCAGTCACGCAGATCCCGGAATTCTGGGCCGCGGTCTGGGATTTTGTGGAAGTCCGCGCCTCCCGGCAGTATGAACAGGTGGTCGATGATCTGTCCAAAATGCCGGGTGCCGAGTGGTTTACCGGTGCCCGCCTCAATTTTGCAGAAAACCTGCTGCGGTATCGGGATGAACAGACCGCCCTGATTTTTAAGGGGGAAAATCAGGACCCGGTGTATCTCACCTATGCCGGTCTCTACGACCGGGTCGCACGGGTGGCCGAATCGCTCAAGGAAATGGGCATCGGGCCCGGAGACCGGGTGGTGGGCTACATGCCCAACATGCCAGATACCATTATTGCCATGCTGGCCGCAGTGAGCCTGGGGGCCACATGGTCATCGTGCTCCCCGGACTTCGGGATCAAGGGGGTGCTTGACCGGTTCGGCCAGATCGAGCCGCGGGTGCTGTTTGCAGCAGACGGGTATTTTTTCAAGGGCAAGCGGGTTGACTCCATTTCCCGGCTGGAGCAGATCGCAAAGGAAATCCCCTCAGTGGAGCGATTTGTCATCGTTCCCTACAGCCAGGCGGAGCCCGATATTTCCGGAATCCGCGATTCCGTGATGATCGAGGACTTCCAGTCAAATCAGTCCGGGCTGGAGATCGATTTTGCACAGCTTCCGGCAAATCATCCCCTGTATATCATGTATTCCTCCGGCACCACCGGGCTTCCCAAGTGCATGGTCCAGGGCGCCGCAGGGATCCTGGTCAACCAGCTCAAGGAAATGGTCCTGCACACGGATGTGGGACGCGAGGACACGGTTTTCTATTTTACCACCTGCGGGTGGATGATGTGGAACTGGCTGACCAGCGCGCTTGGCACCGGCGCCACCGCGGTGCTCTATGACGGAAACCCGTTTTACCCGGATGCGGGTGCGCTCTGGCAGATGGCCCAGGACGAGAAAATCACAGTCTTCGGCACCAGCGCCGGATACCTGGGCGCGTTGAAAAACACGGGCATGCGTCCCGGGGAAAACTATGACCTGTCCCCGCTGCGGGCGCTTTTGTCAACGGGTTCCCCGCTGGATGAAGAGGGTTTTGAATACGTGTATGACGCCGTCAAGGGCGATCTTCAACTGGCCTCCATTTCCGGGGGCACGGATCTAAACGGCTGCTTTGCCCTGGGCAACCCCATGGGGCCGGTATATTCCGGCGAACTGCAGTGCCGCGGTCTGGGCATGAAAGTCGAGGCATATGACGAAAACGGCCAACCGGTAATCGGCCGGCAGGGGGAGCTTGTCTGCACCGCGCCCTTTCCCTCCATGCCCCTTTACTTCTGGAACGATCCGGACAACAGCAAGTACGTTTCCGCCTATTTTGACGTTTATCCCGGGGTCTGGCGCCACGGGGACTACATCGAGATCAGCGAGCACGGCGGGGTCAAGATTTACGGCCGCTCGGATGCCACTCTCAACCCGGGCGGGGTGCGTATCGGCACTGCAGAGATCTACCGGCGGGTCAACGAGTTCGAGGAAATCGAGGACAGCCTGGTGGTGGGCCAGGACTGGAAAGGCGATGTGCGGGTGATCCTGTTTGTCAAAATGACAGATGGTTATAAACTCACTGATGATCTCCGCCAGCAGATCAAAAAGACCCTGCGGGAAAATGCCTCCCCGCGCCACGTGCCGGCAAAGATTCTCGAGGTGCCGGATATTCCGTATACCCTGAACATGAAAAAGGTGGAGCTGGCGGTGAAAAACATCATTGAAAACAAGCCGGTCACAAACCGGGACGCGCTTTCCAACCCGGATGTGCTGGATTCTTACGCCGGGCTTCAGGAAGTGTACCAGGATTGATAAGCCGGTAAAAAGTCTTTTTTACCGGCAGTGTTAAGTAATTAAGTGGTTAAGTAAAATCGGAAACTTATCATTTTATTGCTAGGCGCTTATAACGGTTTCAGGACTTCCAAAGAAATCCTTTTTTTCCGGACCACCGTCAGGGCAGCGAAGTGCAATTTCGCAAGAGCGCAAAAAAAGGATTTACCTGGATTTTTTCAGCAAGCAGCAGGAGATTTTATGAGTCCATCAGATGTAAAGACACAGTTGGAAACCGTATCAGACATGTCCGGAGAATCCCTTACCCGCTACGTGGCGTCCATGTTTCACCGGCTGATTCTGCATCACGTGATTTGGTTTACAGAGGTGCGCCACCAGATGGGCCATGATCGGGCCATGGAAATGCTGGACCGGCAGGTTGCAACCAGCCTGCCGGTCCAGATCAAGCGCCTGTCCAAGGTGCTGGGCTTTGAAATAAAGGATGAGCTGCCCGCAGCTCTTTTCGATCTGCCGGATGAAAAACTTTATGAGCTGCTCGAGGCCGTAAGTGCCAACTGGCTGGCAAATGACGGCATCTGGTTTCAGACCGTGGAAAATGCCTACGGCATGCAAGAGGCCAAGCGGTGCAACGACTCCTGCTGGGCGCAGTTTTCCCCCCTGGAGGCGGATCTTGTCCGAAGGACCCTGGACCTGCCGGAAAACCCGGGACTGGAAGGCCTGAAAAAAGCCCTGCAATTCCGGCTCTATACCAATGTCAACACCCAGTCGATCGTGGAAGAGGGGCCAAACAGCTTTGTGTTCCAGATGAACGACTGCCGGGTGCAATCGGCCAGAAAGCGCAGAAACCTGCCGGACTATCCGTGCAAGACCGCCGGGCTGGTGGAATATACCTATTTTGCCCGCACCATTGACCCGCGCATTGCCACCGAGTGCATCGGGTGCCCGCCGGATTATCACCCGGAGCAATGGTACTGCGCCTGGCGGTTTACCCTCCAGGATGTCGAATAATTCTGTTTTCCGTTTACTTCCGGATGGTTGATTATCTGATATACAGATCGGGGCTTTAAATTTTTCCTTGCCTGTAAGCGCCAGTCAGTATACGTTTATTTTTCCAAATCGGGATCGAAATCGGGATCGAAATCGAAACATTGCGCTATGGGACTTGGACACGAAAAGCTTGATGTCTACCGCCTTTCTATTGGTTATGTGGCATGGGTTTTTCAAGTGGCAGAAAATTTAACCGGGGTCCATCGCCCCGCGCGTGATCAGTGGCTTCGCGCAAGTCAGTCTATACCGCTGAATATCGCAGAAGGAAATGGTAAGTCGCCGGATGCGGATCGAAGAAGGTATTTTGAGATTGCACGCGGATCGGCATTGGAATGTGCTGCAATCCAGGATGTTTTGGTAGCAGGAAAAGCTTTGGGTGAACAGGAAAGCCAAGAGCGTAAGATTGAACTGGACCGAATAGCTGCAATGCTCAGCCGATTGGGTGGAAGAGGTTTTTCCGTCAAGGAAGCCGTCGCGGCCTACGGAGACTCGAAAATCGATTCCGATCCCGATAGCGATTTGGATTCCGAACAAGTGAAAATCTGATAAGCAAGTGCGCTGAACCCGTTTTCTTTGCGCGGACAGAGTTTTTTTGCGAGGCACTGTTATGGAGAATTTCCTGATCATAGGCGGCGATGCCGCGGGTATGAGCGCGGCCAGCAGGGCACGGCGCCATTACCCGGACCTGCAGGTCACGGTGCTGGAGCAGACCGGGGACGTGTCCTACAGCGCCTGCGGCATGCCGTACAATATCGCCGATCCCCAACGCCCCATAGACGACCTGGTGGTACGCAGCGCCGAGGTGTTCCGGGAAAAGCAGGGAATCAACCTGCTCACCGGCCACCGGGCCGAATCCATCGACCGGGACAGGCGCGTGGTCCATGCCGCCGGACCGGGCGGCCAAACGTTTGAATTTCCATATGACAAGCTGCTGATCGCCACGGGCGCCTCGCCGATTGTCCCGGATGTCTCCGGAATCGACCTGCCGGGCGTGCTGCCGCTGAAAAACCTTTCCGACGGCCGGAAGATCAAGTCTTACCTGGCCGAGCACAACGTGCGGGATGCCGTAATCATCGGCATGGGTTATATCGGCATGGAAATGTGCGAGGCCTTTGCCGAGCGCGGAATTAACGTGAAAATGGCCGGCCGCGGATTTCTGTCCGGCTATAACCGCGAGATTGCCGCAGTTGTGCGCCGGGACCTTGAAGATCGGGGCATCGAACTTTACGAATCCTGCACCCTGAGCGGCATTGAGCAACATAACGGCCGGCTTCTGGCAACCTTCGGGGACGTCTCGATTGAGGGAGACGTGGTGCTGGTGGGAATGGGCGTTGTGCCCAACAATTTTCTGGCCGCAGATGCAGGGCTTGCCCTGGGCGTAAAGGACGCCATTGCCGTGGACCACTATATGCGCACCTCGGATCCGGATATTTTTTCCGCAGGCGATTGCGCAGACGCATATCACGTGGTTACCGGGGAGAAGGCCTGGATTCCGCTGGCCCTGCGTGCCAACAGGGGCGGATGGGCAGTGGCCGACAACCTTGAAGGCAATGTCACCGCGCTGCCGGGCGTGGCAGGTACGGCTGTGTTCAAGATTTTTGACCTGGAAGTCGGCCGCACCGGGTTAAACGTCGAAGAAGCCGCAAAGACTGGCTTTTCCCCGGCAGAGGTGGTGATCGAATCCCGGACCCGGGCGCACGCGCATCCCGGGGCGGCCCCCATATGGGTCAACCTGGTGGGGGATACGGATTCCGGCCGGCTGCTGGGCACACAGATGGTTTCCCCGGACGGGGCCGCTCACCGTATGAACGCACCGGCGGTTGCCCTGCACAGCGGCATGCGCGTGGCGGATTTCGCCCAGTGCGACCTTGCCTATGCCCCGCCGTTTTCCCCGGTATGGGATCCCATGCTCACAGCAGCCAATCAGTTGATCAAGAAACTGCCCTGAATTATTTCGCCTGTCCTGAAATACCGACCAGTAAAGAGTAAGCCCCTGTGATACGCAGAATCGAGCTTGTCAATTTCATGTCCCATCCGCACACGGTAATCGAACCTGCAAGAGGCCTGACCGTTCTTACCGGCGGGAACAACACCGGCAAGTCCGCCGTGATTTCCGCACTGCAGACCCTTTGCCGGAATATTTCCGGAGATTACATGGTCCGGCACGGCCAGAAGGAATGCCGCATCATCGTTGAGACCGAGGAAGGCAACGTGCTGGAGTGGAAGCGGAAAAAGGGGACGGTGAGCTACACGGTAAACGGCCGGGAGGTGCACCGCCTGCGCGGGGCCGTGCCGGACGATCTTCACGACCTTTTGCGCATGCCCCAGGTGGAGACCGAGGGCGAGCCGTTTGACGTCCATTTCGGAGAACAGAAAAAACCCATTTTTCTGCTGGATGAATCCCCGGGCCGAAGGGCCACGTTTTTTGCTTCCTCCTCGGATGCCATCAAGCTTATCGAGATGCAAAGCCGGCACCGGGCACGGGTTCGCGAAGCCAGAAACGAGGAAAGCCGACTGGCCGACCAATCCGTCCGCCTCCGGCAGAGAGTTGAAACCCTGGCGCCGCTCGACGAACTGGACGATCAAATCAAAGGCCTTGAAGCCGAGCATGAAGCCATCGGGCAGCTTGCCCGGAACTTGTCCGACCTTGACCGGCACGTGGATGCCATGGTCCGCACGGAGCACATGGCCAAAAAGCATGCGGACCTGGCCGGGGCCTCAGCCTCCCTGGCCCCGCCGCCGGAACTGGCGGAAACCGGCTCGTTGGCCTGGATGATCCGGCAAATGGATTACCAGTCCCGTCGGATTGAGAAGGAATCCGAAGCTGCAAAAGCCGTCTCCCGGGTCCAGGCCCCGCCGGAGATGGCGGATGTCGAACGCCTTTCCGGGCTGATTTCCCAAATGCAGCGGGTTTCAGCCGGTGTTGACAAAGCCGCAGCCCGGGGCCGGGTGTTGGCCGATTGCGCGGCGCCGCCTGAAATGATTGACATTGCGGGGCTAGGTCAGCATATTAAATCAATGGAAAAGGCTGAAAAAAGCCTTCAAAAACGTTCCGGCGAACTGGAGCAGGCAGAAACGCGGCTTGCCGAGGCTGAAAAAGCGCTTCGCCGATTTATTGACGCACACAATATCTGCCCGACCTGCGGTCAACACATGGATGCAGACCAGTTTCTGCACCAGTTCCACGGCACCGGGCAGCAGGCGGGATAAAGATGCACTGCGATTTTATGGAAACCGGATATACGGGCCTGCTGGCCATCGGCGATCCCCACCTGGAAGGACGGGTTCCGGGTTTCCGAAAGGACGATTACCCGGTCCGGATTCTGGAAAAGCTCCGATGGTGCCTGGACTATGCCCGTGAAGAGAACCTGCTGCCAGTGATCCTGGGGGACCTTTTCCATTTGCCCAGAAGCAACCCCAACTGGCTGCTGGTATCCGTGATGCGCCTGTTTGACCGGGAAATTCCCGGTATATACGGCAATCACGACGTGCATGAAAACAGCCTGACCACAGACGACAGCATCCGGGTGATTGCAGAATCCGGAAACCTGGTGCTGCTTGACGGAGATCGCACATACCCGGCCATGATCGGCGGCAGGCGGGTGATTATCGGCGGCACGCCCTGGGGACAGCGCCTGCCCCGGGAATTTATCCATACGGAGGCGGATGGAACAAATGATGTTCGACCGCTTGTGATATGGCTGGCCCATCACGATACGATCATGCCGGGATACGAGGAGCAGGGCCGGATTCATGTACGGGAAATACCGGGTGTTGACCTGGTGATCAACGGGCATATCCACCGCCATTTGGGCGAAGTGCAAAAGGGCGCCACCCGCTGGATCGTTCCGGGAAATATCAGCCGTAGATCCAGAAGCGATGCGGCCCGGCGGCATGAACCCGCGGCTTTGCGCGTGGATATTGATGCCTCGGGGGCAAGCTGCGGCCATGTCACCGTGCCACACCAGCCCTTTGAAAACGTATTTCACGAGGCAGTTGAACAGGAGGCAGAAGCCGAACCCGGCTCGGCTTTTGTGGCCGGCCTTACCGAGCTCCAGGCCCGGCGCACCCAGACCGGCGAGGGATTGTCGCTGTTTCTGGAACAAAACCTGGATCAGTTTGATGCAGATGTGGCAGAAGAAATCCGGCAACTGGCCAAAGAGGTGATCCAAGATGAATGAATCCGGCAATACCAAGCAGCGCATCGAGGAACTGAAAAAGCGGTATGAAAACCTGCACCGGAAAAAGATCCAGGCCGAAGCCAACCTGGATAACGCCAAAAAGCAGCTTGAAGAGCTCAAGGAACAGGCCAGGAAGGAATACGGCACAGAGGATATCGAAGCCTTGAAGAAAAAGTTGGCCGAAATGCAGGCCGAAAACGAGCGCCGCCAGTCCGAGTACCAGCAGCAGCTCAGCAAGGTGGAATCCGATCTGGCCGCGGTTGAAGAAAAATATAAACACGTGGACGCGCAGAACAGCAGGTCATGAGCGAAGCGAACAAAAATCCTTTGCGCTCGCCTGCAGGCGTGCGCCAGCGCTTTACACGGCTGTCTGCCTGGCGCGAGCAGGCCAGAAACGATGCCGCCCGTACCGAGGCCCGGCTGGCGGAGATTCGCAGATACCTCTCGATTTCCGAAAAGGTCTCCGAAGCCCTGGAATCCCTGAATCAGAAGTTGTTCCGGGAGCTTTTGGATGTACTCGAGGACAAGCTGACCATCGCCCTCCGGGAGGTCCTTGAGCAGCCCATTTCCCTGAAGGCGGAAGTGGAATGGAAACGCAATGCCGCCAGTGTGGAATTCTGGATTGAACGCGAAGGCCTTCGGGAGGATATATTAAAGGGCCAGGGCGGATCCGTGGCCAATATTCTGTCCGTGGGCCTGCGCATGTTTGCCCTGACCACCCTGGATGAAAGCCGCCACAGGCGCTTTCTGGTTTTAGACGAGCAGGATTGCTGGCTGCATCCGGAACTGGTTCCGCGCCTGGTCAAGATCGTCCACGATGCCGGCAGGGCCCTGGACTTTCAGGTGCTGATGGTCTCTCACCACGATGCGGATTCGTTTGCCCGGTACGCAGACCGCATCTATTGCCTGGTGCCCCGTGGCGAAGACGGGGTATCCGTGGTACCGGCGGATCAGGGACCGGCGGCGGAAGATCCGTTGTGATCTGCATTTAGAAGCCCAAATGCCGTCGGCCCTGACCAAAATTACAAAAACCATACAGATCCCGAAGAAAAGAAATTCTTCGCTCAGGCGCCGGAATTTTTTCGCGGACTTCGGGGTTGAATCCGGATTGGCGGACATGGAAAAACAAAAAGAACTGGTCTTTATCACGGTGATCGGGCAGGACAGAAAAGGGGTGGTGGCGTCCATATCCGGATATCTCTTTGGCAAGGACGTCAATATCGTGGACATTAACCAGCGGATCATGACGGACGGCTATTTTGTCATGTCCATGGCCGTGGATGCGAAGGATGCAACAGTTTCCATGACGGATATGAGCCGGGAACTCGATCAGGTGGGCAGGGACCTGGGTATGCAGGTCCAGGTGCAGCACGAAAACGTTTTCCGCATGATGCACAGGATATAGAAAAATGGCATTTGACGTGGAGGAAATCTATGAAACCGCCAGCATGATCCTGCGCCAGAACCTTGATATCCGGACCACGACCCTGGGGATCAATCTCAAGGACTGTATTGACTCGGATTTTTCCGCGTTCCGCGCCAGGGTGTATGACCGGATCTGCGGGCATGCGGCCCGTTTGGTGGCCGAGACCGACCAACTGGAGCGAAAGTACGGCATTCCGATTGTAAACAAGCGCATTGCCGTCACGCCGGTAAGCTTGATCATGGAAACCCACCGCAGCCCGGAGCGGTTCCTGGAAATGGCACAAACCCTGGATGCCGCGGCCCGGGATGCGGGCATCGATTTTATCGGCGGCTTCGGCGCCCTGGTGCAAAAGGGACTCACCCGCGCGGACCGGATGCTCATTGAAGCGCTGCCCGAGGTGCTTTCCCGGACAGAACGGGTCTGCGCGTTTTTGAATGTGGGTTCCACCGTGTCCGGGTTAAACCTGGACGCAGTCAACCTGCTCGGCGGCATGCTGAAGCAGACAGCTGCCAAAAGCGAAAACGCAGTAGGTTGTGCCAAGTTCGTGGTGTTTGCCAATGCACCGGAGGACAATCCCTTCATGGCCGGGGCCTTTCATGGTGTGGGAGAGGCGGACACCGCGCTGAATATCGGCATCAGCGGGCCCGGCGTGGTCAAAAGCGTGGTGGATCAGAACCGGCAGTGCGATTTGACTGCGTTATCTGAATTGATCAAGCGCACCGTGTTCAAGATCACCCGGGCAGGAGAATTGATCGGCCGTGAACTGGCCGCGGCCTTGGATGTAAATTTCGGTATCGTGGACATTTCCCTGGCCTCGACCACCGCCCGGGGGGATTCAGTAGCCGGCGTGATCGAGGCTTTCGGCATTGAAAAAATCGGCGCCCACGGTTCCACCCTGGCGATTGCGCTTTTGATGAACGCGGTCAAAAAGGGCGGGGCCATGGCCAGCGGCAACGTGGGCGGCCTGAGCGGTACATTCATTCCGGTCAGCGAGGATGCCGGCATGATAGACGCGGTCTGCAAAGGCGCGCTGGGACTGGACAAGCTCGAATCCCTGACTGCGGTTTGTTCCGTGGGACTGGACATGTTCGCCGTGCCGGGCGATGTGCCCGAAGAGACTATCAACGCCATCATCGCCGATGAACTGGCCATTGGCGTAATTAACAACAAGACCACCGGCGTGCGGCTGATTCCGATGCCCGGCAAACAGGCCGGGGACCTGGTGGAATTCGGCGGACTGCTGGGGACCGTGCCCGTGATGGGGGTCAATGCCTTTTCCGCAAAGGATTTTCTCAAACGCGGCGGCCGCCTGCCTGCGCCGGTGACCAGCCTGCGCAACTGACTTTACGGAGGTTTTTTTATGATTGATCGTTTCCTGGCATCTGTGGATTTTTCAACGCTTACCGACCAGCTTCTGGGCTATGTGCCGAACCTGATCGGCGCGATCCTTTTAATCATCCTGTTCTGGGTGTTAATCAAGATTATTACAAAAATGTTTACCTCCGGACTGGAAAAAACCCAGGTGGCCCCTGAGGTCCGGTCGCTTCTGGCCCGGTTTGTAAAATACGGGGTCATGATCATCGCCGCGCTGACCGTGGCCGACCAGCTCGGGATCAACGTTACCTCCCTGGTGGCAGGCGTCGGGATCGCCGGGCTGGCCATTTCCTTTGCCGCCCAGGACACCATTGCCAATTTTATTTCCGGGATTTCTTTGATCATTGACCGGCCGTTTGTCCAGGGCGACTGGATTTCCATCGGGGATCTGCACGCGACTGTCACCGACATCCGGCTGCGCAGCACGGTGCTGACCACGTTTGACAATGAAGTTGTGGTGGTGCCCAACACGCAGCTGGCACAGGAACGGGTCATCAATTACACGCTGACCCCGAAAATCCGGGTGCGGGTCCCGATAGGCATCGCCTACAAGGAGGATATCGACAAGGCCCGGGAGGTGATGCTGTCCACGGTCCAGGGTGACAGCCGCATCATGGATGATCCGGCTCCCATGGTGCTGGTGACTTCCCTTGGGGATAGCAGCGTGAATCTGGAAATGCGTTTCTGGACCCGGGACTCGGTGATGAAGTATTCCCTGATGTGGGAATATATTGAAGAGGTGAAAACCGCCCTGGACCGGGCCGGCATAGAGATTCCGTTTCCGCACATGCAGCTGTTTGTGGAGCAGACCGAAGCCGTAAATGCGCTGGCCGCCGGACGGGGCTGATACAAAAGACTATTTCCGCAATTCAGGTTATTGCGTATGCATGAAACGGAGATAAAAGTGGGTGATACGTATCGATCATACATGGAATTTGCGGTGGAAACCGCTTACCTGGCCGGAAGGCTGACCCTGGGGTATTTTCAGGCCGGCATCCGGCCCGAGTTCAAGGCGGATGATACCCCGGTCACGGTGGCGGATCAAAGGGCCGAGGAATTGATCCGTTCCCGGATTGAACACAAATACCCGGATCATGCCGTTGTCGGCGAGGAGTTCGGCGAATCCGGCGGTTCAGATCCACGGCACAGGTGGTATATCGATCCCATTGACGGCACCAAGGCCTTTACCCGGGGGGTTCCGTTGTATGCCGTGCTTCTGGGCCTGGAGATCGAGGGCCGGGTAGAGGTCGGCGTGGCCTATTTTCCGGCCTTAAATGAAATGGTGGCCGCGGCAACCGGTCAGGGCTGCTGGTTAAACGGCCGTCGGGTTTGGGTCTCGCAGGTATCCGAGCTCAGCCAAGCCGTGGTCTTGTTTACGGATGCGGGCAGCTTTGAAGAATACGGCCGCAAGCAGGCATGGGAGCGCATCTGCAGATCCGCCTGGGTGCGGGCCGGCTGGGGGGATGCCTACGGCCACTGCCTGGTGGCCACGGGCCGGGCGGAATTGATGCTGGACCCGATTGTCAGCAACTGGGACTGTGCACCGTTTCCCCCGATTCTCAAAGAGGCCGGGGGATATTTCGGGGACTGGACCGGTAATACCACCATATACGCAAACGAGGCCGTGTCCGTCAATGCGGATCTCCTGTCTGCGGTCATGACGACGATCCGGGGGTAAGGTAAACGGATATGCCTGCCGCATGCCGGGCTGCTGCCTACTGCATGCTCAGATCCGCCGTGCCGGGATTTGCATGATCGTATGATTCGAAAATCGAAGCCACTGTGTCTGTCAGGCGGAGCGTGTGCTGCTTGAGTTCTTCGGTGGTCCGTCCGGGGTATCGGGCATAGCTGATCATGATGCCGTTTAAAGCGGAAAAAAGCGCATGTGCGGAAATCCGGGTATCTGTTTGAATGCCGGCTATCTGGACCGCATTTTCGAATCGGTCCATCATGCTGCGCATGCTCTGGTTGAGCTTTGGCGTGGCTTCCTCGGAAAGCCCGCCTCCCAGGATAAAGCGGCTCATCATCTGGAAGAAGGTCATGTTGTCGTTTAAATAGTTGATGTACACCCGGCAGACGCGCCTGAAGGCGCCGGGGCGCTTGTCCTCAAGCGCCTTGTCCATAAGCCGGGTGATCTGCCGGCCGCTTTCCAGAAAAACATCCAGGAACAGTTCGCCCAGGTTTGCATAGTGGTTGTAGATGGTTCCCACGCTTACCCCGGCCGCCTTGGCAATTTCCCGGACAGTGACTTCCTGGAACTCCTTTTGGGCAAAAAGCTCCCTGGCGGTGTCTGCGATCAGTTTCCGCCGGGCCTCCCGTTCTTCGACCTTTAATTGTTCAAGGGTTTTCAGGGCCACGGTGCATTCTCCTTTTTCCAACCGACTATATAAATTGATAAACTAAAGGTAAAAAAATTAGACTCACAAGTTCAATTTTAATATGACATACATCGCGGCCCTTTTTCCAGCATAAATTTTATTCTCCGGAAAAATTTTTAAAGACCGCTTCCATGTCCTCATCCGTGTGACAGCGTTCGCTTTCATCGGGCATCATGGCGTCGGCTTCCATTTTGCGGCGGTCATATTCGGAATCCAGCACATGGTTATAGTATTCATGCTGGATCAAAAGATTCATGATCTCGCTGGTACCCGTCCAGATCATGCCCAGGCGGATATCGCGCAGGGCCCGCTCAATGGGATAGACCTCGGTATATCCGATGCCGCCCATGACCTGCATGGCATTGTTTACGATTTCCCAGGCCGCTTCCGTGGCAAACCGCTTGGCTTCGCTGACAAGTCTTCGCACCTCGGGGTAGTTTTCGTCCACCGCGCGGGCGGCCATGTAGGTCATGGCGCGGGCGGCATCCAGCTGGGTAATCGAGTCTGCCACGTTGAAACTCACTGCCTGATATTTGCGGATCGTCTTGCCAAAAGCCCGCCTGCGGTCGGAGTAGCGGACCGCCAGGTCCAGGGCACCCCAGATCCCCAGGCATCCGCCGGCCGAGGTCAGCCGCTCCGGGATCATCATCTGGTGGAAGCAAAGGGCCCCGCCGTGGAGTTCGCCCACGAGATTTTCCTTGGGCACCTTGACGTCCCGGAAGACCAGCCGCCCGGTGCCGCCGCCCCGGCATCCCAGCAGGCCGTAAAGGTATTCGGTTTCCACGCCCGGTCCCCGTTCCACGATCAGCAGGCTGATACGGTGGTACTTGTGGGCTTCCGCGTCAAAGTTGGTGCGGCAGTAGACCAGAAAGAAATCCGCCCCTTCGGCGCCCACCACGAAACGCTTCATGCCGTTTAAGACAAAATGGTCCCCCTTGTCTTCGGCCCGGGTCATGGCGCCGAAAAAATCGGAGCCGCCCCGGGGTTCGGTCAGGGCCTCGGCTGCAACCAGCTTTCCCTCGAGATAGGGCTTGAGGTATTTTTGTTTCTGCTCTTCAGTGCCGAACTGGTGCAGGGCCTCGCCGACAATGGAAGGCATGACAAATGCGCAGCCCAGCGCCATGCCCAGGCACCCGATCTCTTCTGCGGCGGCCATTTCCGCCGCCCAGCTCATGTTGCGTCCGCCGTATTTTTCCGGAAAGCGGATGCCGAGGAGTTTGCGTTCGGCGAGTTTTTCCACAAATTCCCGGGGATAGGTAATCTCGTTTTTATCCATTTTCCGCAGAAAATCACTGGAGATTTCGTCCCGGACAAAGTCGCGCACCTGTTTTTTCAGCTCCTGCTCCTGCGGGGTCAGCATAAAGTCGTACATCACAGGCCTCCTTTAAATTCGGTCATCAGGAAGGGGAAAGGCGTTTTTGATCAATGATCATTATATTGAGCAAGGCTCATGGTGTCAAGGGGATTTTAAATCTCAAGTATTTTTATGTAAGGTTTTACAATGGAATGCAATAGATTTTCAAAACAGATTACCAGATCAGAATGTCCTGTTTATAGTCGAAATCAAAATCAGTATCGCAATCGAAAAAATGCCGATTACGACAACGACATTTCGGTTGATTTCTGTTGCGCTTCAAATGCGCGGCGTGCTGCAAAAAAATCATCAGGCTTCAAGGACTTTCGCAGGTCGGGCCGCCGGGGAAGTTTGCGCATCTGCCGTCCGCTGACGCGCCCGATGCATCTGCGCAAACCACCCCGACGTCCCGAACTGTCTCAACCCCCTGGACAATTCCGCCAATATAATCCCGAAGGGCTTCAAAATCCCCGGAATTCGAAGACAAACCATTAGAATTGGAAAGCCTGAATCAGTCTTTGGTAAGCCGGATGGGTTTTCTCGTGCGGAGATTGCCGGGGCTGCCGCATGTCGCTGCACTCGGGCCGGGCATCTCTAAGGCTTGCTTCGCGGCGGCTCGGCAAACTCGCCTTTCGGCTCAAACAGTGCCGGCCGCCTGCTCCGCTTCGCCAAGAGCTGCTCCGGCCCTCGTGCAATGCGCCATGCGGCAGCCCCGGCAAGCGACGCTCGCGGCTGGGGGGTGAAGCCCGGGGCTTTTCCAGATGTTTTCAACATCGCGAGGCTCTGCAGTACACGGTCTTTAGGTTTTACCCGCGGCAGGTTTCTACGGGTTTGACAATTCGGATAAAACCGGATAGTTTCGAAATATTCCGTTATCCGCTGCTTGGGCCGGCAACGGTTCAGGCATTTTCATAAAGACAACCGGATGGATTTTATGGAGTTCCTTGAAAACAAGCGGATCATCCTTGGTGTATCCGGCGGTATCGCGTGTTACAAGAGCGTGGAACTCATGCGGCATCTGCAGCGGGCCGGGGCCGACGTGCGCGTGGCAATGACCCGGAATGCCGGCTGGTTCGTGGGACCGGTGACGTTTGAAGCCATATCCGGTCATCCGGTATTCATGGACATGTTCGAGTCGAACCGGGAAGAACCCATGCGGCATATTTCCTGGGCTGAAAATGCCGATGCCGCAGTGATTGCACCGGCAACCGGCAACATTATCGGCAAGCTGGCCAACGGGATCGCTGATGACGCACTGAGCACCCTGATGCTGGCGGTGACCGCGCCAAAACTGATCTGCCCGGCCATGAACACGCACATGTATGAAAACAGGTCCGTCCAGAGAAATCTGGAGCAGCTCGAGGCAGACGGCTACATCATTGTGGAGCCCAGTGCCGGCGAGCTGGCCTGCAAGGCGGTCGGACCGGGAAGGCTGGCTGATCCGGAGCGGATCTACAGCCGGATCCTGGATGTTTTTCTGCCAAATGATTATTTCGGCAAAAAGGTGGTGGTCACAGCAGGCCCCACCCGGGAGCCCATGGACCCGGTTCGGTTTATCAGTAACCCGTCATCCGGGAAAATGGGATATGCCCTGGCCCGGGCCGCGGCTGGCAGGGGCGCGCACGTGATCCTGGTATCCGGGCCCACCGAGATTGAAGTTCCGGACCGGGTTCACCATGTATGGGTGGAAACCGCGCAGGAAATGGCTGAAGCCGTGTTTGCCGAAGCAGACAGCGCGGACATGATCATCAAGGTGGCTGCCGTATCCGATTACCGGCCCGTGGAGGTTGCCCTGCACAAGGTTAAAAAGGGCCAGGAACGCATTACCCTGGAGCTTGAAAAAACCACAGACATCCTGGCGGCACTGGCAGAGCGCAAGTGCGCCGGGCAGATCCTGGTCGGGTTTGCAGCCGAGACCCGGGACCTGGAAGAAAACGCCACTGCGAAGCTGGCGGCCAAGAAACTCGACATGATTGCCGCTAACCTGATCGGCGGGGCGGATTCCGGATTCCGCACAGACACCAACCACATCCGGCTGTTTTACAAGAACGGCAAGTCCGAGCAATTGCCGTTGATGGACAAGGAGGCGGCAGCACACGTGCTGCTCGACCGGATCATTACTCTGGAAACCGCCTGAGTGCGGAAGGGTTTGGCATGGGGACAGTGAATCCCGGATCCTGTGCGCAGATGCTTGACGAGGTCAGGCAATACCTGTGTTTTTTAAATGACATCGGTTGTACCGGTATAGGACCGGGCCCGGAGGGCCGGCAGATCGCGGAACAGTGGGAGATCGCAGGGGCCCAGGCATCCGGCGGCCTGGAAGAGACAACCGAAGGCATCGGCGCCTGCCGGCGCTGCCGTCTTGCAGATGAACGCAGTGCCGTGGTCTTCGGGCACGGCAGCCCCCGGGCCCGGATCATGTTTATCGGCCCTTTTCCGGAGGCAGAAGACGAGCAGACCGGCATTCCATACAGCGGAGAAGCAGGGGCACTGCTCACGCGGATTATCGAAGCCATCGGGCAGAGCCGGGAGTCGGTCTACATTAGCCACGCGGTCAAATGCCGCCCGCAATCCGACCGGATGCCGGATAAATTCGAAGCCCGGGCCTGCCGGAAGCACCTGGAACGGCAGATCCAGGCGGTATCACCGGAAATGATCTGCCTGCTCGGCGGGTTTGCCGCTCAGGCCCTTTTACGGACCGAGTCGCCAATATCCCGCATCCGGGGAGAGTTTCGGGAGTACCAGGGCATTTGCGTGATGCCAACCTATGAGCCCGCCTATCTGCTGGTCAATCCCGAGGCCAAAAGGGCGGTATGGGAGGATATGAAAAAGGTCATGGCGCGTATAAGTCATTAAATATTCATTGACATCGCAAAAACATATATTTTAAATACAGGGATTGACTTTATATAGGATTGCGGGGGCATCGACCTCCGCTTTGTATTTTTGGCAATCCTTGAAAATCAACGGAGATGAGAGCAAGCCATGGGAAAAAAGGAAAAGCAGACCAAGGAAAAACCGCTGGAGAAAATGACCGCTTCCGAGTTGCGGGATATGGCCATCAATCTGCCGGAGATCACCGGTGCTTCCGGCATGAACAAGACCGAACTGATCAAGGCCATTAAAAAAGTCAAGGGGATCGAAGACACCGGCAGGAAAAAACAGGCCGATGTTTCCGTGCGCCAGATCAAGGAAAAGATCCGGGAGCTTAAAAAACAACGGCAGACCTGTCTTGAACAGGACGACAAGAAGATGGCCGACATTTACCGGCGAAAAATCAGTCGCTTGAAGAAGAAAACCCGGCGTGTGGCATAATCCAGACATGCAGACATGAAAATCGATCCCGCTTTTCTGGCATTTGACATCGACGGGGTGGTGGCAGACACCATGTCTTTGTTTCTGGCGATTGCCGAGAAGGATTTCGGCATCAGCCATATCCGGTATGAGGATATAACGGACTACGATCTGCGGCAGTACGATGGTGTTGACGAAGCCGTGATGTGGGAGATTATCCTCCGGATTCTGGAGGGCAAATACGCACTGCCGCTTTACCCGATCGCTCATGCCCCGGAAGTGCTACAGCGCATCATTGGCAGCCGCCGACCGATGCTTTTTGTTACCGCCCGGCCGGCGGGAGACCATATTGCCGAATGGCTCTGCAGTGTGCTGCAGGTCGGGGCCGATTGCCTTGACGTGGTGGCCACCGGGTCATTTGAGGATAAAAGGGAAGTGCTGGCCGAGCGTAACATCTCCCACTTTGTGGAAGACCGGCTGGAAACCTGTTACCTGCTTGCCGAAGCCGGTATTCAGCCGATTGTATTTTCGCAGCCGTGGAACCGGAAAGAACATCCGTTTCCGGAGGTCAGCACCTGGCTGGAACTCGAAGCCATGATCGCGCTGGAATGACTGCAAATGCCGTAACAGAGCTGATCGATTCATTCGTGGATTACCTGGCTGCTGAAAAAGGGTATTCCGATCACACCTGCCGGGCTTATGCCAGGGACCTGAAGGATTTTTTGGCATACTTTGTCGCCAACCGGACCACAACCGCCACAAGGGATTCGCGGGAGGCGGAGACAGATGCGGATCCGGGGCAATCCGCCGGCATCGAGCAGGTCAGTGCCCTGGTGATCCGGAGCTACCTGGGGCTGCTGTATAAGCAGAAAATCAAGAAGACCTCGATTGCCCGGAAGTTGTCTGCGATCCGGTCCTTTTTCAACTTCCTGGAAAAGCACCGGGTGATTTCCGAGAACCCGGCGGCCTCGGTGCTCACACCCAAGCAGGACAAACCGGTGCCCAACCACCTGACCGTGGATGACATGTTCCGGCTGATTGATTCGGTAAACGATCAGACGCTGTCGGGAAAGCGCAACCGGGCGATCCTGGAAACGCTTTATTCGACGGGCATTCGGGTTTCCGAGCTGGTGGGGTTAGACGTTGAGGACATCGATTTTGACCAGCGGATTGTCCGCGTGCTGGGCAAGGGATCAATTGAGCGGATCGTGCCGATCGGTGAGAAGGCGCTGCAGGCCGTCCGGGTTTATCGGGAGGATTTGTACGGCAACAGTGCGAAGACGCCGGATATATGGAAAGGGCCGCTTTTTTTGAATAAAAACGGCGGCCGCCTGACCGTGCGATCCGTTGCGCGCATGCTGGAGCAGGCGGCCCGGGCAGCCGGCCTGACCATGCCGGTTTCTCCGCATGACCTGCGCCATACCTTTGCCACGCACCTGCTGGATGCCGGCCTGGATCTTCGGATGGTCCAGGAGCTTCTGGGACACAGGCAGCTTTCCACGACCCAGAAATATACGCACGTCAGCATTGATCGGCTGATGGCCGCCTATGACAGCGCACACCCCAGGAAATAAGGAAAGGCACGACATTTATGGCGGATTTTCACGGAACGACCATACTGGCGGTTCGATACGACGGCAGGGTTGCCGTGGCCGGAGACGGCCAGGTCACTTTAAACAATGCGGTTATCAAGCACCAGGCCAGAAAGGTCAGGCGGATATATAATGATCAGATCGTTGTCGGGTTTGCCGGGGCCACTGCAGATGCCTTAAACCTTTCCGAGCGGCTGGAAGGCAAGCTGGAGCGATACAATGGCAACCTGATCCGGGCGGCCGTGGAGCTGGCCCGGGACTGGCGCACCGACAAGTACCTGCGGCGCCTGGAGGCGATGATGATCGCGGTGGATGCCAGTCAGATGCTTTTGATATCCGGCAACGGGGACGTGATCGAGCCGGATGAAGGCATCCTCGGCATCGGTTCCGGCGGGGTGGCGGCACATGCCGCGGCCACAGCGCTGATCCGGCACGCCGGCGGCCTGCAGCTCAAGGCCTCCGATATTGTTCGCCAATCCATGGAGATCGCCGCCGGATTGTGCATATACACGAATCACGAGTTCGTGGTGGAAGAAATCTAAAAGCCCCGCGTATTGAAAGCTTTCGTCTTTTTTTTGTCCGGGGCATTTGGTTCAAGCGGTGCCGCTGCTGGCACCATAAATTCGAAGCACGAAATCCGAAATTCGAAAGGTGGCTGCATAATTATTTTCAAAAATTTTGAAAATTCGGTATTCGAGTTTGTCTCGAATTTCGATATTCGGATTTCGAAATTTACCGGGGCAACAGCACACTGCCTCTGGTAATCCATGGCAATCAAGACATATGAAGACCGAGATAATATAACGACTATGAGTGATTTAAAACCATCGCAGATTGTAGAAGAGCTTGATAAATATATTATCGGTCAGCATAACGCCAAGCGCTCCGTGGCCATTGCGCTTCGCAACCGCTGGCGCCGGCGCCAGGTGGATCCCGAGCTGCGCGAGGAGATTGCGCCGAAAAACATCATCCTGATCGGGCCCACCGGCGTGGGCAAGACCGAGATTGCCCGCCGCCTGGCCAATCTCACGGATTCTCCGTTTTACAAGGTGGAGGCCTCGAAGTTCACCGAGGTGGGATACATCGGCCGGGACGTGGAATCCATGATCCGGGATCTGCTGGAGCTGACCATAAACATGCTCAAGGCGCGCGAGCAGGAGGCAGTACAGGGCAAGGCATGGGAAATGGCCGAAGAACGGGTATTAGACCTGCTATTGCCGGAATCCGGAAGCCGCAGCCCCCGGCAGCAGTCTTCCCAGGACGAAACCGGGAGCGCGGATGACTCCGGCCAGGTGGTCTATGAACCGGAAAAACCGGCAGCTTCTTCTGAAACACGGGAAAAGCTCCGCCGCATGCTTCGCGACGGCAGGCTTGATAACCGGCAGGTTGACATTGATGTTTCTGATCGCTCTTCATCGCCCATGGTGGAAATTTTTTCCAATACCGGCATGGAAGAGATGGGAATCAATTTCAAGGATATGCTCGGCAGCATGATGCCGCGGGGATCCTCGCGCAAACGGCGGGTCACCGTGGCCGAGGCAATGGAAATCCTGGCCCAGGAAGAGGCTCAGGGGCTCGTGGACATGGACAAGGTGACCCAGGAGGCCATTGAAAAGGTGGAGCAGTCCGGCATTATTTTTCTCGACGAAATCGATAAGATCACGGGAAAGGAAGGCGGACAGGGCCCGGATGTCTCCCGGGAGGGCGTGCAGCGCGACATGCTGCCCATTGTGGAGGGCAGCACGGTCAATACCAAGCACGGGCCGGTCAAGACGGATCATGTTCTGTTTATCGCTTCCGGGGCGTTTCATACCAGCAAGCCCTCGGACCTGATCCCTGAACTCCAGGGCCGCTTTCCCATTCGCGTGGAGCTCGATTCCCTGTATAAGAATGATTTCATCCGGATTCTCACAGAGCCGAAAAACGCGCTGCTGCTCCAGTATATCGCCCTGCTGCGCACCGAGGGAATGGAAGTGTCTTTTGCAGATGAAGCCGTCGAGGAGATTGCCGGATTTGCCGAAACCGTGAACAACCAGACCGAAAACATCGGTGCACGCCGGCTTCATACGTTAATGGAGCATCTGCTGGAAGACATCCTGTTTGACGCCCCGGATATTGATCAAAAGAAAATGGAGATCGACCGGACGTTTGTGGAACAACGTCTCCGGGACGTAAAAGAGGACCAGGACCTGAGCCGCTATATCCTGTAGAACCTAAATTGAGCGTTTCAAATTTTTAGCGAATCATGACACCCAATGTTGCCGACATACTCATCGAGGCCCTGCCGTATATCCGGTTTTTTTCCGGGATGACCCTGGTGGTCAAATACGGCGGTCATGCCATGGTCGATGAGCAGCTCAAGGAGGATTTCGCCCGGGATATCACGCTGATGAAGTTCATCGGCCTGCACCCGGTGATTGTCCACGGCGGTGGCCCGCAGATCAACAAGGTGCTCGAACGCATGGGCATCAGCCCGCGGTTTGTTCGCGGCATGCGCTTTACCGACCAGGAGACCATGGATGTCGTGGAGATGGTGCTCGGCGGAAACGTCAACAAGTCCATCGTGGCCCAGATCAACCGCCAGGGGGGGAAATCCGTGGGCCTGACCGGTAAGGACGGCGGGCTGATCCAGGCAGAAAAACTGCAGATCATGCATCAGCCGGATGAAAACAAGGCACCCGAGATCATCGATCCCGGCCTGGTGGGCAAGGTGACCCGGGTGAACGCGGAATTGATCCGGACGCTTTCCGGCCAGGGGTTTATTCCGGTGATCGCCCCGGTCGGGGTGGGTGCGGCCGGTGAGACCTACAACATCAACGCGGACCTGGTGGCACCCAAGGTCGCCGGGGAACTGGCCTCGGGACGGCTGATTTATCTGACTGACGTGGACGGCCTGATGGATACGGAGCAAAACCTGGTTTCATCCGTGGACACGGAAACGGTCAAGCAGATGATCCAGGCGGGAACGATATCCGGCGGCATGATTCCCAAGATCGAATACGCACTCGATGCGCTGAAAAACGGGGTTGAAAAGGTCCAGATCATCAACGGCACCCGGCGTCATGCCCTGCTTCTGGAGCTTTTCACAGACCAGGGCATCGGCACCCAGGTAACCACATAGGCAGGAAAAATGAACGAACAATACATCGACAGGGCCAACAAGGTGATTGCCAATACCTACAAGCGTTTTCCGCTGGTAATCAAGCGGGGGCGGGGATGTACGCTGTGGGATGCGGATGATAACGAATACACGGATTTTGTGGCCGGCATTGCGGTATGTAACCTCGGCCATGCCAGCCCGGAAATTTCCCGGGCCTTGAGGCTGCAGGCCGATAAGCTCTATCATGTATCCAACCTGTATTATACGGTCCCGCAGATTGATCTGGCCGAGTGGCTGGTTGCACGCAGCTTTGCAGACCGGGTGTTTTTCTGCAACAGCGGCTCAGAGGCAAACGAGGCGGCCCTCAAGCTGGCGCGCAAGACCTTTTTCGACAAGGGAGAAACTCAGCGCTGGCGTGTGGTGGCCATGGACCAGTCGTTTCACGGACGCACCTTTGCCGCGCTTTCGGCAACTGGCCAGAAGAAGGTGCGCGAAGGCTTTGAGCCGATTCTGGAGGGATTTGATTTCGTGCCGTTTAATGACATGGAAAAGCTTGAAGCGGCGGTCACGGACAAGACGTGCGCGGTGCTCGTGGAGCCGGTCCAGGGCGAAGGCGGCATCCGGTGCGCCAATTCAGGTTATCTTGAAGAGGTGCGCCGGCTTTGCGATGAAAAAGGCATTCTCCTCATATTTGACGAAATCCAGACAGGCATCGGCAGGACCGGTAAATTGTTCGCCTATGAGCATTTCAGTGTCAAGCCGGATGTCATGACCCTTGCCAAGGCCCTGGGCAACGGATTGCCCATAGGTGCCATGCTGTGTACGGAATCGGCTTCCAAGGCTTTTACACCCGGAACGCACGCCTCGACCTTCGGCGGCACGCCGGTGATTACGGCAGCCGCACGCGAAGTGCTCAAGCTCATCGAGGAGGAAAACATCCTCGGGCACTGCCGGGAAGTGGGCGAATATTTCAAGTCCCAGCTGCTGTGGCTCAAGGATCGGTACCAGGAAATAGAGGAAGTGCGGGGCATCGGCTTGATGCTGGGCATGAAACTTTCGGAAAAAGGCGCCCCCGTTGTTGAGGCCTGCATGAAAAAGGGTTTTCTGATTAACTGCACCCAGGAAAACGTGCTGCGGTTTGTCCCGCCGTTGATAATTACCCGGGAGGAAGTTGACAGCCTGATCCAGTGCCTGGATGAAATTTTTGCCGAAAGGGGCGAAAGCCGAACCTGCTGAGAGGACACATTGAAAAAGGATATACTGACACTGGCCGATCTGTCGGCTTCTGATTTTGATCACCTGTTTTCCCGCGCCGGCGAGCTCAAACACCGAAGAAAACAGGGCGTTTCCAACCCCTGCCTGGCGGGCAGAACCGTTGGGCTGATTTTTGAAAAAGCCTCCACCCGGACACGGATTTCCTTTGAGGCGGCCGCAGCTCAATTGGGCGGCACATCGCTGTTTATCAGTTCCGCAGACACCCAGCTTGCAAGACAGGAACCCATAGCGGATACGGCCCGGGTGCTGGAGCGCTACCTGGACGCCCTGGTTCTGCGGACCTATTCCCAGGAAATGCAGGCCGAATTTGCCCGGGTCGCTTCGATACCCGTAATCAATGCCCTGACCGATACCTACCATCCCTGCCAGGTGTTAAGTGATCTTATGACCGTGATTGAGTTCAAGGGCGGATACCAGGGAATCAGCGTCGCCTGGGTAGGAGACGGCAACAACATGGCCCATTCCTGGATCAATGCCGCTGCCGTGCTGGGCTTTGAACTGGTCCTGGCATGTCCGGAGGGCTACATGCCGGAGGCGGCAATCGTGGAGCGTGCCCGGAGCCGGGCCGGCAATAAAATCCGGGTGATCCATGACCCGGCAGAAGCCGTGGAAAATGCGGATGTGGTCAATACGGATGTGTGGGCCAGCATGGGACAGGAAAGCGAAGAAGAAACCAGGCGCGCGGTGTTTGCGCCTTTCCAGGTAAACCGAGAGCTTATGGCAGGCGCTGCAAAAGATGCCATTGTCATGCATTGCCTGCCCGCGCACAAGGGTGAGGAAATTACCGAGGAAATCTTTGAATCAAGTCAGTCCGTGGTCTGGGACCAGGCGGAAAACAAGATGCACATGCACAAGGCGATACTCGAAACGCTGATTATCAGGTCGGTCTGAATTTTGGGCTATTATAGACAACAGGAGAAAATATTTTGGGTGAAAATATCAATAAAGTGGTTCTGGCTTATTCCGGCGGCCTGGACACGTCCGTGATCTTGAAATGGCTGGCTGAAACCTATGACTGCGAGGTGATCGCGTTTGCCGCAGATATCGGCCAGGGCGAGGAACTCGACCCCATTGAAGACAAGGCGAAGAAGACCGGGGCATCTGCGGTCTATATCGACGATCTGAAGGAAGAGTTCGTATCCGACTACGTGTTTCCGGCGTTCCGGGCCAATGCCATCTACGAGGGCCAGTACCTGCTGGGCACCTCCCTGGCCCGGCCCCTGATCGCCAAGCGGCAGATTGAAATCGCGCATGCGGAAAACGCCGAAGCGGTCAGCCACGGTGCCACCGGCAAGGGAAACGACCAGGTGCGATTTGAACTCAGTTATTACGCCATGGATCCGCATATCAAGGTAATCGCTCCCTGGCGCGAGTGGGATCTGAATTCCCGTACCGCGCTGATGGCTTTTGCGGAAAAGCACGGCATTGCCGTGACCTCCACTAAAGAAAAACCCTACAGCACGGACCGCAACCTGCTGCATATCAGCTACGAGGGCGGCATCCTGGAAGACCCTTGGAATCCGCCGCCCGAGGACATGTTTCTGCTGACGGCCTCGCCGAGGCAGGCCCCGGATGAACCGGAAGTTGTTGACATCACGTTTGATCAGGGAGATCCGGTGGCTGTTAACGACCAGAAACTGTCCCCGGCCGCATTGCTCGCGGAGTTAAACCGGCTGGGCGGCCGCCACGGCATCGGCCGGGCCGATATCGTGGAAAACCGGTTCGTGGGCATGAAATCCCGCGGCGTGTATGAGACGCCCGGCGGCAGCATACTTCGCACTGCTCACATGGCCATGGAGTCGATTACCATGGACCGGGAGGTCATGCATCTGCGCGATTCCATGATCCCGCGGTATGCGGAGATGATCTACAACGGGTTCTGGTTTGCCCCGGAACGCGAACTACTGCAGTCCATGATGGACCAGGCCCAGAAGAACGTCTCCGGCGTGGTGCGGCTGGAACTCTACAAGGGCGGATGCCGGGTGCTGGGCCGCAAATCCGGGCATTCCCTGTACAGCGCTGATTTTGCCACCTTCGAGGATGACACGGTGTACCGGCAGGAGGATGCCGAAGGCTTTATCCGGTTAAATGCGCTTCGGCTCCGGATTCGAAACCTGATGGAAAAGTCGGCACGGGGGTAATCGCATGGGGGAAAAACCCTGGGACGGCAGGTTTTCCGAGCCCACGGACAAGGCGGTGGAGGCCTTTACCTCTTCCATGGCAGTGGACCGGCATTTGTACCACTACGATATTGATGGCAGCATCGCCCACTGCCGGACCCTGGCCCGGGCCGGCGTGATTGCCGAAACCGAGGCAGAAGAACTGGCAGCCGGCCTGGAAAAGGTGCGCCAGGAGATCTCCCGCGGAGAGGTGGTGTTTTCAGACCGGCTCGAAGATATTCACATGCACGTGGAAGACCGGCTGGCCGCACACGTGGGCGCACTTGCCCGCAAGCTGCATACCGCAAGAAGCCGCAACGACCAGATCGCACTGGATGCGCGGCTGTACTTAAAAGCTGAAACCCGGGGCATTATCGCACAGCTCCGCGCATTCAGGCAGGCGCTGGTGGATCTGGCAGAGGCGAACATGGGCGTGGCCATGCCCGGCTACACCCACTTGCAGCGGGCCCAGCCCGTATTGTTTTCCCATCACGCAATGGCCTATTACGAAATGTTTACCCGGGATACCAGCCGCTTTTGCGATGCCCTGGAACGAATGGACGTGATGCCGCTGGGCAGTGCTGCGCTGGCAGGCACCACCTACCGGCTGGACCGGGAATACACGGCCCGGCTGCTCGGATTTTCAAAGGTTTCGGAAAACAGCATGGACGCGGTATCAGATCGGGATTTCATGCTCGAATTCATGTCCGCGGCCAGCATCTGCATGACGCATTTATCCCGGCTTTCAGAGGAACTTGTGCTCTGGTCTTCTGCGGAATTCGATTTCGTGGACCTGCCGGATGCGTTCTGTACCGGAAGTAGCATCATGCCGCAGAAAAAAAATCCCGACATCCCGGAGCTGGTGCGGGGAAAAACCGGCCGGGTATTCGGCGGGCTGGTCAACCTGCTGACCCTGATGAAGTCGCTGCCCCTGACCTATAACCGGGACATGCAGGAAGACAAGATTCCGCTCATGGATGCTGTGGACACCCTGAAGGCGTGCCTGGATATCTATATCCGCATGACGCCGAACATCCGGGTCAAGTCCGGGGTTACCGGCCGGGCGGCGGGCCGGGGCTTTCAAAACGCCACGGACCTGGCCGACTACCTGGTTTCCAAGGGTATGGCGTTTCGCGAGGCCCATGCATGCGTAGGCAAGGCCGTGGCCTGGGCAATGGATTGCGGCAAAGAACTCCACGAGCTGAGCCTGTCGGAACTTCAGCAGTTTTCCGGGAAAATCGGCGAGGATGTTTATGATGCCCTGTCTGTTGAGCAGATGATTGATCGGCGTCGGGTCTTTGGCGGCACTGCCCGGGAAAATGTTGCAGCGGCCGTTAAAAAGGCAAAACAGCGCCTGGAAGCGGAGTGATACATGAAAAGCCTGCAGACCCTGGCCGTGTACCTGCTTCTGGCAATGCTTATGATTGGCGCAGCAGGGTGCGGAAAAAAGGGACCCCCTGTGGCGCCCCAGCCGCCGCAGCTTCCGGTAGTGGAAAATCTGGGAGTTGCCAGGGACGATTCGGTCCTTATATTAAGCTGGTCACTGGCAGAAGAAGGAAAACCAGGGGGTGCAGCGACGGCAGGATTTTTCGTGTATCGTGCAAAAACGCCGATAGAGGCGGACTGCCCGGAGTGCCCCCATCGGTATGAAAAAATCGGCCGGGTGGCACGGCACGAAGGCCGCGTTTCGACTGAAACCTGGCAGTTCCGGGACCGGCCGGAGCCCGGGTACGTGTACCGGTATCAGGTGCGGTGCTACAATCGCAGCGGGGCCCAGGGCGAGGCCGCCAATACGGTAAAATACGTCATGGCGCGGGATGGTGTAAATGG
>JAIPEJ010000200.1 GCA_021737225.1 Desulfobacteraceae bacterium
CCTGACGGCCGCTTCCAGGTTTTGTCAGCTCAAAAAGGTTATTTTCCAGTTTTTCCACGGCTTGAATCATACCGTTGGATGCCTCTTTGCCCCTGGCTGCCGCCCGAGTCCTGTCAAGGAACCCGTTTTTATTTAAATCGGCAGTCAAGTTTATGTTTGGATTGGGGCAAACAAGGTGTTTGCCAATCGGTGAGGCGATATATGCAAGCCCGTTTCTCTCCAGAAAGGAATATCGCTCAAAGGCATGAATCCCTCTGTCAATCCCTAACTGAGCTATGGCCATTGCAAAATCAAGGCCGTCCCTGGCGGGCTTTCTTCCTACAGTAGCGCGTCCCTCAGAGAAAAGTTGTCTGATTTCTTCCAGGTAAGCGGGATTTTTCCATAAAGGCAGCCAGATTTCACCTCTTGTTTTTTGTTCGTCTTCCATGGCAACGCCGCCGCTCCCGCCGCCTGTTAACCTCACGGTAAAAGGATATGAAAGCCGTCCTTTTCCTGTTGAATCATTTTTTCGGGTTATTGCAGATGCAAACAGTATGCATCCTTCCAGCATAAGGACAAAATCCCAGGGATTCATTAGAGAATCCGATGAAAACCCAGTCGTGGAATTGGGGCCACCCAGATTGCCGGGTGAGAACTGGCCGATCGGCTTGTTTGAAAGCGAGGGAGTCGATTCCCCAAAAAGCGCATTTAAAATCCATTGTCTGGCTTCAGGTCTTGGACTGCCTGAATGTACATCGAAAATTTCTGTCAGTCTTTGTAAGAAATTGTTGGTAAAATCAAGCCTTCCGTCATTGCCGCCTGTCCCGAGCAAAGGCGGGAAAAAAATATCTTCTGCCGACAAGGAGATGGCAGCATCCAGCCATTGCAGATATTCATCAGGTGCCGAGGATCTGATTTTTTGAAGAAAGTATTTTTTCTCTTTGTTGTCAGGCCGTTCTGTAATTTCAAGGGTATTTAAAAGTTTTGCGGCCCATTTGATTGAGTCCCTTATGTTTCTAAAACGATCAGCCTCAGCAGAGCCCATGGGGTCGATTCCTTTTTTGTTGTCTTTGGGAAAGAATCCGCTGCCGCCGTTCCAGGGAGCCAGTATGGGGGTGGGCTCGTACTTCATCAGGAAAAAATCAATCAGTTCATCTTTGGATAAGATGGTTTGCAGGTAAAAGTGTTTTTCCTGCCAGAAACCTGCAGTTTGGCGGCTCATTTGCTCCGCAACCAACCGGAAGATTCCGAGCGCCTTGAGATAGCTTGCAAGCGGGGTGGGGCTGCAGCCTGTAAGGTGGATTTGGTTCATATCTTATTCCTCCCCGGAAGCCGTTGTTTCAGGGTTTGCTGAGGCACGCCAGTCCGCGATACGGACCAGCGATTCCAGCCAGGACAAAACAAAAGGGCCGTGGTCGGCAAGAAGTTCCTGGGTGCGTGCTGTCCAGCTCGGCCCCGGGGGAGACTCCCCGAGTTCCATCAGGTCCAGTTTCAGCGCAGTGGGAGGGAATTCATTGCCGTTCATGGAAAATCCCGGAAGCTTGTCATTTTCCCAGATCCCCCGGGCATAACGTTTTCCCTCCGGTGCTTCGGGTTCGTCAGGCAGTGCCCGGATGCTCATTCTGACCTTGCCGTGATGGGCTGCCAGGAGAAAGGCCACCACGTTAATATCCTCCGGGGACGAATCAGTGGGATTCTGTATCCAGGCCAGCATCGAGGCCAGTTCATGCCGGAAGTACCTTCGGTTGTGAAACGCGTTGCACGGGGATTTTGCCAGCAGGCCGGCCGGGACCTGATCGCATGAGTGCATGGTTTCCTGGAAGACCGGATGGCTTTTGCCAACATCGTGCCATTTGGCTGCCGTCATGATTGTCTTCAGCCAGTGTTTTTCATTTAAAGCACTGCAGAGGGTCTGTGCTTCTTCAACGGTCTGGTTCAGGTGGTCGGGAATAGTGACCGGTTTGATCTGAAGGGAATTTTTGTCGCTATCAAAACAGGTGTCTTCATTGCTGTTTGCACAGTCTATAACTTTTACCGGCCCTTTTTCATCCCCGGAAAAGCCATATTCAGGATGGTATCCGCCTTCCTTGGCATCCAGCATGAGCGTCATTCCCGGTCTGATGAAGCCCGCTAACTTAACCCATTTCCGGGCCAGGGTATCCCAGAACCATTTTGTTCTGTTTTTGAGGGTGTTTGCCTGTCCGATTGACACGGGGCACAGCTCATCTCTGCCGGGCAGCGGCTGGAGCGGATCATTCGGATCATCCATTTCTCTCCAGAAAACTGAGAACCGGGGCTGACCAGGGTCACGGACGTATTCTGATATGTCAATGTCAAAGCCGGAAATGTCCGGGTCTGTATTGAACAGCTCAATGAAATCCTTTTTCCTGATTACCATTTGTAGTTCGTTTTTTTCATCCACCGGCGGCAGAGAACCGCTTGCCGCAGTATCCAGATTCTGCACGATCCGTCTTGCCGAATCGAGTTCTTCTGGATCATATGGGGCGCTCTGCTCGTCGTCCTGGATATCGACCCAGAAAACCTCCCCGCCCCCGCTTGCATTTTCCTCCCCATAGCGGTTGCATCTTCCGAATCTTTGAACTAGTGAGGGCCATGGAGCCAGTTCTGTGAAAAGAGTTGCTGAGGTGATGTCCACTCCGGCCTCCACGGCCTGGGTCGCGATAATTATGCGCCCTTCGTTGGGTGGCAGGGTCTTTAACCGGGATTCTATGGCGCGTCGCTCTGCCGGCCTGAAGCGGGCATGAAGCAGCAATAGTGAATCGTCTGGCAGATTTTGTTTTTTCAGTTTTTTGTATAACCCTTGTGCACGGTCAACCCGGTTCAGGACCACAAGCGTATTTTTCCCAGCCTTTTTTGCACCCATGACTTTTTCGGAAAGACTGTTGATATAGTCTTTTCCCTTTTGTTTTGCGTTTTCCTTTGTAAGAGGCAACTGCTCCGGGGCAAGTCTTTTTAAGGAAGAAAGCCGTGTTTGGACCGCCGGCATATTGCGGTCTTCTTCGTTTATGCATAGACTGTTTAATGTGTCTATATGGGGCTTGAAGTCGACGGTGGCCAGCCAGGCAGGGCTCAGTGTGGCAGAAACCCACAAGGTGCGTGATGGCTTGGCAAGACTGAAATTACGCCTGAAAGCCTCGATCTGGGCGGCTGTGGCGAGGCCGGACCCCATTAGCTGAACCTCGTCAAATACCCACAGACTGTCATTGTGAAGTAGACTAAAATGAATCGGCCACTGGTAACGGCTTATACCATATCCTCGCATAAGAGCCCTGGAAAGCAACATGTCCTGGGTGCCCACCAGGATCATTTCCTCTTCAGGCCATTGAGTCCAGGATTTGAGGTCATCTTCCCCGCCCATGAGTACATGGATCGACACTTTCCCTTCCCCGGCTTCACCCAGCCAACCAAGCCGCGAAAACCATTCTTTGATGTTTTCCACTGTCTGTTCCACAAGAACCCGCATGGGAAAGCACCAGACAAGTCTGCGGGGAGTTGTATCGTCTGTAGCTTCTCTTTTGCCGTATGGGCGCAGTCCCCGTCTCCACGCCCATGCCAGCGTTACTGCGGCGGTTTTCCCAAGGCCGGTAGGGATATTCAGTAAATCCGGCCATTGGTTTTCTGCAAGACGCTGCTGATATGGAAAAATGGAATCGTGACCGGTGGCGGTTTGGAAAAAGTCAGAATAACTTGCCATGTTGTGCTCCTTGGCGGGTTGATTGTAGAAATACAGAAAAAACAATTTATGTTTTTCTTATTAAAAACCGAAAGGTTTCTTGCACGGCAAATTCTTTATCAGTATAAACGGATACTACCATAACTAAAATAGCATATAGTGACAATGTGTTTTGCTCTGTTAAAAATTTTGGGCGGAAGGAAAAAAACGCCATGAGCAAGCTGGAGCGAATTTACTATTTTCACCGGGAGGTGAGCCTGGGCAGATATCCGGATGCGGCAAAGCTGGCAGGGCATTTTGAGGTTTCGCTTTCAACGGCTCACCGGGATATCGAGTATTTAAGGGACCGGCTCAATGCGCCGCTTGTCTATGAGCGGAAGATGAAGGGATATAGGTATATTGAGGGTGGGTTTGCGCTTCCGTTTGAAAAATCGCCTGCTGCATTGTTTTTGTTTGCCGTGTTAAACAGGCTGGCCGAGGATTCCGGGCTGATGGATATTCCTGAAATGGAAAATCTTCAGAAAGTTATGGGACAGTTTTACTGTGCGGATTACAAAAAGCTTGCCGGGAGGATTCACTGCGAGAAAATAGAGGTGGAGCCTGCGCCCCCGGAGGCTGTCAGGGCCGTGCTTATGGCTTTTCATAATGACTCCCGCCTGCGCTTTGCTTATGCAAAGCCCAATTGCGAGACAAGCTTTCGCAAGGTTGATCCGCTGCGCCTGATCAACTACCAGGGCAGATGGTATCTTCTGGGGTATTGCCACATGCGCGGTTCCATCCGGATGTTTCATATGGCAAGGGTCAGCAGCCCGGAGGTTCTGGAAGAGCCTTGTGAGTGCGGGGATGTTGATGCGGATCATTTTCTGCAGGGATCATTCGGCATTTTTAAGGGTGAGCCGGTCCATGACGTAAAAATATTGTTTACTGACACGGCAGCCGATGTGGTCAGAGATCAGGTCTGGCATAAGGATCAGCGAATGAAGGAAACCGGTGACGGGCTGGTGCTGTCGATTCCCGCTGCCGATTTTACGGAAATCAAAATGAAGGTTCTTCAGTACGGATGGCGGGCCCGCGTTCTGGAGCCGCCTGAGTTGAGAAGAGAACTGGCCGAAGAGGTTCGATTTATGTGCGAGAGTATGGGAATGCAACCTTAATTGCTTTAAGTGTTTTTTCAAACCGCGTTTGGTTTAAGCATAAGCTGAAGCCATATTTCCATTCCTTCCGCCACCTGCCTGCAAAGCGAAGGTGATGCCTGTTCCATCGGGACAGGTCCACGGAGATTTCCCTGCCCAGGGCGGCCACTGCCCACCCGTGTTTATCACGCAGGCGGCCCTCTGTTCCAGGGCGGCCTTGTTGCGCCGGGCAGTCCTGCGGTATATTTCCATATCAGATGAAGAGATGGCACACATTATGGCTTTTCCGATTTTATGCAGTTAACCTGTTGTAAGGATACGACAATACGCAAAAAAGGTCAATTGCTGCAAAAAACAGCTATTGCTGTCTTTTTAAAGCCCCTCCGGATTAAACAGCGAGTAAACCTGCACCGG
>JAIPEJ010000017.1 GCA_021737225.1 Desulfobacteraceae bacterium
TGGCCGCGATCGTGCTGTATTTTAAAAAGCGGTTGTTTGATACGCGCTGGTTTCAGTACTGGTGCATGGCCCTGACGCCTTCCGGGTTTGTCGCTGTGCTGGCCGGATGGTTTGTCACGGAGGTCGGCCGCCAGCCCTGGATCGTGCAGGGTGTGCTGCGCACGGAAAACGCGGTTTCCCCTGTGGTAGGAAGCTCGGTGGCCCTGTCTCTGGCCGCCTTTATCCTCGTGTACGTCTTCGTATTCGGTGCAGGCAGTTATTACATCCTGCGCCTGATCGGCAAGGGCCCGGAAGACGGGGAGTCAGCCTATGGCGCCCACGGCATGGAGCAGCCGCCGCTGGTCACAGATGTTACCGGAAAAAAAGGAGGCCGCCATGTTTAGCTTTGAAGGGTTCCTGGATCTGGCGCTGATATGGTACGCACTGATCGGCGTGGCGATTCTGCTTTACGTGCTGCTCGACGGCTTTGACCTGGGCGTGGGGATCCTGTTTCCGTTTGCCCCCGACGACCAGTGCCGGGATAATATGATGAATTCCGTGGCCCCGTTCTGGGACGGCAATGAAACCTGGCTGGTGCTGGGCGGCGGCGGCCTGCTGGCGGCATTTCCCCTGGGATATGCCGTGATCATGCCCGCTTTTTACATCCCGGTCATACTGATGCTTCTGGGCCTGATTTTCCGGGGGGTGGCATTTGAATTCCGCTTCAAGGCGGATCCGGAAAATCGCTGGGTCTGGGATTATTCCTTTCATTTCGGCTCCCTGGTCGCCGCCTTCATGCAGGGTGTTATTCTGGGGGCTTTTGTGCAGGGCGTTGAGGTTGCCGGGCGAAGTTACGCCGGGGGCGCATTTGACTGGCTCAACGCATACAGCCTGATGACCGGCGTGGCCGTGGTTTTTGGATATGCACTGCTGGGCGGCACCTGGCTGGTGATGAAAACCGAGGGACAGACCCGGGACTGGGCCCGAAAAAGCGCCTCCTATGCACTGATATACCAGGCTTTTTTCCTGGCTGCGGTCAGTATCAGCATGCCCGTCATGAATGCCGGTATCCGGGAACTCTGGTTTTCCGTGCCTAATGTGTTTCTGCTGCTGCCCATTCCTGCTGCCAGCGTTGTTTTATTGATCGGGATCTGGCGGGATTTGCACGCCGGGCGGGAATACCGGCCGTTTTTATTGAGTTACGCCTTGTTTCTCACCGGTTACCTCGGCATTGCCATCAGCATGTGGCCATATGTGGTGCCCTTTGAGATCACGTTCCGCCAGGCGGCCGCCGCCCCGGAGTCCCAGTCGCTGCTGCTGGTGGGGACAATTGTCCTGCTGCCCATGATCCTGGCGTATGTGGGCTATTGTTACTACATCTTCAGGGGCAAGGTCACCGAAGCGCAAAGCACCTACTGAGGAGCGTCGGCGGATGCATCTTTTAAATATTGAGGAAATCAAGCAGCTTGCGATCTTCCGGGACCTGGCCCCGGAGGAATGGGCGGAGATCTATCCGCTGCTGCGTCACGTGTGGGTCATTGAAGGCGAACAACTGATCCGGGAAGGGGATCGGGCCCATACGTTTTTTGTGATTTTAAACGGGCATTTTATGATCCATTACCGGGATGGCCGCGCCATTACCTTAAATCAAAAGGGCGATATCATCGGCTGGTCCTCGGTGATCAGCCCGTTTCAGTATACCGGCAGTGTAACGGCCCTCACGCACGGCGATCTGCTGGCCATCCCGGGGGCCCGGTTCCTGGAACTGCTCCAGTCAAACGCGCCGCTCGGGGATAAACTGATCAAAAAAATCAGTGAAATCGTTCAGATGCGCGAAACCATGGAAACGGAATCATGACAGGGCTTGAAGCCATATTTTATCATAACGGGTTTGCCATGGCGGCAGTGGGGATTACCATCGTATTTACGGCACTGGTCTCCCTGTCGCTGATCATTTCCCAGCTTCACCGGGCGCTTTTTGTCTGGGACAACCGGAGAAGCTATATCAAAAAAGCACTCCGGCTGTTTTCCGAACCCAAACCGCCTGAATCCGAGCCTGTTGTGAAATATTTTGACAACATTTACGAGTCTGCCCGTCAGTTCAACCTGTTGATCCGGGCCACGGGCGAGCCCTTTTCGCTGCCGGAACTCATCCGTACGGCCGAAACCCGCGGCATTGCCCATGCTCATTCCACGGTCAGCCATCTGATTGCCGCCGGCCTGATCGTGGGTGACGGCAGAGGGTATTTTCGCTGGAACCGGGAAGCCTATGAACAGTTGTTAAGACAGGAGCCGAAATAACGCCATGGAGATGTTTCTGGATTTTTTTGCAAACACGGGTTTTGGCCTGGCCGATTACCGCAATTTTATCATGATCGGCATCGGCATAATATTCATCTACCTGGGCATTGCCAAGCATTACGAGCCGCTTTTGCTCGTGCCCATCGGCTTTGGTATCCTGCTGGGCAACATCCCGGTGTTCAAGGGCCTGGGCCTGAGCATTTACGAGCCCAATAGCGTGCTGCACTATCTGTATTTCGGCGTCACCAAGGGGATTTATCCGCCCCTGGTGTTCATGGGAATCGGTGCCATGACCGATTTTTCTACCCTGCTTGCCCGGCCGGTGCTCATGCTGCTGGGTGCTGCGGCCCAGACCGGTATTTTTATTACCTTCCTGGGGGCCCTGGCCCTCGGGTTTGCCCCCAACGAGGCCGCATCCATCGGCATTATCGGCGGTGCGGACGGCCCGACCGCCATTTTTCTCACCGCCAAGCTGGCCCAGGAGCTCATCGGCCCGATTGCTGTGGCGGCTTATTCCTATATGGCCCTGGTGCCGGTCATCCAGCCGCCGATCATGCGGCTGCTGACCACCCGCAAGGAGCGATTGATCCGCATGGAGGAGCCGCGCACGGTATCCAAGCGGGAGAAAATGATTTTTCCCATTATCGCTGTGCTGCTCTGCTGTTTTATCGCGCCTGCCGCACTGCCGCTGCTTGGACTGCTGTTTCTGGGCAACCTCCTAAAGGAAGCCGTGGTTACTGAGCGCCTGGCACAGGCAGCCCGCACATCGGTCATTGACACGGTGACCATCCTGCTGGGCATGACCGTGGGCGCCTCCACCCAGGCCGATGTTTTTCTCACCGGCAAGTCCATTGGCATATTCGCGCTCGGGGCGGTGTCCTTCGGGATTGCCACGGCCGCGGGCCTGATTTTCGCCAAGATCATGAACCTGTTTTTAAAAACCAGGATCAACCCGCTACTGGGAGCTGCCGGGGTTTCCGCGGTGCCCGATTCGGCCCGGGTCGTCCAGATGGTGGGCCAGGCCGAGGATCCGGAGAATTTCCTGCTCATGCACGCAATGGCGCCCAACATTTCCGGGGTTATCGGTTCAGCGGTGGGGGCCGGGATCCTGTGGAGCTTTATGGTGGGATAGCAACATGCTGAAATAACATGAGAAAATTAGGAGGGGGGGGGGCAGATTCAAAAGTCTGCCCCCATTTTTGTTTTTAATTTGAACCAAACATGTAGCCGCAACTGCTGCTACCTCCGCCCGGGCCGGGGCCCGTGCCCGCGGGATAATATTCAAACATGTAGAACCAGTCCTGGCTGCCGTCAATGTAATCAAGGTAGGACTCATCGCCGTCGAGATAGTATTTCATCCATCCGGTGATGTAGGTTTTAAACCAGTCCTGGTGTTCCCCGGAGTTCTGGTATTCCAGATGCCCCGTTCCGTCAAAGTAGGCCAGGAGTCTTTCTACCGGCGGCAGGTTGTCAAACATCTCCACCACTGCATCCGGCGGGGCGATGCTGTCGTTTGTGCCGGTTTGAAGCTGGGTGGGCGAGTCAATTCCTTCAAGGGAGTAGTTACCGTCAAAGAACGGCGCCAAGGCGATGGTGGAGGCGACTTCGTCGCCGAGTTCCGCCGAGGCAAGCAGCGTGCCCCCGCCGCCCTTGGAAAAGCCCATGACCTGAAGCTTGTTGGTATCCACCAGCCCGCTGATGGGGCTGCCGGCATTGTCGTTTTCGGCTTTGATCTTTTCTATACCTGCGAGATGGGCTTTTTTCCAGGTTTTGTTAAATCCGAACGGGTGGTTCGGGGTGATTGCCAGCACCACGTAACCGTGGGTCGCCAGGTGCTCGCTGATCCAGTCCATCATGTCCTTGTTGCCGGTCCAGCCTGCGGATACTGTTGTGGCGGCGACCTGCTGCTCTCCTTCTTCCGCGATGTCGCACGGATAGAACATCTCCGCATTTTTGTAGTCAGAATCACCGACCCCGTCGGTATAGCTGCATATGCCATGTGGGCCCGGCTGGGCGGGCCCGACAGCCGGTCCCGTGCCGTTGCCGCCGCAGCCGTCCTGGGCCAGAGCCGGGCCGGCCAGCAGAAAAATCGCCGCAACCGCCAGGATGAGTAATAAACTTTTTTGTTGTCGTGCTTTCATGATATAACCTCCTGATTATCACTATTAAATTTTCTTATGAATTTCCGGCTTTGTTGCTCGTTACGTCACCCCCTTTCCTTCTCTTAAGTTGGGAAAACCACAATGTTATCAATGTTTACAGGTAGAATAGCAGTTCGCGGTCATATAACAATACGACTTTGGTAGGAAAAAAGTATGAATTTAAGGGACCGGGCTCACCATCCGCATCCGGCACCACCCTGATTTCCGCCGGTTCCGGGCCCGCCGGTTTCCCCCGCCTTGTAGTACTTAAACAGGTTAAACCAGTCCTGGTGTCCATCGATATATGGCTGGTAGGAAAGGTCCCCGTCAAGGTGTACCTTCATCCACGCGGTAATGTAGGTCTTGAGACGATTCTGATAATCGCCCAGCAGGGCCCAGTCCGCGTGATCCACATTGTCAAGGTAGGCAATGGCTCTGCTGATATTGTCAGGAAGGCTTTGAAATATCTCCACAACATCGCCCGGGTAGACAGTGGTGTCGTTTGTGCCGGTCTGGATCTGGGTGGGGCATGAGATGGTGCTGAGGTCGTAGTCAAAATCCATGTGAGGTGCCAGCGCGATCGCGGATGCAATGTTGTTTTCCTGGTCCGCTGCTGCAAGCAGGCATCCACCGCCGCCCTGAGAGTGCCCCATGACCTGGAGCCGGTTTGTCTTTATCAGCCCGTGGACGGGGCTGCTTACCCGGCGGTTTTCCGCAATAAGTTGCTTGATCCCGGCATTGTGGGCTTTTCGCCAGAATCTGGTAGTTCTGAAGTGGTTGTTCGGTGTTATTGCCAGAACAATGTAGCCATGTGAGGCCAGGTGCGTGCTGATCCAGTTCATTTGTCGATAAGTGACCCCGTATCCGCTTGTCACAGTTGTCGCGGCAAATGGTCCGGCCCGGGTCCGGCAGGGATAGAACATTTTGGCGCCCTTATAGCCGGCACTTGAAAGTCCTTGAGTATAGGTGCATATGCGGTACGGCCCATTTTCCACGGGGTTCCGGGCGGCTGCAGCCGTGCTGGAGACCCAGAGAGCGACAACAAGCAATAGCGCTGTGAATAATCTGAATCGTTGCATTGTCTTTATGATGTCCTCCGAAGTTTTCATGTTGTTCACATCAGGGAAAAGGGTTTGTCCTCCCCCTTTGCGCTGTCTGGTTCATGAGATTTTGTTATAAACATACTTAAGCCGCGGAAAGGGAAAAGAAAATACGAATTTGGTGTGAAAAAAGTATGAATTTTTATGTGCACCGGGATATCTGTGCACAACGGCAGGCGTTACGAGAATTTGTAAAATCGAACCGGCGTCAATGCTATTGTCAGGGAGCACGGCACCGTAGGGGCGAACCTGTGTGCTCGCCCGGGAAAGGGCGAACACACAGGTTCGCCCCTACTATTCAGTATTTCATGGAAAGACATGGTACAACAAACGGCGTGTTTTACAGCTTTTGGATGCGGCAGGGGATGCCGCGCAGGTTCGGGGTGCCGAACTGGCGGCCAAGGGTTTGTGCGGAGGTGGCAACATTGAGATTGGACCGTTGCCAGGATTCTTCCCGGTGTGCGCCAATCTCCGGAAACCACCAGCCGATTGCGGCGCATGCCATGCCCGGCGGCACGCTATCGGTCACCGCCACCACCTGGATAATGGTGCCATGGCGGGTCTCGATCCGGGCTTCCCGGTCTGATTCCAGGCCCAGGGATTCTGCGGTTTCCGGGTGGACCTGGACCTTTGGCAGGGGTTCGCGCAAGCGCAGGCTTTCCACCCATCGATAGGAGGAATGCAGGTAATTCGGGCTTTTGGCGCTGGTCAAAAGCAGCGGATAGTATGCATCGGTTTCTTCGGCCGGGCCGTGGTATTCCGGCAGGGGTGCGGCACCCAGGGATCCGGACTGGCTCAGGGACAGTTCGACCTTGCCCGACGGCGTGGAAAAGCCCTTGGATGCATATTCCTGATACTTTTTTTCGCCCCTGAGATACCCCAGAGCGGCAAACGAGGCCCGGTCATGGCCGGCCGGTGCCAGCAGCGCATCGATGATCTGCTCGTAGCGCTCAAACCACAGGTCCGGATCGGAAAGCCGGCGTCCCAGGTCGTTTATGATTGCAAGATCCGGCCGGCACTGTCCCGGCGGGTCCACCAGCTTTGGCCTGGACAGGATGATGCCGTGGCCCAGCCCGTAGTGGCCGATATCGTCGAATTCCATGTGGCTTGCAGCCGGCAGTACCACGTCTGCCATGGCTGCAGTGGGGGTCATGACCACGTCAGAGACAGCCAGAAATTCCAGCCTGGACAATGCCTGCCGGGTCATGTCGGTATCCGCATACGAGAGCACGGGATTGGTGGTCTGCATGTAAGCCGCGCGCACCGGGTAGGGGGTGTGTTCGAGCACCGCCCGCCGGAAATAAGTCGGCGGCACGGTCATGAGTTTAGAGCTGGTGCCGCAGTAGGCATTGATGCATTCCGTGCGTTTTTCCGGCAGCAGGTCGGCCCGCACGAATTTGCCCGGGGCCAGCAGCCGGGGCTCTGCGGCGCGGATGTTGCCTCCGTGCACGTCCAGGTTGCCGCACACCGCCATCAGGGAAACCAGGCAGCGGATGGTGTCAAAAGCCGCGGGCGTCTGTTCGACCGCGTTGCCCCAGGCAATGCATCCGGGACGGGCTTGCGCGTATGCCCGGGCGGCCTGCGCGATGCTACCTGCATCCACGCCGGTGATTTTTTCGGCCCATTGCGGGGAAAATGTGCGGACATGTTCGGCCAGGGCGTCAAAGCCGGTTGTCCAGCTTTCCACGAACGACCGGTCATATCTGTCTTCGGTGATAATCACGTGCAGAAAGGCCAGGGCCAGGGCGCCGTCTGTGCCGGGGCGCAGGGGCAGATGGAATGCGGCCTGGCCCGCCAGTCCGGTTCTGCGCGGGTCAATGACCATCAATTGTGCGCCTTGTTTCATCCGGGCCAGGATCTGGGAGGAGATGACGCCTTCCTCGTTGGTGGCCCGGGTGTTGCTTCCCCAGAGTGCGATCAGGTCGGTGCTGTTGTGCACGTCGGGCACCGGGTAGAAGCCGCACATGTGTCTGCCGGTCATTTCCCGCGGGGCGTGGCAGACGTCCTGGACCGCCACCAGATTGGGCGAGCCGAATATGTTGGCCAGCCGGATCAGGGCGAAATGTTCCAGGCCCTTGGGCATGCCCTGGCAGAACGCAACGGATTTTGCCCCATCGCGCCGCCGGATGCGGTCCAGGCCCCGGGCCACGGTATCCAGGGCTTCTTCCCAGGAGGCACTGCGCCATTGATCGGATCCGCGGGCGCCTTCACGGATCAGCGGGGTTTTCAGGCGTTTTGGATGATCGTGCACCTCGGCTGCGGCCCGGCCCTTGGGGCAGGAGTACCCGGCATTCAGGTATCCCTGTGAATCCCCGCGAATGGCGGTTATTTGACCATCTTCGACTGTCACCTGCAGCCGGCATCCGCCGTGATCCATGCGGCCGCAGTGCGTGTATCCGGTCTCTGATGTCAAAAGATTCTCCCCCCGGGGACAGGGCGGAAACAGCGCGGCCCTGTGTTGTCAAAAAGCAATAATAATGTTGTTGTGCTATTCAAGGGTCATCAAAACGTCGTCTTCTTCCACGGAGTCGCCGGTCTTGACCCGGATTTCGCTTACCTTGCCGTCTGCCGTGGAATAGATCGAGGTCTCCATTTTCATGGCTTCCAGCACCATGATCTCGTCGTCTTCTTCCACGCTGTCGCCTGGATTGACCAGTACGGATATCACTTTTCCCGCCAGGGGGGCCTTGATTTGTTCTGCCATAATACCTCCGGAAACAATTAGGGTTGTCTGCAATGATGCAAAACTTTGATTTTAGTGTTTACATTGCATGAAGCGCCATGGATGTCAAATTTCAGTCTATATTGGAATTATGTAGTTGCGGTCAATAAAAAAAGAACGAGCGCTCGTTATCTTTTGGTTGACATCAAGGCGATTCTCCTTTTAAATTATTGTGCCGGTCGATATACGGGCTTTACGAAAAAGCGCCGGATATTGATAAAATAACAGCACAATTGAATTTTTGCGAAACTCGAATAAAGATCGAATCGTAAAAAAGTCATTTCTCAAGCGGTGTTTGCGCCTTTCATGAAAAAGCCTCCGGAATCACCGCCGGGCAGGGGAATCGATTTTTTTGCGAAATCATCAAAGAAAGGATTTTCAAAAATGGGAAACAACCGAGTGTCAATCCTCAGGTATGAAACGCCCTATGAGTCCGTTAAAAAAGCGGTGGAGCTCTGCGGCGGGCTCGATCATTTGCCGCCAAGGGCAAAGGTTTTCATCAAGCCCAATATCGTATTCTGGACAAAGGCCTGCGAATTTCCCAAGTGGGGCGTGATAACAACATCGCGGGTCATGGAGGACATTGTCCGGCTGTTAAAAGATCGCGGCATCGACGATATTACCATAGGCGAGGGCATCGTCTCAGATCCCAAGGACAAGGAGACCCCGGCCCACGCATTTGAAACCCTCGGTTACAACAAGCTGGGACAAAAATACGGCGTCAAGACGGTCGCCATTATGGAACGGCCCTTTGAAGAAGTGGACCTGGGCGACGGGATTTCCCTGAAGTTCAACACGGACATCCTCAACAGCGATTTCGTCGTGGATTTGCCGCCCATGAAAACCCACAACCAGACCGTTGTCAGCCTGGGCATCAAGAACCTGAAGGGAACCATAGACATTCCCTCGCGCAAAAAGTGCCACAGCGCGGATCCGGAAAAGGATCTGCATTTTCACGTGGCAAAGCTTGCAGACAAAATGCCGCCCATGCTCACCGTGATCGACGGGATCTATACACTGGAGCGCGGCCCGGCTTTTGACGGGAAAATGCACAAAAGCAATCTTCTTGTAGCATCCCCGGACGTTTTGTCCGCGGATCTGGTCGGATCCCGGCTGCTGGGACACGACCCCTCAGAAGTGTCGCACCTGGTGTATGCCGCCCAAAACCGCGGCAGACCCACCGATCTGTCGGACGTGGAGGTTGTCGGTGAAAAGATCGAGGACGTGGCTTCATACCATCAAAACGATGTCTCCTACTGCCGGGAAGAGACCCGGGAAATGCCGGTGCCCCTTGCCAAGCAGGGAATTGACGGCCTTTATTACCGGAAATTCGACGACACCATGTGCACTTACTGCTCGGGATTAAACGGGCTGGTTCTCACGGCCATTCGCTATGCCTGGACAGGAGAGCCGTTTGACAACGTGGAGGTGCTAACCGGCAAATCCATGGAGCCCACTCCGGGGATGAAGGCGACCGTTTTGCTCGGCCAGTGCATGCACAAGAAAAACAAGGATCATCCGGATATCCAGAAAATGATCGCTGTGAAGGGCTGTCCGCCAGATCCGAAAAAGGTTGTAAAGGCCCTGCACGAAGCCGGCATAGAAGCTGATGCCAATCTTTTTGAACAGGCGGCCTCCCTGCCCGGATTTTTCATGGCCAAGTACCAGGATCGTCCGGAGTTCGAGGAATCTTTTTTCCGGGTGGAGTAAGAAGCCTTTGTGTAGCGTTTTTTAGCATTAACTGCGCATAACTGCTCGATATCCGAGACAGCGGGGGAAGATGGAACTCAGGGATAAGGTGGCTGTTGTCACAGGCGGGGCAAGCGGCATCGGTGCGGCCCTGTGCCTGCGTTTTGCAGCCGAAGGCGCCCGGGCCGTAGTGGTTGCCGATACGGACGTTCAGGGCGCCCGCCGGGTCGCGGATGAAATCAGCGGCACGGCCGTGGCCTGCGACGTATCCAGTCAGGCGGATTTACGGGCCTTGGTTGAAAAGACGGAAAAAGACCTGGGCCCGATTGATATTTTCTGTTCCAATGCCGGCATCATGGTGGCAGGCGGCCTGGAAGTACCGGAAGAAGACTGGCAGCGTATCTGGGAAATCAACGTCATGGCCCATGTCTATGCGGGCCGGGCGGTAATTGATAAAATGATTGCCCGCGGCGGGGGATATTTCCTGATCACCGCCTCTGCCGCCGGCCTGCTCTCCCAGATCGGCTCGGCCCCGTATTCGGTGACCAAGCATGCCGCAGTGGGCTTGGCGGAAAATATCGCAATTACCTATGGCGACCAGGGAATCCGCGTTTCAGTGATCTGCCCCCAGGCCGTGGAAACGAAGATGTCCCGCCAGGGCGGGGGCGTGGCCGCGGTAAACGGCATGATCAGCCCCGACAGGGTGGCTGATGAAACCATCGCCGGCCTGGCAGAAGAACGGTTCCTGATTCTGCCCCACCCGGAGGTTGCTACCTACATGCAGCGCAAGACCTCGGATTACGACCGATGGTTAAAGGGAATGCGGCGGCTGCAGGGCAAATTTGTCAACGGCTGATGCAATTCTTTTTTATCAGATGGATATGACCCATTCACAGGAAGCCGCTACGGGACCATCCGCGGGTTTTTCATCCGGCGGGGTAAACACGCGCCGCACCTCGGCGCCGGGATAAATCCGGGTGAAAAATCCGCTGCGCAGCCGCAGGCCGGCCTGGCCGCAGTCGTAGTAGTCCATGCCCCATTTCTGCGCGGCCCTTTGGGCGGTGCAGTTGCGCGTCCGCATCCGCAGTTGTTTGTCAGAAAGCTTTGTCAGCTCGAGGTCTTCAAAGGCGCTCCAGTGTGAATGCTTCAGAAAGGCGATAAGCCGGTCCACCCCCCGGATGTCCGGATCCACGGTTTTCTCCAGCCGCTTTGCCTCGTATGCGCCAAAGGTTTGCGCCAGGTTCTGAAATTCCGGTGTCTCGATTTTCTCCGGGCAGTTTTGCTTTATCCACTGCTCCATGAGAAACCACATGTAGTTGAAACTGTAGAGCAGCTCCTGCATGACCGCGTGCACCTGCTCCTTGCTCCAGTCCTGGATTTCCAGCATTTCCGCTCTCCTTTGCCGTTGTTTGCAGTTCTTATTTTTGATGGCTTCGTAAAAAGCTGTTTATCCCGCCGGGGCGGTATTTTTACAACAAAGGAAATCGGCAATCGCCTTGGCTGATCGGCGTTGCGAAAAAGGAGTTTCCTCGCTCCAGGAGCCTCTGCGAGCCTCGATTTCCGCTCGGAAACCCGCTTTTCCGCACCGCCGTCAGGGCAACAAAGTACAATTTCGCAATAGCGCAAAGAAAAGATTTCCCTGGAAGTCCTAAAATCGTTATAACCGCCGGCCAATAAAATGATCAGTTTCTGATTTTACTTAACCACTTAACCCTGCCTGTAAAAGAGACTTTTTACAGGCTTATCAAAAATCGATTTTTATCAACCATTTTCATCCGGTTTCATGATTTTTCCCATTGCATTCAAAAGCGGGTTGCATTAGTTCTATATTGTCGAAATCTGTTCGGCCTTAACCTATATTGAGCGATTTTCAAGCTTGCCGCAGATACAAGGAAGATGTAGACGAGTTATAGTGGACTATGCGAGGCTGTATCTGACGCAGTAGATGCGGCAAAATTGAAAATCCCGGAGGGTTTCAGATTTTTAAAAATAAATTGGTATAATCCTTTACAAAACCCTGCTTTTAAAAATCTGAAACGCTCAATTTAGGTTTAATATAATTTTGACACAGATCTTTGCGTGTGCAAAGTCAAATCAGGATGCGGAAAAGGGAGTCAAACATGCGGGCAGTCAAGCTGACGGAGGCCAGAAAGCTGGAGCCGGTGGAAGTCGCCGAGCCGGACACAGAAGAAAACAACGTGATCATGGATGTTTCGGCCTGCGGGATCTGCGGGTCGGATCTGCATTACTGGGAAATGGGCGCGGGCATGGACGGAAAGCCGGGGCTGATCCCGGGCCACGAATTCTGCGGCACCGTGGCCGATCCCGGCCCCCGGGGCGATCTGCAGCCCGGAGACCGGGTGACCTATATACCCCTCAATCCTTGCGGCGTATGCTCCACCTGCCAGAAGGGGTTGTTCCATATATGTCAAAAGGCCTTTACCCGTCCAATACCCGGCAATAACGCACCCGGGGCATTTGCCGAAAAAGTGGCGGGCCGGGCCGACATGGTGCGCAAACTGCCGGACAGCCTGTCTGACGAAGCGGCATGCCTGGTGGAGCCGGCTTCGGTGGCCCTGCATGCAGTCCGCCAGGCCGGTTTCCGGGTGGGCGACAATGTGTTGGTGACCGGCGGGGGCACCATCGGCCTGTTGAGCGCGGCATGGGCGCAAATTGCCGGCGCGGGGCTGGTGGGGCTCTGCGAGGTCAACCCGCATCGCCTGGAATATGCCGGGAACTGGCCATACGTGCATGAAGTTTTTGACGGTCGGGATGAAAAGCTGCGGAAAAAATTAAAGCAGGTCTCTGACGGCGGTTTTGACGCCGTGGTGGAAACCTCTGCCGCGGATGCCGGCCTTTTTACGGCCATGTCCGCGTTAAAGCCGGGCGGAACCGTGGTGCTTGCAGGGATCAATTTTTCGGCCCAGTCCGTGTCCACCCTGATGTTTACCTCCAAGGAACTCGTTCAGAAAGGCTCCATGGCATACGCCATCGAGGAATTTGATACGTCCCTGGCGTTTATGGCGGATAAGCGGCTGGATCCGGCGGATATGGTCAACTGCAGACCGGGTTTTTCCGAGCTTCAGGAAACCTTTGAATTGCTTCATGCCGGTGCCCCGGAGATCGTCAAGGCCGTGGTCCGGCCGTAATAACGGCTCATGCGGCAAAGCAGCGGATGTTGGCGTTTCGGTTTTTTGGTGATTTGCGGTTTTGTGCAAAGAGGTGGGAAATGACATACTTGTGGATTGTTACGGTTTTATGGGCGTTTTCCTTCAGCCTGATCGGGGTCTATCTTTCCGGGCAGGTGGATAGTTATTTTGCAGTTTTTTCGAGGGTTTTCCTTTCCAGTCTGGTGTTTCTGCCCCTGATCCGGTGGCCCCGGGTGCCTGCGGGCCTGGCGGTCAAGCTGATGGTCATCGGCGGGATCCAGCTCGGCGTAATGTTTATCTGTTTCTACAATTCATTTGCCTTTTTGAGCGTGGCCGAAGTGGTGCTTTTTACGGTTTTTACGCCCATATACATCACCCTGCTTTATGATCTGGCAAGACGCCGGTTTACTTTCTGGTACCTGGTGACCGCGGCCGTGGCCGTGGCCGGAGCCGCGGTGATCCGGTACAACCCTTTGAGTCCGGATTTCGTGACCGGCTTTTTTCTGGTACAGGCGGCAAACATGTGCTTTGCCTTCGGGCAGGTGGCATACAAGAAACTCATGGAAACCCGGGCGGAGGCCGGGCAAAAGGTCCTGCCCCAGCATTCCGTGTTCGGGTTTTTCTACCTGGGCGCGCTGGTGGTTTCAACCGCGGGCTGGCTGGTCTGGGGAGATCTGCGCATGATGCCGACCACCGCCATGCAGTGGGGCGTTTTGCTGTGGCTGGGCCTCGGGGCTTCGGCCGTGGGCTATTTTCTCTGGAACAAGGGCGCCACCATGGTCAATCCCGGGGCGCTGGCGATAATGAACAATGCCCTGGTACCCGCGGGACTGCTGGTAAACCTGTTGATCTGGAACCGGGAAGCCCCCCTGCTGCGCCTGCTTATAGGGGGCGGAGTGATTCTGTTTGCCCTGTGGTTTAACGAATCCCGGGTCAAGCCCTGGGTGGAGCGTCGGCAGAGAGATCTTTCCGCAGGCGCAGCATAGCCGTGGCGTTTTCGGCGTCTGGTTTGAGCATTTGCATTTTGTGAAAGGAAGAGACATGTCAGTTGTATCCTGGAAAATAGATGAAGGCATGGCAACGGTTTTGATGAACAATGGGCAGAACCTCCAGAACCTGGACTTTGCACGGGATATGAATGCCGCACTTGATGCGGCTGTGGCAGAGCCGCAGACCCGGGCCCTTGTGCTGACCAGTTCGGATGAGAAGTTTTTTTCAAACGGTATTGACGTGGCCTGGTTGACCGAGAGATTTGCGGCGGAGGAATATCAGGCGATTCGCGATTTTTGTTACGGCATGGATGCGGTGTTTAAAAAACTGCTGCTGGCGCCTTTTCCGGCCATTGCCGCCATAAACGGGCATGCTTTCGGCAACGGCGCCATACTGGCCTGCGCGTGTGATTTCCGGTTCATGAAGTCAGACCGGGGGTTTTTCTGCTTTCCGGAAGTGGACCTGGGCATTCCGTTTCTGCCCGGCATGGATGCGTTTATCCAAAAGGCCATTCCCGCATACAAGGTCAATGAACTCAAACTCACGGGAAAGCGGGCCACCGCCCCGGAGCTCGAAGCCGCGCATGTGATTGAGAAAGCCTGTGATAACGCCGAGCACCTGATGTCGGAAACCATGGCGTTTGCCGGGTTTTTCAACAAGAAACGCGGAATCTTTGCCGAACACAAGCGCCGGATGTATCAGCACATCATTGATATCATCGACACGCAGAACCCAGCGCATATTGATTCGCTCAACCTGATGATTCAGAAATAGAAGGAGTTTTTATGGTCATTCAAACACCGGGAAAGGTAACCGATCGCATCACCCTGCTCGGCCGCAGGGAATCCAACGTGTATTATCTGGACGGCGGCACCGAGGCGGCCTTGCTCGGCGGGGGAATGGTCTACATCGCACCCGATGTCATGGACCAGATCCGGGAGATGGGCCTGGATACGCAGAAAATCCGGCGGATCGTGATCCTGCATGCCCATTTTGACCACTGCGGCATTGTCCCGTTTCTCCAAAAGCAATGGCCCTGGGTTTCGGTGGCCGCATCAGAAGCGGCCCGGGCCATTCTGGCCAAGCCGAAAGTGGTGGAAACCATCCACGGGATGAACCGTGCGGCCCTGGAGCGTCAGAACCTGCTGGATAAAGCCGGGGAAATGGGCTTTGCCGATTTCCCGGGCATTGCGGTAAACGAGGTGCTAAAAGAGGTGCAGACCGTGGCCTGCGGAGACCGGACCATCGAAATCCTCGAAGTGCCCGGGCATTCCTCGTGCTCGATTGCGGCTTATGTGCCCGAGGAAAAGGCCATGTTTGCCTCGGATGCCGGCGGGATCGCACTGGGCGATGAGATTTTCACGGCGGCCAACTCGGATTTTGACAAGTACCAGCAGAGCCTGGAAAAAATGGCCGCCTATGATGTCGATGTCTGCCTGTCCGAGCATTACGGCGCCCGCACCGGGCAAGACGGGCGCAATTTTTTGCCCCGGTCCAGGGCGGCAGCCGCGGAATTTCGCCAGATGATGGAACAGTCCCTGGCGCGCACCAACGATCCGGAGCAGACGGCCGTGGAAATTACGGAAAACGTCATTTCCCGGTCCCCGCCGGAGTTTTTGCCAAAGGAAATCGTCTCCATGATCATCCGGCAGATGGCCGGCTACCTGGACAAAAAGCGGGCGGGAAACTAGTCGATCCAGTTCATGGTGCGGTCCACCGCCTTTTTCCAGCTCTTGATGTCCTTTTGCCGTTCTTCTTCAGACATCTGCGGCTTCCAGGTTTTATCCAGTTTCCAGTTGTCCTTGAGCTCCTCGATGCCGCCGGCAAATCCGCTGGCCAGGGCCGCGGCGGATGCCGCACCCAGGGCGGTGGTTTCGGTAATTCTCGGCCGGATTACGGGAATGCCCAGGATGTCGGCCTGAAACTGCATGAGCAGTTCGTTTACCACCATGCCGCCGTCCACGCGCAGACTGCTCATTTTCACGCCCGAGTCCTTTTCCATGGCTTCGGCCACGTCCAGGGTCTGGTAGGCCACGGCTTCGAGTACCGCCCGGGCGATATGCCCCCGGTTGATATAGCGGGTCAGTCCCACGATCACGCCCCTGGCATCCGAGCGCCAGTATGGGGCAAACAGCCCGGAAAATGCCGGTACGATGTAAGCCCCGCCGTTGTCTGCCACGCTTTTTGCCAGGGGTTCGATTTCAGCGGCATGCTCGATAAACGCCAGGTTATCGCGCAGCCACTGCACCAGGGCGCCGGCCACGGCAATGGAGCCTTCCAGGCAGTATACGGGTTTTTCCCCCCGGATCTGGTAGGCAAGGGTGGTGAGCATGCCGTGGCTGCTGTGCACAGGCTCGGTGCCGGTGTTTAAAAGCAGAAAACATCCGGTGCCGTATGTATTCTTGGCATCCCCCACATCAAAGCAGGCCTGTCCGACCAGGGCGGCCTGCTGATCCCCCAGGGCGCCGCAAACCGGGATTTCCGCGCCAAACGGTCCGTCTTTGCGTGTGGTGCCCCAGGTCTCGGAATCAATTGAGGGAACGATGCGCGGCAGAATTTCGGCCGGGATGTTTAAGTCCTTCAGGATCTGCTCGTCCCAGCTAAGGGTTTCAATGTTCATGAGCATGGTGCGGCTGGCGTTGCTCACGTCTGTGACGTGGGACCCGTTGTCCGGCCCGCCGGTCAGCCACCAGATGATCCAGGACTCCACTGTGCCGAACAAAGCCTCGCCTTTTTCCGCGCCTTTGCGGGCTTCTTCGGAGTTATCAAGGATCCAGCGCAGCTTGGGACCGGCAAAATAGGTGGACAGCGGAAGGCCGGTCTTATCCCGGAACCGGTTCTGGCCGCCATCTTCGGCCAGCTTGCGGCACATTTCATCGGTGCGCGTGTCCTGCCAGACGATGGCATTCATGTAGGGCTGCCCGGTTTGCCTGTCCCATATCAGCGTGGTTTCGCGCTGGTTGGTAATGCCGATGGCCCTGATGTCATTTCCGGTCAGCCCGGTCCTGGCCAGTGCGCCGCGGATCACGTCCCCGGTGTTATGCCATATTTCCATGGGATCGTGTTCCACCCAGCCGGGCTTTGGAAAGATCTGCTCGTGTTCCTTCTGGTAAGATCCCACGATCCGGCCCCGCCGGTCAAAGACGATAAAGCGGTTGCTCGTGGTGCCCAGATCCAAAGCGCCGATATATTCGCCCATGCCCGATCCTCCTTGTGGTCAAATTTGATCAGCCTGTAAAAAGTCCTTTTTACAGGCAGTGTTAAGTTTTAAGTGATTAAGTGGTTAAGTAAAATCAGAAACTGATCATTTTATTAACCGAAATCCTTTTTTTGCGCTATTGCGAAATTGCACTTCGTTGCCCTGACGGCGGTGCGGAAAAGCGGGTTTCCGAGCGGAAATCGAGGCTCGAAGAGGCTCCTGGAGCGAGGAAACTCCTTTTTCGCACCGCCGATCAGCCAAGATGCTTACGGATTTCTGCAAAAATACCGTCCCGGCTGGATAAACAGCTTTTTACGAAACCGTCAAATTTCAGGCCCTGTTTTTTTATCATTTTATTTTATCATAAATAAGGCGTTTGGCCCAACGCCAGAAAATCGCGGCATGCATTTACCGCGCGGTAAGCCGTGGCAATTGCCAGCCCACTGCCGCATTTCTGGCGCATCCAGTCCTGATGGGCCAGAATGGAGCCTGCGGTAAAAAGATCGTTCCGGATTGCGCGCCCCTGGTTGTCAACCGGCCGGAAACTGTCGTCCACAGCCAGGCCGGCCTGATTGACCGGATGGCCTTCGGGGTGCAGCAGGTCCTTGTGATGCCATGCAGCCCGGCCCGTCGGCTGAACCACGGGCAGATCGAAAATGGTTTCCCGGATGCCGCCTCTGTCTGCATGCAGCCCCTGGCCGAAAAACCGCCCGCTGCACAGGATTGCTGCGCGCGCGGCAATCCGCCGGCATCCGGCTTGGTTTTCCACCGTAAATATCCATCCGCGGTCTGCTGAGGCGGCGACATCAGACACTGCGTGCTGGAAAAAGGGCTGTATGCCCATGGCGCGCAGTTGGTGTTCGAATTTTTCCCGCAGGCGCAGCCCGGTCGCAGCAGGCAGCATGGTGGGGATTTCAAAAACCGGTACGCCCAGGCCCGCTTCCAGGTCGTCTGTCACCTCCAGGGTGCGGGAGATGCCCAACACTGCGGGAAAAGCAACGATTTGGGCATCGCCGAGCAGGGGCAAGACGGCGTCAACCAGTTTCCGGCGGTTTGCCGGCGCCTCCAGTGCGCGGGCCATGCGCTCGGTATAAAGCTCGCCCGAGGTTCCGGGAAAACCGATGCGCACCGGCCGCAATCCCGGCCAGGAATCCGCTAGGCTTTCAGTGATCTGGCGGCCGGAAAACCCCTTAAATCCCTTGAAATCCACCAGCAGGCACGGTTTTTGTTCGGCCCGGGCCGCCGGGCCTTTGGCCATGGTATGGGGCAGGGCATAGGTGGGCTTGATGGTCCCGGCCGGTGTGATCATGTGCATGTTTTTTTCCACATGGCTGATGTGCGGATATCCGCTTTTTTCCAAAAATGTCAGCACGGCCTGGACGGCGGTTTGAATCTCGGGAATTTCCATGCGGGCGTAAGGGTGGTCGGGTTGCTCCCGGCGCAGCCGGGAAATGCCCTGCCAGGGATTGTCCACTATTTGTGCCCCTGATGCGGGGTGTACGCCGAGCACGTCGATCAAGCCGCTGGCAAAGCCGAGTTGCCCGGCCTGACCTGCCTGAACCGTCTTTATGTTGCGCTCTGCGGCAAAAAGGGCTGCAGCCATACCGGCCATTCCGGTGCCGATGATCATGAGATCGCAGGTGATGTCAACTTCCCGGTTGTTCATGTCGTTTCCGTTTCACAGTTCGATGGAAAAAAGCCCGCAGTGCATGGCTTCGAGCAGTTCGGCCCGTGCCAGGGACCTGTTCCACAGCAGCGGCTGCTGCCCCCGCCACCGTTCCCGCAGAAACGCGCGCAACTCGTCAATCCCCTCCCGGTTTTCCAGGTGGCCCTGATCGTAGAGGAAGGCCGCCAGGCGCTGGCTGCAAAATGTGCCCTGGCATGGGCCTTTGCCGATGCGGCTGCGCAGCCCGATCGCCTTGAGATCCGGCCGCCCGTCCTGGCCGCGGATGCCTTCCACGATTTCAGTGACAATGCTTTCAGGCACCATTTCGCATTCGCACAAAAGCACGTCGTCGGAATTGCTTTTGCGCAGCCATGTATCCGGGGCCAGGCCCGGTTCGGTCCATCTGGCGTCCACCGTATCGGGCAGGGGTTCACTGCGGGTCCGGCAGGGTTCCTGAATGCCGAGCCGCCGGCATACGCGGTCGGCGGTTTTTTCCGCCATCAGGCGGTAGGTGGTCAGTTTTCCGCCGGTGATGGTGATCAGGTTTTCGATTTTTTCCGGCTGCCGGGCGTGTTCGATGAGTTCATAGCCCCGGCTTACGCAGCGGTCATCGGCGTTCTCATCTTTTCCCCGGTTGTCTGCAGGCAGGGGGCGCACGCCGCAGTAAGCGCGGATATACCGGGTGGTGGCCAGTTCCGGTATCATGGCGGATCCTTCGTCGATGATGGCATCGATTTCCGGGATTTCCGGGTATATTTTATCCGGTGAATCCACGCGGCAGGAACTCGTGCCCAGAATGGACACCGTGCCCCCGGGTACCAGGATGTCTCCGTCTGTGGGCATGCGCAGCCGGTTGACAACCCGCCGGGCAATCCGGCTCTGGGTAACCAGCAGGCTGCCCTTGGAATAGTGCATCCGGATTTGCGCGCCCGCCAATTCGGCAATGATACCCGCCCAGGCGCCTGCTGCATTGACCACCACTTCGGCCTCGATGTGCCGGGTCTGGCCGGTGAGTTCATCGAGGACTTTTGTATGGCGGATACGGCTGTTTGTGATATCAAAGCCGGTGACCCGGCTGTAGCGCAGCAGGCGGCAGCCCTGCTGCCGGGCGTGAGCGATGTTGTCCAGAGAGAGCTTGAAGGGGTCGATGGCGGCATCGTCGACTTCAAATGCAGCGATCAGCTCGGAGGCAAGGGCGGGTTCCATCTGCCGGACTTCGTCTGTGTCCAGGGTCCGGACAGGGATTTCGCATTGTCTGCAGCGTTCCGGAAAATCGGCCGCATATTTTTCATCATCTCCGGTAACGGCCACGAAAATCCCGCCGGTTTGTTCAATGCAGTGGGGTGCCATGGATTTGAGCAGGCGGTTTTCCCTGTGGCATTCCCGGGCCGCGGCCGGATCGGAAACAATGTAGCGGGCACCGCTGTGCAAAAGCCCGTGGTTCCCGCCCGAGGCACCGGCATTGATATCCCGTTTTTCAACAACAACACAGGATACACCCCGCAGGGCAAGGTCTCTGGCCAGGCCGGTGCCGGTGACGCCGGCGCCGATGATCAGCACCTGGGTTTGCATCCGGGTCCTCCTGTTCCGGGCGGTATTTTGCGGCGTTTTTCCGCTGTGCGTGGCGCATGCGGGTTTTTGCTTGTTAAAACCGTTCCGGGATGGTATTTGAAAGAATAATGTTGATTATACCACAATAAATCCTGGCATGTCACGAGCAAATTTTCGGAACTGAAAAAATTTTATTCGTTTTGTTACATCAGTTTTTTGCGGTTCTTCGGTTTCTTGTTTACTAGTCCCCGGAGGTTTCATGGCAGAACATGCATCCCATAACCCAAAAGATCCGGCAGTTCGGGCCAATACATCGAACAAGCGCATGAGCCCCGCCGATCGGCATGGCCGTATTCAGAAAATCGTACAGAATCAGGGTTTTGTTACAATAGAATACCTGGCCCGGCAGTTTGCCGTGACCCCGCAAACCATTCGCCGGGATATTAACTTGCTGAGCAAAGAAGGCCTGATACAGCGTTTTCACGGAGGCGCGGGAATGGGCTCCAGCACGGAAAACGTGGCCTATAACGAGCGCAAGATCATGTGCCTCGAGGAAAAACGCCAAATCGCGAAAATGGCGGCGCGCCAGATCCCGGATCATGTTTCGCTTTTTATCAATATCGGCACCACCACCGAGGCCGTGGCCCGTGCGCTTTCCAGCCACAGGCGGCTTACGGCGATTACCAACAACCTCAACGTGGCAAATATCCTGTCCAACAATGAACAGTTTGAGGTCATTGTTGCCGGCGGACTGCTGCGTCACCGGGACGGCGGGTTGATCGGGGAGGCAACCATTGACTTTATCCGGCAGTTCCGGGTGGATTACGGTATTATCGGTATCAGCGGCATTGACGTGGACGGCACGCTGCTGGATTTTGATTATCGGGAGGTCCGGGCGGCAAGGGCCATAATTGACAACTCGCGCAAGGTGTTCCTGGTGGCCGATCACACAAAATTCGGGCGCAACGCCATGGTGCGGCTGGGCAATATCGAGGAGGTCCATGCCCTGTTCACGGACCGGCAGCCGACCGCGCCGCTGGTGGATGTGATGGCCCGCGCAGAGGTGGATTTGTTTGTGGCCTGAGCGCCGGTTTTCTTCCGGCGCTTTTGTGTTGTTTTCGGAAAATTTTTTTGGGTTTTGCCAGAATTTTGAAGAATTCGGAAAAAGTCCTGAAACAGTTATAACCGCCAGACAATAAAATGATAAGTTTCTGATTTTACTTAAACACTTAATCACTTAAAACTTAACACTGCCTGTAAAAAGGACTTTTTACAGGCTGATCAATTTTCACTTGCGAAATTTTCACTTGGCTGATATGTTGATTGAAACGGATATACAGGTTCGATACATATCATCAGCGGCCCTGCGGGTGATTTGATTTCCAGGGGACCGCCCGGGAAAATCCAGGCATTGCCGGGAGAATCTTTGAATGGGCATTGGCGTTTTCAATATTGAAAAATCCTATGACGCAGCAGTGGCCCTCAATGATGTGTCCATGGAAATCGAGGACGGGGCCTTTGTAACGCTGCTGGGGGCCACCGGCGCGGGCAAGACAACGCTTTTGCGCATCATGGCCGGAATTGACCGGCCGGATAAGGGCCGGGTGTTTTATGACGGAAAGGATGTCACGGATGTTCCGGTCCAGAAACGAAACATCTCCATGGTCTACCAGGAGTTTGTCAATTACCCTTCCATGACCATTTATGAAAACATTGCCTCCCCCCTGCGGGTTTCAAAGACCCGGTATTCAAAGAAAGATATTGACAAACAGGTTCGCTACCATGCAGAGCTCCTCGGCTTGACGGCCGTGCTGAATCACTACCCGGAAGAGGTCAGTGGCGGACAGAAGCAGCGAACCGCCATTGCCCGGGCATTGATCAAGGATACCCGGTTCATCTTTCTCGACGAGCCCCTGGCAAACCTGGATTATAAGCTGCGCGAGGAACTGCGCGGAGAACTCAAGACGCTTTTGCAGCAAAAGGGCGGGGCGGTGGTTTATGCCACCCCGGAATCCGTGGACGCGCTTTCCATGTCCACGGACGTGGCCTATTTCCAGGAAGGACGCCTCCTGCAATACGGGCCGCTGCAGGAAGTTTATCATAATCCGGCGTATGTGGAAGTCGGGGCCTATTTCAGCTATCCCACCATGAATATCATGGAAGCCGATAAAATTACCGAGCAGGGAAAAATGAGCCTTTCCATTTCCGATGAAATCAGAATCGATGTCACCGAATTCCGGGACCAGCTCGAGGCGCAGCAGTACCTGGTGGGTGTCCGCGCATACAATCTTTATACGTCGAGTCAAAACGGCCGGGACCTGATTCCGTTTTCTGCAACAGTGGAGCTTGCCGAAGAGCTCGGCTCTGATACCGAGCTTCATGTCCGCCACCAGGGGCTCGTGTTGGTCGTGCTGATGCAGGAGGTTGCGCGGTTTCCGATCGGAACGGAGATAACGGGATATCTGGATCCGTCGCGGCTGTTTATTTTTGACAGGGAAACCAGGCAGCTTGTGCTAAAAACCTTCAGCTGAGCGGCCGCAGCCGGACAGTCCGGCTATGGAGGAAACGCATGGCCCGAATTGAACTCGAAGGCATTTCCCACACATACAACCCGCCCTCGGTGCCAGAGGCGCAAAGGGAATATGCGGTTTCCAATATGGATATTTCCTGGCCCGACGGCAGTGCCAATGCCCTGCTCGGTCCTTCCGGGTGCGGCAAGACCACGATTTTAAATATTATCTCCGGGCTGCTTCAGCCCACTGCCGGCCGGGTTCTGGTTGACGGAAAAGATGTCACGCCCATGGCTCCGCGCGAGCGCAAAATTGCCCAGGTTTTCCAGTTCCCCGTGGTCTACGACAGCATGAACGTGTTTGACAACCTGGCCTTTCCTTTGCGCAATCAAAAGGTCCCGGAAAAGGAGATCGGGAAAAAGGTTCGCGAGACAGCCGAAATCCTGGGCCTCGAAGATCTTCTTAAAGCGCGCATCACAAGCCTCAATGCCGCGGACAAGCAGAAAATTTCGCTCGGCCGAAGCATTGTCCGGGAAGATACTGCAGCAGTGCTTCTCGATGAGCCGCTTACGGTTATTGACCCGAAATTCAAGGGCGGCCTGCGCAGAAAACTCCGGGAGGTGCAGAACCGGCTCAAGAAAACCATGATTTACGTCACCCACGACCAGCACGAAGCCCTGACTTTTGCAGATGATGTCACAATCATCCAGGACGGACATCTCATCCAGCAGGGCACACCGCACGAGCTGCATTCCCAGCCGGCCTCCCCCTTTATCGGCTATTTCATCGGAAGCCCGGGAATGAATCTGCTGGATTGCGCCCTGCAGGACAACACGCTGCAGTTTTCCGATTTCCATCTGCCCGTAAGTCAGGAGCTGAAAAACAAACTCGGATCTTACGGCTTCGGGTTCAAATTCGGCATACGGCCGGAAGTCGTAGACGTCTCGACGCGGGAGCAGGACGGTGCCGTGGCATTTACCGTTTCTGTAATTGAATATACCGGCGCCTACAGGGTGCTGACCTGTGACCGGGAGTCCTCGCGTATCAAGGCCAGGGTCTCCGAATCAATTTCTGTCACGGAAGGCGACCGGGTCTGGGTGTCTTTTCCCGAGGAAAAGGTCAACTTGTTTTTCAACGAAAAGCGCATTATCTGAGGGATTTCACGGCCCGCCGTCCTGAGCCGGGGCGATTTCGGGTCAACATTTTTCGAGGTGGATCGCCATGAAAAACAGAGGCTGGCTGTTTGTGATTCCCGCCCTTGCGGTTCTGGCTATCAGTGCTTTCATCCCGCTGATGACCGTGATCAATTACTCCCTGCACTATATTTTTGCCGGCTCGACCCCGACTTTCGTGGGATTCGAGAATTATGTGGAAGTGCTGCGGGATTCCGTCTTTTTGCAGGCACTCGTGCGGCAGCTTGTTTTCAGCCTTGGGATCCTGGCCGTGGAGGTCCCCCTGGGTATCTGCATCGCCCTGTGCCTTCCCAAACGGGGCCCGGGCGTGGCGGTCTGTCTTGTTCTGCTGGGCATTCCGCTTTTGATACCGTTTAACGTGGTGGGCATCATAGCGCGGGTGCTGACGCAATCCGCGGTGGGCGTCATTCCAGAGTTCTTTGCGCTGTTTAATTACAGCTTCAATGTTTCCAAGGACCCCGTGGATGCCTTCATGACCATTTTCCTGCTCGATGTCTGGCACTGGACGCCGCTGGTGGCCTTGCTGTGCTATGCGGGCCTGCAGGCAATACCGGATGCATACTACCAGGCCGCCCGGATCGACGGGGCCTCTGCATGGAAGACGTTTCGCTACGTTACGCTTCCCAAATTGCGCTCGGTACTCATTATCGGCGTTTTGCTCCGGTTCATGGATTCATTTAAGATTTACGCGGAACCGCTTTTGCTCACCGGCGGCGGGCCCGGGGATGCCACCACGTTTCTGAGCCTGCACGTGGCCCGGAAAGCCGAGTCCTACCAGCTCGGCTATGCCGGGGCCTCGTCTTTCATTTATTTGTTTATCGTGATCGTTTTCAGCTATATTTTCTTCCAGCTGATGACCCATATCGGCAAAGGAGAAACCAAATGAGGAAACGGACCGTTTTGCTGATCATCTACCTGCTTGTTTTGTTTTTCCCCATATACTGGATGATCAATACCTCGCTGAAGACCGACAACGAGATTTTAAAAGAACTCACGCTGATCCCCAAGGACCTGACGTTTAAAAACTATGCGGAAATCTTTACTTCCGAGCTGTGGCGATCCAGCTTCATGAACTCCATTATCTACGTGTGCTTAAACGTGATCATCAGCCTGATTGCAGCCATCCCCGCTGCATACGCATTTTCCCGCTGGAAGTTCAGGGGGTCCCATCACCTTTTTTTCTGGCTGCTGACAAATCGAATGGCGCCTGCAGCCGTGTTCATGGTGCCTTTTACCGAGCTGTACTACACGCTTCAGATATATGACACGCATCTGGCAGTGGCCCTGGCTCACTGCCTGTTTAACATCCCGCTGGCCATCTGGATCCTCGAAGGGTTTATGTCCGGCATCCCAAGGGAAATTGATGAAACCGCGCTGATTGACGGATACAGCTTCCCCCGGTTTTTCGGGAAGATATTTTTCCCCCTGATTGCACCCGGCGTGGGGGTTGCCGCATTTTTCTGCTTTACCTTCTCCTGGATCGAGCTCATTTTGGCCAAGGCCCTGACCGTGACCAACGCAAAACCGGTAGTTGTGACGCTTACCGTGGGAATCGGCGCCGAGGGCGTTCGCTGGGGTCTGCTTGCAGCTGCAGGGGTGCTGACAATGGTTCCGGGCGCCATCGTGGTCTATTTCGTGCGCAACTATATTGCCAAGGGATTTGCACTCGGGAGGGTTTAGAAAATGTGGGACTGGATTGCAACCAACACATCCTGGATGTACTGGACATGGCAAAGCGGGCTGGCCATCGGGGGGCTTTTTGCGGCCATTGCCTTTATGGGCATTTGGGATGCAGCCTCTCCGTCGGTTGCCAGAAAGGGGTTTTTCCCCATCAGCACCACCCGGGGGGACCGTTTTTTTATCGGTATTATCTCGCTGATTGCAATTTTTCTGATCTGGCTCGGGGTTGTCGGACCCGCGGCCCTCTGGGTGCCGCTGCTCATTTCCGTGGCCTGGTTCGCAGCCCAAGGTGTATGGGGATAAGCAGGCAAATTCCGGATCCCGGATACCGGGATCCGCAAGAAGCTTTCTTCTTTTGATTTTTTCGAAATTCGGATTTCGTGCTTCGAATTTATGGTTGCAGCATACGTTTACCAGTTATGCCGAAAAGAAGGCTTTTAACCCAGAAAAGAAGCTCCAATACTTCATTTATAGAAGGGGGTGGTACAGGAAGTGAAAAAACAACCGTACGTATTTTTTAACCCCAACATATGACACAGGAGGGAGGTCCACATGTATCGAACGTGCATGGGAAAAATTGTATTGATCCTTACGGCACTGGCCTTTTTGCTGCCTGCCGTGGCCGTGGCGGATACGATTGACAAATGGATTGATGTCTTTCAACCGTCCGTGCTTTCCAAAAAGGAGCAGCGAAAGGAGCTGGAATGGTTTGCCAAGGCTGCCGAGCCCTACAAGGGGATGCATATCAAGTCGGTGGCCGAGGGAATAAACACCCACAAATGGGAAGCCAAGGTGCTGGCCCAGGCTTTTGAAGAAATCACCGGCATCAAGGTAACCCACGATATTATCGGCGAAGGCGAAGTGGTCGACCGGGTGCAGCGCCAGATCCAGACCAACCGGAAGCTCTATGATATCTACGTCAATGACGCTGATTTGATCGGTACCCACCTTCGCCTGGACAGCGCCCTGAACTTCAGTGATTATATCAAGGGCGAAGGCAAGGATGTCACCAACCCCATGCTGGACCTGGATGATTTTTTAAATCCAGAATTCGGTCAGGATTATGAGGGCAACCAGCTCCAGCTTCCGGACCAGCAGTTTGCCAACCTGTACTGGTTCCGCTATGACTGGTTTACCGACCCGGAACTGAAAAAGGCGTTTAAGGATGAATACGGCTATGAACTCGGCGTGCCTGTCAACTGGGCGGCATACGAGGATATCGCCGAGTTTTTCACGGGCCGGGAAATCGACGGCCAGAAGGTCTACGGCCACATGGATTACGGCAAGAAGTCGCCGTCTCTGGGCTGGCGTTTTACAGACGCCTGGCTCTCGATTGCCGGAGCCGGTGACAAGGGCCTGCCCAACGGCATGCCTGTGGATGAGTGGGGCATACGGGTAAAAGACCAGATTCCGGTCGGTGCCTCTGTGGAGCGCGGCGGCGCGGCCAACGGGCCGGCGGCCGTGTACGCCACGAGCAAGTACGTGGAATGGATGGACAAGTACGCCCCGCCGGACGCAGGTTCCATGACCTGGTCCGAGGCCGGCCCCACCCCGTCGCGGGGCAATGTTGCCCAGCGGGTTTTCCAGTACATTACCTGGCTTTCGGATCCGGCTTTTAATTCGGATCAGAGCCCGGTCACCGACGCCACGGGCAAGCCCCTGTGGCGGGTGGCGCCCACGCCGCACGGCAAGTACTGGGACGAAGGCATGAAGGTCGGCTACCAGGATGCCGGTTCATGGACCATCCTGAAAAACAGCGTCAAAGACAAGGACAGGGCCGCGGCATGGCTGTGGGCGCAGTTCTGCGTTTCCAAGACCGTGAGTTTAAAGAAGTTCATTGTCGGACGCACCCCTGTGCGAAAATCCACCGTGTTTTCCGATTACCTGGCCAAGGAAGAGGAAAAGGGTACCTACGGCGGGATCGTGACCTTCTACAAGTCGCCCGTGGAGCACATGTGGACCGACACCGGGCCAAACGTGCCCCATTATCCGCTTTTGGCAGAGCAGTGGTGGAAGCAGGTCTCCCTGGTCACAACCGGGGATGCCACCCCGCAGGAGGCCATGGACGAGCTGGCCTACAAGATGGACCAGCTGATGAGCCGCCTGAAAATGCCCAAGTATTCCCCGGATCTCAATCCCAAGAAATCCAGGGAGCACTGGCTCTCTCAACCCGGTGCGCCCAAGGCGGAGCGGCCGGACGAAGAACCCAAAACCCAGCCCTATGACGAGCTGTTGAAACAGTGGAAGTCACAATAAGCTTTCCCCCCCAAAGCGGGTCGGCCTTCGGGCCGGCCCGCTTTATTTTCATACCCGGACGATATCTTCCCGGAACGTACCCAGTTGTTCCAGCCCGTTTTCCGTGACCACGTGGGTGTTTTCAATCCCTACCACGCCCTTGTCCGGGAAAATCACCTTCGGTTCGAGCGCGATGATCATTCCGGCTTCCAGCGGCATTTTTTGTCCCTTTGCCAGAAACGGAAATTCATCGAGTTCCAGGCCGATGCCGTGGCCCACGAATTGGATCCGCTGTTCGCCTGTCCCCATGAAATAATCAGCCAGACCGTGCTCGGCCGCCATATCCAGGGCCAGGTCATAGAGGTCCCCTGCGGCGACCCCGGGCCTGGCGGCCTTTTTGACGGCTTCCTGGATGCCGCACATGGTGTTGTGTGCCGCGGACAGCTCATCTGGGAGGTCGTCGACGGCGAATATCCGCGCATGGTCTGAATTGTATCCGTCCGCGGCAAACACCAGGTCCACCAGCACGGGTTCGTGCCGGCGGACACGCCGCATGCTCGACCCCTGGGCCACTGCGGGATTCATCCCCGCGCCGCCGGTGGGCGAGGCCAGGTAGCTGGGAACGGCGGCTGCAGGGCCTGCCATGACGTGACCGTAGAAGAGTTCCGCGCCCCACATGCGCATCCGCACGATCCCCTGGTGGCCAAGTCTCCGGGCCTCTGCCTCGATCTGCCCGGCAAGCTCGACTTCCGGGACGCCTTCGTGGAGAAAGCGGGGCACGGCTGCCGCGAGTTGATCGGATAAAGTCGCGGCCTCC
>JAIPEJ010000201.1 GCA_021737225.1 Desulfobacteraceae bacterium
CGGCAATGAGAACACTTCCGAGCGCGGCAAGTATCTTGCTCATGGGCAGGGCGGTAAAAACCAGATCAATCTTGCCCACATCCCAGTTGTATCCCCGGAACTCGGAGCCGAAGATCATTTTAATGGTTTCTTCCAGCAGCACCCCCACCGAGAACGTTGCCAAAAGCGTGGCCAGTTCCGGGGCGTGCAGGAGCTTTCGGATGGCGGCATAATAAAACGCCACCCCCAGGGCAATACCCACGGCAAAAGCCGCGGGTATTGCAAAAAGCGGATTTAAGCCCAGGGTGTTGAAAAAAAACAGGGACACAAAAGCCCCCACCATGACAAAGGCGCCGTGGCCCACGTTGACAACCTTCAACACGCCGAATATGAGGCTCAGGCCCATGGTGGCCATGCCGTAAACAGCACCCAGTACCACTCCCTGCACCAGGTTGCCTGAAAGCTGTTCCAGAAACATATGCGCCGGTCCTTTTCAGGCGGGTTTACGGCAGTGCTTTTTTGCCTTCAGCCTTTTCATCAAAGGTGGGCATGGGGTAGCACGGCTTGCCGGTCTGGGCAGACTCCGGCCAGACAATCACCCGCTTGCCGTCCTGCCACTGCACATCCACCATGCTGTGGCCGACCTGGAGCCCGGAATTGTTTATATCCCAGGTTCCGTAAAAGGACATGAATTCCAGATCCCCCAGGGCGGCGCGGACTTTGTCCGAATCAACAGAACCGGCCTTTTCCGCTGCCAGCACATAGGCCAATACCTGGGCGCCGGCTTCAGCGGCGTGATAGTCCGGAACCATGTCTTGATCCCCCACGGCCTCCTTGAACAGGCTGACAAATTCGTCCTGGCTCGGGCCGATCCAGCGGGTGCCGAGTTCTTTGGCCGCTTCCTGTGAATAGGTAACCCCGTATTCCCAGTGCGAAGGCCCCATGACGCCTTCGGCCATGTTGCCCAGGGCCTCGTAAAACGCCGGCAGGGTGGCCGCAGCGATCAGGGACAGGCAGTCCACGTCGATGTTGAGGTCCGACATCTGGCGGTTGAAAAGCTGGCCGTCCTCAAAATGTCCCCCGCCCAGAACGAAATCCGGTTTCGCGGATTTCATGGCCGAAAGCAGCGGGGTCATGTCAGATACCCCCTTGGGGTAGGTCCGCTCAAAGACCACCTCAAATCCGAGTTCCTCGGCATGAGCCTTGGCGCCTTCCATGACCATGGTGGCAAATTCAGAGTCCTCGTAAGCCAGGGCGACTTTTTGGGCATCCGGGGCGATCTTTTTGACCATGTCCAGGGTGCCCTTGTGGTAGCTGGTTGCCGGGCCGATGGTCTGCACGGCATATTGGAAACCCTGCTCGAAGATCTTGTTGTTTGCGCCCCCGTGATCCATGTAGAGCATGGAATGGCCCTCGGCAATGGGCGCCCCCCGCAGGGTGAGCCCGGAGCTGTACGGTGCGAACACCACGTCCACCCGGTCCACCGTAATCAGCCGGCCGATCAGGCTGGTTACGCTTTCCTTTTTGGACTCGCAGTCGTATTTCTTGTATGCTAGTGGGACTTTTTTTCCATCCAGGGTGATGCCGCCGTATTCGCTGTTGACCCAGTGGATGCAGGCCTCAATGCCGCCGACTGCCTGTTCCCCGGCTTTTGCATACTTACCTGAGAGGCATGCCGGATGACCGATTACGATCTCATCGGGTGGGGCGGCAAAGGCGCTGAGGCCTGAAAAAAGGAAAAAACCAACAATGAGAAAAATAAAGGGCTTTGCAGGGAAGGATTTCATGCTGAACCTCCTTTTTGTTGACGGGTGAAAAGGGATTCATTATTTCTTCTTATTACATGAATATTGCACAGGATCAAACAGAAAAACAAGGGAAAGTAAAATTGCATGCCAAAAATGCCCGCAGGCCGACGGAAAAAACAGAACTCCTGAATTTGCCGCTATTCTGCGCAAGGATTTACAAGCAGGCAGCATCAATGCGAAAGTGGGGGTATGAACGAGCAGTTTGAATCCATCGTAAAACAGATCAGCCGGGTCGTGCTCGGCAAGGAATCCCAGGTGCGCCTGGCACTGACGTGCCTTTTTGCCAGGGGGCACCTGCTGATCGAAGATTTGCCGGGAATCGGCAAAACCACATTGGCCAAGGTACTGGCCAAGTGCCTGGGCCTGCAGTTCCAGCGGCTGCAGTTTACCAGCGACATGCTCCCGGGAGACATCCTGGGCGTTTCCATATTTGATCAGCAAACCGGCGCGTTTCATTTCCACCGCGGCCCGATTTTCACCCAGGTGCTGCTGGCAGACGAAATCAACCGCGCCACGCCCAAGACCCAGAGCGCATTGCTCGAGGCCATGGAAGAAGGCCAGGTCACGTTTGAAGGCAAAACCCGGAGCCTGGAACAGCCGTTTTTCGTAATCGCTACCCAGAACCCGCTGGAATACGCCGGGACCTTCCCCCTGCCCGAATCCCAGATGGATCGATTTCTCATGCGTATCGAACTCGGTTATCCCGGCCGGTCGGCGGAAAAAAAGATCCTGCAGGGACGGGACCCCCAGATGATCCTCGAGGAAATGACGGCCTGCATGCAGGACGGCGAGGTCTGCGAGATTCAGAAAAAAATCGATTCCGTGCACACCTCGGATGCGTTTGTGGGTTACCTGCAGGAAATCCTTCATTTCACCCGGACCGCCAACCATTTTCACGTGGGACTTTCCCCGCGCGCCGGCCTTGCCCTGTCCCGGGCGGCCCGGTCCTGGGCCTTTCTGCACGGACGGGATTATACCATTCCCGAAGATCTCCAGCAGGTGCTGCCCTGGGTCGTAGGCCACCGCCTCCGCTCCGCGGAAGACCGCATGGAAATTCCCAGAAAACAACTGATGGACATTTTTTCAGAAATCCCGGTACCGCTTTGAAAAACACGGTCGCGCCGAAAAAGAAGCCCGGACGCAAAAGCCCGGTGAGCCTGCCGGTCACCGTAACCCGCCACCGGACCTATATGCTTCCCACCCGCCACGGCATGCTGTTTTTTTTCGCACTGCTTGCCATGCTCGTGGGTTCCATCAACTACAACAACAACCTGGGATTTTTGCTGGTTTTTCTGCTGGGGGCCATGTCCCTGGTTTCCATGCTGCACACCCACCGCAACCTGGTCGGGCTCAGGGTGCTTTCGGTTTCCGCCAAACCCGTATTTGCCGGGGAAACCGCGGTGTTTGATTTTCTGGTATACTCGGAAAACGTCCTGCGCCGGGCACTATTTTTTTCCATTGAAAAGACGCACCAAGCCACCGAGGATGTGGCCGCCGGGGCTGTAACCCGGATTCCGGTCCGGGCCGCGACCCGGCAGCGGGGCGTTTTCAGGGCGGGTCCGGTCACCGTGTACACCCGCTTTCCCCTGGGCCTGTTTTATACCTGGTGCACCCTCCGGATGGAACTTTCCTGCGTGGTTTACCCAGAGCCCCTGGCCGGCCCGTTCCAGGTGCATGAAGGCACCGCAGACGGCGCAAAAGCCGAAGGATCCGGAATCCTTGACGGGACAGACGATTTCATGGGTATGAAAACCTATCAGCCCGGAGATCCGGTACGCCGGATTTCATGGAAAACCTTTTCCCGGGGGCAGGGGCTGTTTACCAAGGAATTCGGCGGTCGCGGACAAACCATCCTGATTTTCGACTATGACGCGATCAAATCCGATGATGCGGAAAAAAGGCTCTCGCGCCTGTGCGACCTGATCACCAAGGCTGCGCGCACCAACATCGAATACGGGCTCCGGCTTCCGGAAACCTTTATTCCGCCGGGGCGGGGACAGCAGCACAAGCACCGGTGTCTGAAAGCACTGGCCTTATCCGGCAAAAAAGAAAAAGGGATATGAGCGAAGAACGCAAATATATACCCGCCCTGGCCGCGGCGCTCATTGTTGCCGTATTTCCCCACGCGCTGCAGCTGCCGCTGTGGATCGTCGCCTGGTGTACCGGCCTGTGGGGTTACCTGCTGGCCTCACTGCGCTTTGGCTGGCCCCGGCCCAACCGGCCGGTGCGCATCGTACTGGCACTTATTGGAATTGCCGGGCTTCTGGCCACTTACAGTACCCGCCTCGGGCCGGAAGCATACATCGGGCTGCTGGCAGTCATGGCCGCACTCAAGCCTTTTGAAAGCAGCACGCACCGGGACCGGATGATCACGGTGTTTATCGCCTACTTCATTATCATCAGCAGTCTGCTGCAGACCGAAACCTTTACCATCACCCTGTACATGTTCTTTTCCGTGCTGGTGACAACGGCGGCCCTTGTTCGCATCAACAATCCTTACGGCGGATACCGGGCCGACCTGAAGCGGGCAGGAATCCTTCTGGGGCAGGCCATCCCCCTGATGATCATCCTGTTTCTGCTGTTTCCCCGCATGCATGGCAGCCTGTTCGGTATGCGCCAGGTCGGTCAGGCCCGGAGCGGTTTTTCCGAGCAGCTTTCGCCGGGCAGTATTTCCAGTCTGGTAAAAAACGACGCAGCAGCATTCCGGGCTGAATTCAAAGGCCGGATCCCGCCGCCGGATCAGCTTTACTGGCGCGGCGTGGTTTTTTCCCGGCTGGAAAACGGCAGCTGGCACAGGCCCGAGCGGGTGCCAAAGCGCAGCGAGCCGCTCCGGGGCCAAAACCCGGTGGACTATACCATCTCCATTGAACCCCACAACGACCAATGGATCTTTGCCCTGGATGTGCCGGCACGGGCGCCCGCCAAATGGAGGACGACTTTTTACCGGGATTTTACCATTAAGTCCCGGCGCACCATATCCCGCAAGCGCAGGTATGAAATGCGCTCCTATCCAGGGCAGAAACCCGGAACGTCTGACTGGGGCGTGGATGCGGCGCGAAGACTTCCCAAGGAAGGCAATCCGCGTACCCGGGAACTGGCCGCCCAACTGGCCAAGGGGGCAGGTAATGTCTCACAGATCGTGGGCCGGGGGCTGAAATACCTCGAAGACGGCGAATTTGTCTATACACTGAACCCTCCGCTGCTGGGGGATAACCCCATGGACGCGTTTCTGTTTGAATCCAGGCGGGGCTATTGTGAGCATTATGCTTCCGCGTTTGCCTACCTGATGCGGGCGGCCGGGGTTCCGGCACGGATTGTGGGCGGATACCTGGGCGGCCAGCGGAATCCCTATGCCAGCTACCTGGTCATCCGACAGTCTGACGCCCATG
>JAIPEJ010000018.1 GCA_021737225.1 Desulfobacteraceae bacterium
AGTCTGATTTTAGATGGCGCCGTAAAAAGTTCAAGATCAAGGCTTGCGCAATTTCGAAGAATGCAGCGTACTTAGCCGTACGTGAAATTCTGAGAAATTGCGCGTAACGCAGATATTGGACTTTTTACGGTGCCATCAATCTTAAACCACCCCGTTTTTCCATGCAACACCGAACCCGGAGCGCCGGCGCGAAAAATGACCGCGCTTTGCATGTTGACTTTGCAGGCGCATCTCCTATATTTTTAAATATATCCATTTATGCGTACTGCCGATATTGATAAGCCTGTAAAAAGTCTTTTTACAGGCAGTGTTAAGTTTTAAGTGATTAAGTGTTTAAGTAAAATCAAAATATTATCTTTTTATTGCTTGGCGGGCATAACATTTTTAAGACTTTTTACTTTGCCATCAATATTTTCCACAGGGGAAAAACCATGGACAAGGAAAAGCGTATTCTCAATGCCATCCTCGAGACCATCGAAGAAGGCATTTACGTCATCGACCAGAACTACACGGTGGAGTACATGAACCGCCAGATGGTCGAACTTTTTGGCGAAGGCACGGGAGAAAAGTGCCACCGCCTCCTGAACAACAGCGATACCCTTTGTCCGTGGTGCCGCGCTTCAGAGGTGTTCCAGGGCAATCGCCTTCACTGGGAGCTTTTTATCCCGAAAACGGAAAAGACGTTTGCGCTCACCGAGCTGCCCTTGAAAAACCCGGACGGATCGGTTTCCAAACTCTGTATATTCCGGGATATCACCGAGCGCAAAAAACGCGAAGCCGAACTTGCCGCATCCGAGGAACGATACCAGAACCTGTTCGAAAACGTGGGCGTGGGCGTCTATATCAGCAGCAAGGAAGGCCGGTTCCTCGATGCCAACCAGAGCTTTATCCAAATGCTGGATTATCAGAGCAAGGAAGAGCTCTTAAATATCGACATCACCCGGGATCTCTATGTGCGGCCCTCGGATCGGCGAAAGTTCCAGGAAATGATCGAACGCGACGGCCGGGTGGTGGAATACGAGGTGGAGTTCAAAAAAAGGGACGGCACCCCGATCACGGTTTTGCTCACCAGCCACGTCAGATATGACCACCAGGGCAACGTGCTGGGTTACGAAGGCATTACCGTGGACCAGACCGAGCGCTACATGATGGAAAAAAAACTGCGCGAGGCGCATGATTTCATGAACAAGATCATCCAGAGTTCACCCAGTCCCATCATGGCCGCAGACCTGAAGGGCAACATCTTCATCTGGAACCGGGCGGCGGAAGAAACCCTCGGATACCCGGCATCGGAAACCATCGGCAAAATGCATATCACCAAGATCTACCCGGAAGGCCTGGCCTACAAGCTCATGAAAATGATCCGCAGCCCGGAGCACGGGGGCGTGGGACTGCTGCGCTCCCATCCCATGCTCTATGTCCGCAAGGACGGCGAGGTCATCGACGGATCGCTGTCAGCAGCCATGATTTACGACGATGACGGCAACGAGGTGGCCACGGTGGGCTCATTTGTGGACATGACCGAACGCATCGAGATGGAGCGCACCCTGCGCAGCACCCAGGAACAACTGCTCCAGTCCGAAAAACTGGCGGCCATGGGACGGCTGACCTCCCAGATCGCCCATGAGTTAAACAATCCGCTCTACGGGATCATGAATACCCTGGAACTGCTCAAAAGTGAGATCACCCCGGAAAACAAGCGGCGCAAGCTGCTGGACATGTCGCTTTCCGAAACCGTGCGCCTGGCTGAAATGCTGCGCAAGATGCTTTCATTTTCCAAGCCGGACCAGGAAGAAAAGGGCCCGGTCAATATCAACACCATTATCGACGAATTGATGCTGCTCCATGAAAAGCAGCTCCGGGAAAACAGCATCAAGCTCAAAAGCGAGCTCGCCGAGGCGCTTCCCGAGATATACGCATCCAGGAACCAGATGCGGCAGGTATTTTTGAACATGATATCCAATGCCCGCGACGCCATGCCAGAAGGCGGTACCCTGACCTTTCGCACGAGCCACCAGGACGGCCATGTCTACATTGAGATCTCGGATACAGGCCAGGGAATCGACAAAGAAAACCTCAACCGGATTTTTGACAGCTTCTTTACCACCAAGGACACGGTCAAGGGCGTAGGCCTGGGGCTTTCTGTATGCTACGGCTTTATCCAGGACCATGGCGGAGACATCCGGGTCAACAGCAGTTCCGGGGAAGGCACCACTTTTATAATTAATCTGCCTGTCCATCAAGCCCCCGAGCCGGAACAGCAAAACAATCTTGACAAATTCGCTTCCACCCAATAAGTTGCCTGCCCAGTGCAACAGGGTGCCCCAACGGGCACGATAAGGGAATCCCGTGAAAATCGGGAGCGGTCCCGCCGCTGTAACCGGGAACGAAAGCCGCAGCATGCCACTGTTTCCACGGAGGAACGGGAAGGCGCGGCCGGTAGGTTGATCCGGGAGCCAGAAGACCTGCCCTGTTGACGGATTTCCTGTCCAAACGCGCGGACGTTGCGGCACGGAAACCCTTTCAGGGGTCAAGAAGAACGGGTGCAGCCCCCTTGAGCCAAAAACGGCTTAAGGGGGCTTTTTTTATGATCACAGCCATTTTACGGAGGCAACAGATGAAACACGCATGCCTGGCATTAATTGCAATCGCCCTTTTCCTGCTGATGACGGTCAGCGGGCCCCTGGCTGCCGCAGACAGCCCGGATACCGGGGCTGGGAAAAAGGGCATTCTTCTGGTTACCTTTGGCACGACTTTTCCCGAGGCCCGCAGCGCATATGAAAACCTCGCCGAAGAAGCGCGCCGGGCTTTTCCGGAAATCCCCGTTCACTGGGCCTACACCTCGCACATCATCCGGGAGAAAATGGCAGAATCCGGAAAAAAGGTTCATTCACCGACCCAGGCCCTGAAAAAAATGGAAGAAAAAGGATTTACGCACGTGGCGGTCCAGTCCCTGCACACCATTGCGGGACAGGAATACCACGACCTGGTCCGGACCGTTGGCAGACTGAAGCAAAAGCCCGGCGGCATCAAGGAGATCCGCATCGGCAAGCCCCTGCTGGCGGGCCCGCATGATATGAAAGCAGCGGCGCAGGCCATCCTGGAGACCCTGCCGGAAAAGCGAAAGCCGGAACAGGCCGTGATCCTGATGGGCCACGGGACCCATCATCCGGCAAACGCGGCTTATGCCGCCCTCATGTGGCGGGTGCAGCTTTCTGATCCGAACATATACATCGGCACGGTGGAAGGCTTTCCCGGCCCGGAGAAAATCCTTTCCCGGCTTCAAGACAGTCAGACCGACACCGCCTGGCTGATGCCGTTTATGTCCGTGGCAGGCGATCATGCCAGAAACAACCTGGCCGGCGGGCAGCATGAGGCCTGGAAATCGATCTTTACCCGCGCCGGCATCCGTTGCCGGCCGGTGTTAAAGGGCACGGCCGAGTATGACGCCTTTGCCGGCATCTGGATCCGGCACCTGGGCGAGGCCATGGAAAAACGATAGCTTCGGGAAAAAGGCGTATGTCAACACCAAACCCGACATGGCAAACACTCCGCTCTTGTCCCCTGTGGCGCCAGCTCATTTTGCTCGCCGCAGTTCTCTGCCTTATGGTGACCGCGGCCGCGGGAATGGGGCATGTCCAGGTCGGATTTTTCGAGGTATGCCGTTTACTGACCTCTGCCATAACCGGTTTTTCAGATCTTGCCGAGGGCATCGCCCCGATTTCCAAGGCCGCGGTGATCGAGGTGCGCATGCCACGCATTCTTTCAGCGGCCCTGGTGGGCGGAACCCTTGCCGTGGCCGGGGCGGTTTACCAGGGCATCCTGTTAAACCCCCTGGCGGATCCATACACGCTGGGAGTTTCCTCGGGTGCGGCATTCGGCGCCAGTATCGCCCTGCTGCTCAATGTCAGCATGCTCGGGGGCTTTTCCGTGCCGCTGTTCGCATTTGTTGGGGCTGCTGCCACGCTCATGGTGGTCATGTACCTGGCCGCCTCGGCCGGCGGGTATTGCTCGAGCAACCTGATACTTTCCGGGATTATCGTGGCCGCGATCCTGTCTGCAGGCATCAGCTTTCTCAAGTACATGGCAGATGAACGGGTCTCTGTGCTGGTTTTCTGGCTCATGGGCAGCCTGGCATCCAAGACCTGGGCCGATGCGGGCCTTCTTGCCGCTGTTGCCGGCCCGGGCACACTGGTGTGCGTTTTTTTCTGCCGGGATCTGAACCTGATGTCTCTGGGCACGCGGACTGCGGCTTCAATGGGCGTTTCGGCCCACCGGCTTCCACCAACCCTGCTGGTATGCGTCAGCCTGATGGCCGCGGTGTGCGTATCGATCACCGGGATAATCGGTTTCGTGGGCCTGCTGGTGCCCCACCTGGTGCGTAGCGTCTGCGGCCCGGATCACGGCAGACTGATTCCGGTTTCGTTTTTTTCCGGGGCAATCCTGCTGCTGGTCGCAGACACGGTCACGCGGGCGGTGCTGCCCCACGAACTGCCCATCGGCGTGCTTACGGCATTGCTCGGGGGGCCGTTTTTCTGCTACGTGTTCCGCAGGCGGCAAATGGGGGCGATGGGTCATGGTTTTTAAAATCACGGATATCTGCTATTCCTACGGCAGCCGGCAGGCAATCCGGGACCTGGACCTGGCGCTGGAAGCCGGCCGCTTTTACGCGGTAATCGGGCCCAACGGGTGCGGCAAAACCACCCTCATGGACCTGATGTGCGGACACAAGCGGCCGGATTCCGGAGAACTGGCCCTGCACGGCCGCGACCTGGCTTCCTATTCCAAGCGGGAACTGGCCCGCCGCATCGCGGTGGTGCCGCAGGAATACCCGGTCAACTTTCCATACACCGCCCGGGAAATGGTGATGATGGGACGCTATCCGCACATGCCCCGTTTTTCCGCACCGTCCGGCCAGGATTTCGCGCTCGTGGACGCCACCCTGGCATCCTGCCGGGCGGCCGGGTTTGTCGATCGCCTCGTGACCGAGCTGTCCGGCGGCGAGAAGCAGCGGGTGGTCTTTGCCCGGGCCATGGCACAGCAAACCCCGGTGCTGCTGCTCGACGAGCCGTGTGCCAACCTGGATATCAAGCACGCCCTGCTCCTGCTCGAGCTGGCCGCAGACCGGGTCAGGCAGCACCGGGCCACGGTTGTGGCGGTGATGCATGACATCAACCTGGCGCTGCGGTATGCAGATGAACTGATTCTGATGAAAGATGGCCGGAAAGCAGCAGCCGGACCCGCGGAAAAAAGCCTGAAGCCCGAAATCATCAAACACGTATTCGAGGTCGACGCCCGCATCAGCCGGGAACCGGCCGTAAACGCAGCACAGGTGACTTTTGTCCGATAGATTCCGGATTTTGATCATTTGCTTGGTGTTCTCCGCAGCCGCCGGCTCGGCCGCGGCTGCCGGCGGCGAAATGGCGCTTGTCGGAGACAGCGCCATACGCGATTGCGCCGGGCGGCAAGTGCGCGCAGGCAGGCCGTTTTCACGCATTATTTCCCTGTACGGGGCGCACACGGAAAACCTGTTTTCCCTCGGGCTGGACGACGAAGTCATCGGGGTCAGCCGGAACTGCGACCATCCGGCTGCAGCGCGTCAAAAGGACGAATTTTCCGCACGCGACGGTCCGGAACGCTTTCTTGCGGCCAAACCGGACCTGGTGCTGGTGCGTCCCATGCTCGACCGGGGCTATGCAAAGCTCATGGACCGGCTTTCGGATTTCGGCATCCGCGTGGTTTCCCTACAGCCCGGCACCATCCGGGAGATGAAAACCTACTGGCGCATCCTGGGACGCCTTACCGGGCACCCGGTTGCCGCCCGGGAAATGATAAACCGGTTTGAAAACGGCGTGTTACAGGCAAAGCAGATCTCCGGGCAAATCCGGGAGAAAAAGCACGTGTTTTTCGAATCGATCCACGACCGGTTTAAGACCTTTTCCCCGGGCGCCATGCCCCTGTTTGCCCTGAAATGCGCCGGCGGCAGAAACGTGGCCGCAGATGCCCGGCCCGTGCGCAACACGAATATCGCCGCCTACGGCAAGGAGCAGATTCTGGCAAAAGGCGAACGGATCGAGGTTTACCTGGCCCAGCAAGGGACCATGAACCCGGTCACAACGGCAAAAATTCGCCGCGAACCTGGATTCGGGGTGATCCGGGCGGTCCGCAATGACGCGGTCTACACGGTGACAGAAGAAATCGTGTCCCGGCCCACCCTGCGGCTGTTGCAGGGCATCTGCCGAATCGGGGAGCTCCTGTACCCGGAAACCTTTACCCGGAGTGTGCAGCAGCGGATCCTGCACCCAGATGCCCGGAAAACGAACCCATGAAAAAGACAAAAAGCAAATACCCGCGCCTGGCGATTTCCCTGGGGCTGTCCGCAGCGATAACGGCCCTGGGCATGGCTGCAGTTGAGGGCATGACAGCGGCCGTGGCCTGGGACCGACTGATTTTTCCCCTGCTGCGCCTGTGTCTTTTTATCGGCATTGGGCTTGCCATTGCCCAGGTCATCGAGGCAAAGGGCTGGACCCGGCGCATGGGCGCACTGGCCGGACCGGTGTTTGCATACGCCAACCTGGGTCGGCAGTGCAGCGCGGCATTTTCCACGGCGTTTTTCTCCGGGGTGGCGTCCAACGCCATGCTGGTGGACTTTTACAATGACCGGAAAATCACCCGGCCCCAGATGTTTTTAACCAATTTCATCAACCAGTTTCCGGCCTATTTCCTGCACCTGCCTACCACGTTTTTCATCGTGGTGCCCCTGACAAAAACCGCCGGCCTGATCTATTTCGGCCTGACCTTTGCCGCGGTCCTGCTTCGGACCCTGATTTTCGTGCTCTTTGGCCGCATGTTCGTCCGGCCGGCACAAAGCAACGATGATGGCGCAAATGCGCGGAAATCCAGCACCGCTGAAAAACAAGGGGCCTGGGCGGCGGTGCGCAAGAACCTGCCCGGCAGGTATGCGGGCATCCTGACCTACGTTGTTCCCATTTACGTGGCCATCTACTTTGCCGCCGGCCTGGGCCTTTTTGACGCCCTGCGCACCTGGATGGCAGAAGCCGTCACCCTGCAGTCCGTCCCGGTGGAAGCCTTTTCCGTGGTCATTTTGAGCTTTGCCGCGGAGTTTACCTCCGGGTTTGCCGCTGCCGGCGCCCTGCTCGACCAGGGCGTGATCACGGTCAAGCAGACCGTGCTGGCCCTGATCGCCGGCAACGTGATCGCATTTCCGGTGCGGGCCGTGCGCCACCAATTGCCGCGATACATGGGCATTTTCCAGCCCGGAACCGGCATGCAGATTCTGCTGCTGGGCCAGTTTTTCCGGGTGGCCAGCCTGCTGGTGGTCACGGCAGTCTACGCCTTGCTGGCATAACCCCTGGGGTCAGGCACCCGGAAACAAAAACCAGACTTATGCGAATTTGAGGGAAAAAAATGATTCACGGACACGGCGGCAACATCTATGCCGCAGCAGCGGCCCTGGGATGCAAGCCTGACGAAATCACGGACATGAGCAGCAACATCAACCCCCTGGGGCCCATGCCGGGGCTGCTCGAAGACCTCGGCCAGCACATCGGAAGCGTGTGCATGCTCCCGGAAGTGGATGCCGCCCGCGCGGTGCAGGCATATGCGAGGTGGCAGAAAATCCCGGAAAACCGGGTCATCGCGGGTGCCGGCACCACCGAGATTCTCTACCAGCTGCCCCGGGCCCTGGAAATTGACTCGGCCCTGGTGGTCGGGCCGACTTACGGGGATTACGCCGATGCCCTGGAGATCAACCGCGTGGCTTGCAGATATTTCATGCGCGAGCCGCAAAACGATTTCCAACCGGACATGGACGCCCTCCGGAAGGCCGCACAAGGTGCGGATGCAGTTTTTTTCTGCAATCCCAACAACCCCACCGGCGGGTATACGGACACGCGCGCGCTGGCGTCCCTGGCCCGCTCCCTGCCGGAGACATACCTGATCGTGGATGAATCCTACCTGCCCTTTGTCCTGGATCGCGGAAATGAAAGCATGGCAAAAACGGACCTGCCCAACACCGTGGTGCTGCACTCGCTTTCCAAGATGTTTTGCATCCCGGGACTGCGGGTGGGATTTTGCGCCGCGCCCGGGGACCTGGCGGAAAAAATCGCGGCTTACTGCCCGCCCTGGCGGGTCAACGCCCTTGCCCAGCGGGCCGTGATCCGGATTGCCCAGGAACCGGAAAAAGCCCGGGCTCACGCAGAAAAAACCCGGCAGTATCTCTGCGAGCAGCGCGCGCAGATGTATGACCGGCTTTCAGACGCACCGGGTCTCACGGTATTTCCCTCGGATGCCACCTTTGTCCTGATGAAAGCCGCCTTTTTCACAGCCGCGGAAATTGCGTCCCACCTGCTTGATCACCGCCTGCTGATCCGCGACTGCAGCAATTTTAAAGGCCTTTCCAAACATTTTTTCCGAATCTCGCTCAAGGACGCCCGGACCAACGAAAACGCGGCCCGCCTGATTGCACAATTTGCAGAAAACCGGTATCAAGGCGGGGTTTTAAAATGAAGCGGCTTTTATTGCGGAATTTGTGAATGTTCGGTTAATAACACTTAACTCTTTTCACCGGTGCCGGTTTCATATATAATACCCGTGCATCGGGCTTGAGGAGGTAAAGCGGCAAGTAAAAAGAAAAACCTTTTTCACCGGGCATTTTACCTGCAGCGGGGAAACGATGAACATCGACAATCTGATTCACCTGGCCGGCAGCTTTTTTCACACGCACACCTACATTGCCATTGCCATCCTTGCGGCGCTGGCCGTTATTACTTATCTGCGGCCGAAGCTTATCCTGAAAATCATCCTGGCCATTGTCGCCGCGGCGGTTATCGGCTACATCCTCTATTTGCTGTGGCAGACACTCATGTCCGGAATATCCGGAAAGGAACATATGATCGACAAATACTAGGCCGCCACACAGGAGAGATCATGAAACCCCTTAAAACAAAGATATTCACCTATTTCACCCTCAACATCAACCCGCCCAATGAACTCCAGATCAATCAATGGCTGGCCGCCAATCCGGGTATTGAAATCGTGGACATGCTGCAGTCCGAATCCATGACCACGCGAAACGGTGAGGTTGAACGCAACCTGAGCATAACAATCGTTTACCGGGAGACCAAACAAGCCCAATCCTGACACGATCTTTTGCCGCATGCATCCGCAGGCCTGACAAAGATCTGCGGCACTGGCCCTGGAAAGGAGCATCCATGACCGAACGCTTCAGATTCAATCGCATGGAACTGGCCGGATCGCTGGGAGATCTCGGGACCCTGCTGCCCATTGCCATTGCCATGATTCTTTTCAACGGCCTCAATCCCATGGGCCTGTTTTTCAGCGTGGGCCTGTTTTTCATCCTGTCGGGCATCTATTTCGGGGTGACAGTGCCGGTCCAGCCCATGAAGGTCATCGGCGCCTATGCCATTGCAAGATCCATGACCCCGGATCAGATCCTGGCTGCAACGCTGCTCATGGGCGCAATCCTGCTTGTTGTCGGATTGACCGGGGCCATTGACGCCATCCGCAAATGGACCCCCGATTCGGTCATCCGCGGCGTTCAGCTCTCCACGGGCACGCTTCTGATCGCCAGCGGGGTTGAGTTTGTGATCGGAACATCCCGGTTCCAGGAGCTGCAGAATGCCGCAGAGCCCTACCTCGCCCTGCAGACGCTGGGACCGGTACCCATCGGCATCATCCTCGGCATTGCCGGCGGACTGATCACCCTTCTGCTGATAGACAGCAAAAAGTTTCCCGCAGGCCTGTTCGTGGTGGGCGGCGGTTTGATTGCAGGTCTTGCGCTGGGGACGGGTTCCGGGCTCGGACCCGGCAGTTTTTCATTTAATCTGCCGCCGATCCTGCCTTACGGTTTTCCGGCACAGGCCGATTTTACCTTTGCCCTGCTGGTGCTGGTGTTGCCCCAGCTTCCCATGACCCTGGGCAACGCGGTTCTGGCATATACGGATCTTTCAAAACAGTATTTCAAGGAAAAATCAGCAAAAGTTACCAACCGGAAGGTCTGCGTGAGCATGGCCCTGGCCAATTTTTTCAGTTTCTGCGCCGGCGGAATGCCTCTTTGCCACGGCGCGGGCGGACTGGCTGCGCACTACCGCTTCGGCGCCCGAACCGCGGGCTCCAACCTGTTTATCGGCATCATTTTTGCCGGCCTGGCCATTGTGCTGGGCAACAGAATCATTGATTTCTTAAAGCTGCTGCCCATGTCGGTGCTCGGCATTTTGCTGATTTTTGCAGGCGCCCAACTGGCCCTGACCATCATGGATCTCAAAACCCGGAAGGATTTTTTCGTGGTCGCCATGATCCTGGGCATCACCCTGGCAAGCAACCTGGCCGCGGGTTTTCTCACCGGCATCGTGATTGCCCACGTGCTGCGCTGGGAAAAACTCTCCGTGTAGCGCCGGGAGCTTTACATACAAATCCAATTTTGCTATAAATTTTCTGATTCTCAGCAAACAGGGGCGAACTTGTGAGTTCGTCCGGGGAAATGTCGGACACACGGGTTCGCACTGTTTTCCCCTTCAAGGTGCCGGTTGTTTTCCGGGGACAATTGTTTTGCCTTTTACCGAAAAAAACATGATCCGATTTTCAGGCCGACTGGCTTTATCTTTCCTGTTTGCGCTTCTTGTTGCCGCCGTTTTTCCCCTGCAGTGCTTTTGTGCCCCTGACAATCCGCCGGATACGGACCGGCAATCCGCCCCGGGGCAATCCGTTGTCCGGAAAATCGACCTGACACCGCAAGAGCAAGCGTTTCTGGAAAAACATCCGGTTATCCGGGTCGGCAACGAGGATGACTGGCCGCCTTTTGACTTCAGCGAACACGGGCGCCCCAAGGGGTATGCCATTGAACACCTGGAGCTCCTGGGCCAGCGCCTGGGCATTTCCTTTGAATACGTAAACGGCTACACCTGGTTTGAACTGCTGGGGCTGTTCAAAGAGGGCAAGATCGACCTACTGCCCTGCCTGTGGATATCCGAAAACCGAAAACAATTCATGAGCTTCACCGAGCCGTACCTGGAACTGCCTTACGTGATTGTGGCCAGAAAAGACGATCGATCCGTCCGGACGGTCGAAGACCTGGAGGGCAGGACTGTTGCGGCGGCAGAAGGATACAAGCAAAAGGAGGTGCTTGAAAGCGCGTATCCGGAAATCAAGGTGCTTGCGGTACAAAACACCCTGCAGGGACTGGAGGCCGTGGCATACGGCGAAGCGGACGCCTACATCGGATACCTGGGAACCGTGGCCTATCTTATGGCCACCCGCTTTCTGGGCAGCCTGCAGATCTGCGGAGAGACAAATGCCCCGGAGCTGGGCCCCCAAGGGCTTCACATCGCCGTGCGCCAGGAGATGCACCTGCTCCGGGACATCCTGCAGAAGGCCATGGATGATTTAACGGACAAGGAAAAGGTGGAGCTGGCCCAGAAATGGATCCCCGGGGAGCAAACCCGGACGCCCGAGCTGACCACCGAGGAAAAAGTCTTTTTGCGCAAGAACCCGGTGCTCAAGGTGGACAATTTGAAGCACTGGCCGCCGTTTAACTTCCGTGAAAATGGCCGACCCAAGGGCTTTTGCGTCGATTATATGAACCTCTTGGCAGACAAACTGGACATCGAAATCGCGTATGTCTCCGGATCCGACTGGGGAGAATTCATGGATTCAGTGCAGGCCGGGGACCTGGACTGCCTCTGCGATATCGTGGAAACGCCAAACCGGCGAGAGACCATCGCTTTTACGGATCCGTACTTCACCATTTTTTCCGGCATCGTGGTGCGCAAGGGAAACGAACGGTTCACCAACCTGAAGGATTTGGCAGGAAAGAAGGTGGCTGTGCCTGCGGATTTTTACTACCAGGAGATACTGGAAAAGCATTATCCCGAACTGCAGGTAATGCCCGAAAAAGACACCCTTAGCTGCCTCAAGGCGGTTTCTTCCGGAAAGGCGGAGGCCGCCCTGTCTGAAAAGCCGGTTTTCGACTTCCTGATCACCGAGCATTTCCTCACGGACCTCAAAAGCGTGCCGATCATGGACAGCCGGCATTTCGAAAACACGCCCGTATCCATCGGGGTTCCCAAGGACAGAACAATCCTGCGGGATATCCTGCAAAAAGCCATGGACAAGGTTACCCGGGAGGAGCGGGCCAGGCTCTACAGGCGCTGGTTAAATCAGGATGCTCCGGAGCCCGGCACCCCTAAAATCCTGCTGTCTCCCAAAGAACGCCAGTGGCTTGAAGAAAAGGAGGAACTCCGCATTGCGGTCCATCCTTCCTGGCTGCCCTTTGAAGAGATCGATGAAAGCGGTTCTTGCAGGGGGATTGCTGCGGACGTCATGGATCTACTATCGAAAAGAATCGGCATTCCCATCCGGGTGCTCCCCACAAAAAGCTGGCAGGAAAGCCTGGCGGCCCTGGAAAACGGCAGGTGCGATCTCCTGTCCAGCGTGTCCAAGAGCAACCCGGAACAACGCGGTTTTGTTGTCTCAAAGCCGTATATCAAATCCGTCAATGTCATGGTGGTAAGACACGGGCAGCCCTATATACCGGAACTGCACGCACTGGAAGGCAAGCAGGTGGCCATCGTGGACAAAAACCCCACGGGAAGCTACCTCGAAGAGCACTTTCCACGGATTGATCTTCAATTTTATCCCGACCTGAACCAGGCGCTTCAGAATGTTTCCAAAGGGCAGGCCGATGCCGCCGTGGGCAGCCTGCACCGGGTCAGCCACGCAATCCACGAGCTGGGCCTGTATGACCTGAAGATCGCCGGGCAAACGCCCTACAAGGAGTCCCTGGGCCTGGGCATCAGAAGCGATGACCTGGTCTTGAACTCCATTATGAACAAGGCCCTGGAGTCGCTTACCGAGCGGGAGGTAAGCCGGATCACGAGAAAATGGCTGTCCGTAAGATATGACAAGGGTTTTGACACCGTTCTTTTGCTGCAGATTCTCGGGGCCGCGGCCCTTCTGCTGGGCCTGTTTCTTTTCTGGAACAGAAAACTTGCCCGCTTAAACCGGAAGCTCGGCGCGGCCCACGAGGCCCTGGCCATTAAGAGCCGGGAGCTGGAGCGGCTCTCCATAACAGACCCGCTGACCGGGATCTTCAACCGGATGAAATTCGAGGACATTCTGCTAAAGGAAATCAAACGGGTCCATCGAACCGGGCAACCCTTTTCCGTGATTATGCTGGACGTGGACCTCTTCAAGGAAATCAACGATTCCTACGGGCATCAGGCCGGAGACAGCGTTCTCCAGGACCTTGCCGGGTTTCTGCAGGCCAGTGTCCGGGAAGCCGATACCCTCGGCCGCTGGGGCGGCGAGGAATTTCTCATCCTCTGCCCGGACACAACGGGCAAGGGTGCAGCCATCCTGGCCGAACACCTGCGCGGTCTGATTGCCGCGAGAAAGATGACCGTGGCCGGCAGGGTCACATGCAGCTTCGGGGTGGCCGAACACCGGCCGGGTGAAGGGGAGAACCAGCTTTTAAGCCGGGTGGACCGGGCCATGTATCGGGCCAAAAAAGGCGGCAGAAACCGGGTGGCACTGTCCGACTGAGGCGCCGGCCAGGACCTTTTCCGCCTGTTTGTTTTTTGCAAAAAAATGCAGCCATCGGCAATCATATGTCCGCCGGGACGAACACCCAGGCTCGCCCCGGCTTTGGGTTAATTCTTTTTGCCTTTTTCCGGCATGTGTTCATGCCCCTTTTTTTTCCCTTTGCCCCTTTCATGAGGCGCTTTTTCTTCCCATTTGTCCTTGCCGCGGGATTTTCCTTTTTCCATCGCCTTTTCCGCTTTCCCCTGTTGTTCGCCTACCTGCTTTTTCCCTTCTGCTGCTTCAGGTCGATATTCCTCGCCCTTTTGTCCGGCTTCTTCTTTTCTCTGCTCGGCTGCTTCTTTGGCTTCTTCCCGTTTCTGCTCGGCTGCCTCCCTATCTTCTTCCCGCCTTTGCTCGGCTTCTTCCTGTGCCTGCTCACGCTCCCGTTCTTCGTGCTGAGCCGCTTCTTCAGCTTCTTCCGCCTGCTGATTCTGCGCCCGCATGGATTTTATTTCTTCCATGGCTTTTCCGGGCTTTTCACTTTTTTGCGATGCAGTGCCGGCCTGTGCTGTAAATGCAAACGCAAGCACCAGCATGATGGATAATGCACTTACTGCAAATACATCCTTGATCCGATTCATTTGGATTCCTCCTGTAATTTGTTCTTCTTAATTATCCAATCCTGTCAGTAAACATAAAGTTTTTTACAGATCGTGCAAAGAACCAAGGCCGGACTCCGGCGGCAACCAGTTGATAACTTGTTTCATTTTCCGCTGTCACCCCCATAACAGGCACTGCAGTGCCTTCAAATTCCGGGGTTGTTCACTTTGTATTCTGATGATTTAAGTGTTAAAGTGATTTATGTACAATTAAACACATCCGCGGATGTCCGCGGTGGATTTTTTGCAAACTACCGGAGGTGATCAGATGAAAAAGAAATGGCTGTATTTAATGGTAATCATCCCGCTGGCGATTGCTCTTGCCGGGTGCGGGGCCAACAGGACGACCAAGGGTGCGGGCGCCGGTGCGGTCGCCGGAGGTCTGCTCGGCGCGATTATCGGCCACCAGTCCGGTCACAAAGAAGGCGGCGCGGTTATCGGCGCGGCTGCCGGCGCTGGAATCGGTGGGCTTATCGGATACCGCATGGAGCAGCAGGCCAAAAAGCTCGAAACCGTTCGGGGCATGGAAAATGTTACCTATAACGAGGACACCAAGGAAATCGACGCGACCATGAACATCCTGTTTGATTTCGACAAGGCGGCCATCCGGCCTTCTGAGAAAACAAAACTCGATGAACTCGCCCGGGTATTTTCCGACTATCCCGAGAATATCGTGATTGTTGAAGGGCATACCGACAGCAAGGGATCGGCTGCATACAATAAAAGGCTCTCGGAGCTTCGGGCCTCAAGGGTCGCGGAATATCTCCGATCCAAAAACCTCGATATTTCGAGCCTGACAGCAAGAGGATACGGCGAATCCCAGCCGGTAGCCACCAACGAAACCGCCGCAGGCCGGGAGCAAAACCGCAGGGTGGATCTCCAGATCTCCGCAGACCCCGAGCGGGTTCCGGAAGACGCGCCCGGGCGGCAAGGATAAAACCGGGGGAACCGCCCCGGGGGCTTGCCGTGCGGCACCGGACAAGCTGAACAGGGCTGACAAAAGACCGCGGCGGGCGCAGCAATTGCGTCCGCCGCGGTTTGGTATTTAGAATACAGGTTTTTTCCGACAGCCGGCAGTGACCGCCGGATTTTATGCTAAGAATGAAAACCCCCTGCGGTACTTAATACAGGGGTCTGATCTCCACCCGCCGGTTTTCCGCACGGCCCTGGGCCGTATCGTTGGAAGCCACCGGATCGGTTTCGCCATAGCCCTCATAATCCAGGCGGTTCGCGTCAACGCCTTGCTCCACGAGGTAATCGCGGACTGCCGCGGCTCTGCGCTCGGAGAGCTGCTGGTTCATTTCCGCGCCCCCCTGACTGTCGGTATGGCCCTGGATTTCAACGTCGATCTCCGGGTTTTGCCGCAGAATGGAAACAATCGCATTCAGGTTGTCATGATAGGCCGGCCGGATTTCCGCCTTGCCCACCTCGAACTGAAGATCCTCAACCACCCAGCAGCCGCGCGCATTCACGCTGGCACCTTCCGGCGTGCTTCCGCATTCGTCCTTGTAATCCGCCACACCGTCTCCATCAGCATCCGCAGCGCAGCCCTTGTCGTCAACGCTGGCACCTTCAGGCGTCCCGGCGCATTCATCACGATGATCGATTACACCGTCATTATCCGCGTCCAGCGCACAGCCGCCGGCATCCACCTCGGCGCCCAGCGGGGTGTTCCCGCAGTCGTCCCTGTAATCAGGCACACCATCATTATCGCTGTCAACAGCGCATCCGCGGTTGTCCACCGCGACTCCCGACTGCGTGTCCGGGCACTGGTCATGCTCGTCATAAACGCCGTCGCCGTCACTGTCGGGCCTTTTTTCCGTGGTTGCGGCCGCGGCGGCTTCAGCCGCCTTTTCCTTGCCGCCCAGGTAAAAGGTCAGGCCGGCCGTATAAAGCAGGTTGTTTTCCGGAAAGGTCATCACGTCGCGCACATCCGCGCGAAGCGCAATCGATTCATTGAGAAAATACTTCACCCCGGCACCGATATTGCCGGAAAACTCGGTTTCACCGTCTCCGGTTTCCGGGTCGAAATCAAAAGCGCCCATACCTGCGGCCAAATAAGGCACCAGGCGTTTTTCCGGCATGAAGTGATAGAGTGCATCCAGGCGGTATAAATACCCCTCCACATCAGAGGCCCCGCTGTCCAGTTCCGTGTCCGTGTAGTTAAAAACCGCTTCTGCAGCCAGGTTTTCGGTAAAGTTGTATCCGAATCCGAGACCGTAAGTCAGCTCATCTTCAAGATTCAGATCCGAATCAAATGCATATCCGCCGATAAACGGGGATATCATGAATGAATCCGCGCGGTGACCGGCAGCAGCCCCGGAGGTAATTCCCAGAACCACAGCCAGCACCACAGCCAGCAGCCAGGTAAAATGTCGCATTTCGTGCTCCTTTCTCTTTGTCTTTTAGATTAGAATTGATGGGTGCACTTCCCAGAGCTTATGCGGATCGCATGTCCGAACTCTGCATTACACGTGTTCGTTTTATACATAGCGACACATCTTCTGCCGCATATTTGCCCCAGGGCCGGGAGCCCGACTGCAGAACGGATAAAAAAATAACAATTGCCTGGTGATATTCGTGTTTATGGCGGATTAAATAAGGGATGCACATTCATATCCTTCTTACATAAAAATATGCAGGGAGTTAAACACTGTCAAAAAACCCTGTGGCCGCATACGAAACGATTCTTTTCGAATTCTTTTCTTTCGTGCTTTTCGCTGAAATTTCAAATTTCTTGATTTTTATTGTGTCAAAATAAAACTTGTAGTAACTAAGTATTATAAATTACAGTCAATTAAGATAAATGGGAAAAGCTGTTGCGTGATCGAAAAAACAGCATGAACAAGGTTTTGAGAAGCAAGGGGGCACAAAATGCGTAAATACATTACAGTTTTCTTGATTGCCGTAAGTTTTATCCTCGCATCTTCAGCGGCAAACGCCTTTGATTACCAGGACTGGATCCCGCTGCTGCCCGAAAGTATCGGCGGGCTGGACAAACAGGGCGAACCCGAGGGCATGAACATGGAGAAAAGCGGGCAGTCCATGTCCACGCTGAAACAGGAATATTCAGATGGCAGCGGAAATGATGCCCGCCTTACCATTGTCACCGGTACGAACGCCCCGGGCGTAAGAGAGTTTAAAACCCTGCAGAAATTCAATATGGAAACCGACAAAAGAAAGGTCAAAACACTTGATATTTCAGGCCATAAAGCAGTTCTTGACTTTAACAAGAAAGGCGGCAGAAGCAGCCTGATGATTGCGGCCCGGGATAAAACCCTCGTGGTCATTGAGAGCCGCTCCTTTGACACCGAAGATGCGCTGATTTCAATGGGAAAGGATGTCCCGCTTTCCAAAATCGCGGATTCCGTCGAATAAAGGCGAATTCAGGATGATTTCAAACCAAGCACTTTTCCGGAGGTTGTTTTGGAAAAAGAATCCGGGTCAAAGAAAAAGGGCTGCCTGTCAGGATGCCTACTGGTATTTATTATAATTATTGTATTATTGGCAGTATTGGCTGTGGTCGGCTACCTGAACAGACACGCGATTGTGCCGTTTGTAACGGATAAACTGGGCGTGGAGGCTTCCTCGGTAATACACCATGTCGGCACAAAGGCGGAAACCGGCATGCCGCCCGAATTTCTGGACAATGCCTATAAAATTGACATGCCGCAGGGAGATAAAACCGTCAAGGTCACCACTTCGGATACGCCCGCAGATCAGACCTATGACGCATTTATTCAATATTTCAAACAGAAAGGCTGGAACGTCAGAAAGGAAATGGAAGCCCTGGACATGGCACCAGAACAGGCTGCCGCGATTTCCGATTATATCGAGGAAGAAATAAGGGCTGCCGAGCTGTCCAGAAACGGGCACCAGATGGGCCTTGCAGTTACCAGGTATAATGACGAGACACTTGCCGCGGTATGGCATACCCCCGGCGCGACTGCTGCAGAGGCAGGCTCTGAACCCGTGCGTGCCGAACCTGAGAAAACCGATGCGGCCAAAAAGCGGCCCGAAGAAGTCTCGGGCTCCGATCCTGAAGATGTACCGGTTTATCCCGGATCCGTACGCACCGCCTACCAGAAGATGGAAAAAGGCGGCAGTGTCTCTCATGCGGCTTCTTACGCCGCAAAAGCGGATAAGGAAAAGGTGCTGGCATTCTATGAAACTGAAATGGAAGAAAATGACTGGGAAATCGTGAAAAAAGTCGAGACCGGGGAAGAAAAATATTTGGAGGCCACAAAAACAGAAAACCAAGTGCGCATAATCATAAGGCCGAGCGACGATTATCCGGGTTATACAGAAGTGGAGATGGCGGCAAAATATCCGGAAAAACAATAGCGGTTGGAGCTGTCGCCCCATTACCGCTCTTTTTCAAAACCCGTACCCTGACCCGCAGACGGGTCAGGGTACGGAGCTATAGCCAGAATTCCGGGTACCGGCGGCGCGGTGCGATATTGTTGACCAGCAGGGCCACTACCAGCATCAGGGCCGCACCCAGGCCCGCGGGTACGAGCACGTACCAAAAACCCAGGGCATGGATTTTTGCACTGCCGATTACCGCGATCAGGGCGGTGGCGCCGCCGGGCGGATGCAGCGTTTTTGTGGCGTGCATGGCCAGTATAGCCGTGGCAACGGCCACGGCTGCCGCCAGGGGCATGCTTGCCCCGAGCAGCTTGAATGCAGCCACCCCGATAACCGCAGAAATCACGTGTCCGCCCATGAGATTTCTGGGCTGGGCCAGCGGACTTCGGATGGCGCCGTAGATCAGTACCGCGGATGCGCCGAATGATCCGATGATCATCACCAGGTCGGAATCTGCAAGAATGCGGTAGTGCGCCAGGGCCACTGCCGCAATGCCTAAAAACGATCCCACCCAGGACCACAGCATCTCGGGGATACTCACCCGGGGCGGACTCGTGGTAACGCCTTTCATTTTTTTGAAGTATTGCATGATTTTTCCTTAACCTAAATTGAGCGTTGCAAATTTTTACACGGATCAATCTTTTTTATTTTTTTAAGGAATTAAGTCAGTTTCAGGTGTTAAAACTTGAAAATCGCTCAATTTAGGCTTAACAGATTCTTGCAAAAAACGAGTGCACCATGTCTGCGCGGCTCACGATGCCGATTATCCGGCCGCCTGCATCCACCACCGGCACCCGGTTGATCTGTTTTTCAGCAAACAGTTGGGAAATCCCGGACAAGGGGCGCCCTGCTTCCACGGTCACCGCCGGGGCGGACATGATATCTGCAGCAGTCTTGCCCCGGATGGGAAGCGCCACGCACCCCTTGTTTTTCAGGCACTGGCTGACAACCCCCATAAATGAACCCGATGGCTCGGCACCCATTTTCTTCAAAAAATCCTTTTCCGAAATCACCCCGATGACCGCGTCGTTGCTGTTGATCACCGGAATGCCGGAGATGTTTGCCGCAGCCATCCGCTCTGCGGTTTCCACCAGGGACGAGTCCGGATGCACGCAAATCACCTCCCGGGTCATGACATCTTCGGCGCGCATGGACCGGGCGATGCGGTCCACCGCATGGTTGTAGGCAAACCGGTAGATCTCCATGAAATCCGCGGGCGTGATATCAATATAGCCCTGCATCTCTTTCATAGCGGCAATAATGTCCTCGTTTTCAAGATCCACGGGCGATCCCCCGCTCGGCTCATCAGAATTAAACTGCATGACACGCCTCCTTAAAGATTCGACTGCGTCGGATCCGGTCTATGTTGTATTATGCCCGATCAAAAACCGTCTTTTTGTTCAGACACGATCCGGCCGGACAAAAGACAACCATATCGCCCGGACCAGGAAGAAAAACAGCAGAATCGCGCCTGCTGCAAAAATCACGTCCGGTACCATGCGCGCCCAGGAAAACGCCCGGATCATCGGGCCGGATGCGATCTCCGGGCTCCTGGCGTACCACAAGCCATCTCTGACCGCGTAAAACAACTGGTAAAATCCCGATGGAATCAGGCTGAACACGAGCATTGTAGCAAGTCCGCCGTTCAATCCCCAGAAGCTCCATTTCAGCAGCCGGTCCGACCAAGCCCGGCGCGCCACAATATGACGCACGGAAAACAGCATCAGCGAGATCGCCAGCATGCCGTAAACCCCGAACAGCGCAGCATGGGAGTGAATGGGCGTGGTATTGATGCCCTGAGCATAATAGAGCACAATCGGCGGGTTGATTAAAAAACCGAAGACACCCGCTCCCACCAGATTCCAGAACGCAACCGAGATGAAAAAATAAATCGGCCACTTGTAGGCGTAATCCCGCCCCCCCGCGTCAATGACCCGAAGATTGTGCACCACCTCAAAGCCCAGCAGGGTCAGGGGCACCACTTCCAGGGCCGAAAAAACAGCACCCAGCGCAAGAATCGGGGTGGGGCTGCCGCTCCAGTACAGATGATGAAATGTGCCGATCACGCCGCTTCCCAGGTATAAAAAGACAATGAAATACACGGTCGTAAGGGCGAACTTTCGGCTGACCGCCCCGATATAAGCCAGCAGAAACGCCATGACCACGGTGGCAAACACCTCGAAGAAGCCTTCCACCCAGAGGTGCACCACCCACCAGCGCCAGTACTCGGCATTGGACAGGTGGCTGCCGTGGGTATACATAAGGCCTGCCATGTAGAAAAGCGGTATGGCAACAGCGCTGTAAAGCAGCATGTGGGTCAGCCCGCCCTTGTCGTCTTCGTCCTTTAATGCCGGGGCAATGGATCGCAGCACCAGTACCAGCCAGATGATCATGCCCGCAATCAACAAAAGCTGCCATACCCGGCCCAGCTCAATAAATTCATAGCCCTGGTGGCCGAAGTAGAAACTCAGATTTTCGAAAAACCCGCCGATTGACAGCCAGGCTCCGGCCATGGAACCCAGCACCACCAGTACAACCGCGCCAAACAAGGACAGCACCCAGAAGCGCTGTCCCTTTGGCTCGCGTCCAACAAACGGCCCGATAAAAAGCCCGGCCGCCAGAAAGCAGGTGGCGATAAAAAACACGGCCAATTGCAGGTGCCAGGTTCGGGACACCGCGTATGGCAGGATGTGTCCAATGGGGATGCCGAAAAAATATGTGCCTTCCACCGTGTAATGGGCGGTCACCGCGCCCAGGCCGATCTGGAGGATAAACAAAAGGATGGCCACGACAAAATACGGCAGCAGGGCCTTCTGGCTCGGTGTTGGCTGCGGTTCGGCAAACTCTTTTAAAATTTCGGGGTCGGGTTCGTCGTAGCTGATATAGCGCAGGTAGAAGAAAACGGCTGCGGCAACCGCCAGGATCAGCAGGACCACGCTGATAATGGACCATATCAGGGTCCCGGGAATCGGTTCGTTTCCCACCAGCGGGTCATAAGGCCAGTTGGTGGTGTAGGAGTAATTCTTGTCCGGTCTTTCGGTCCCGGCAGACCAGGCCAGCCAGGCAAAAAAGCTGTTTACGGAAAACGCGTTTTCCGGGGTTTTGACAATGCCGGATTGAAGCCCCATGGACTCTTTTCCGTTACGGAAAAGCTCATGGTAATAGTCAAACAAGGCGTCAAACGCCTCTTCCTGGTACTGGGTGAAAACAAGGGTTCCGGTTTCCGGATCATAGCGGTTGGTCTTGATTTCCTCTGAGACAAGTGCCGTAAGCCTTGCCCGCTCCTGGGCGGAAAGCTGTTCGAAATCCTGCTGGGAAAATCCGCGGGCGGCTTCGGGTTCCAGGCCGTGATGCCGGGCAGCCATGTAAAGCCCCATTCTGTGAAGAAAATCCGCTGACCAGTCCGGGGCCAGGTAGCTGCCGTGTCCCCAGATGGTGCCGATATGCTGGCCGCCCCTGGAAAAGTAGTATTTCTGGCCGGAGATAATGTCATCGCCGGTGAATATAACGTCTCCGGCCTGGCTGACCACTTTTTCCGGAATCGGCGGTTTTTCCTTGTTGATCACATAACCGCCCAGGATTAACACCCCGAAAGTCAGCGCCAGCACAAACAAAAAGATTGCCCGAATCCTTGGGTTCTGCATTTTCCCGCCCCTCCGTTGATCGTAAAGGTTTTTGTCAGATCTTAATCCGTGTATACTTGTTTCAGCCGATGTAAAAGCTGGTGAAACGCCTCGTGCTTGCCCGGGCCGATGCGGTCTTCCTCGAGCTTTTCAAATGCCTCAGACAGCTCGGCCTGTTTTTCCGGCCCCAGCATTTCAAGTACCATCGGGAAAAGCACGCTTTCTTCCTTTTCAATATGCCTGCCCAGCAGGCCAACGTAATCCAGGGCGGCCTTCTCGACTGTTTTGCCGGCTGCCTTGTCCCCGGATGTGAAATCTTTTGCCGCATCCCGGAGTTCTGCAACAAGCCGGCGGCCCTGTTCATGCTCCTGCAGCAAAACCCCGATGGGGCCCTGATCCCGCGGCACTCCGGCGGCCTCCAATGCGGGAAACAGAAAATCCTCCTCTTTGCCGTGATGGCAGCGGTCCACAAAAACGGTTAAGAATTCAATGATGGCATCAAGGTCCCTGGCGTTGATGTCCCGGCCCTGTGCGAACTGGCCAGCCACGTTTTCAATGATGTCCAGCATGGTTTCCACGCCCCGGTGTTCATTTTTGAGTTCCGTAATCGGTTCCATCTATCCCCCGTTATGCTGTTGTTTGCATCAGGTTGACCCCTTATGCGGTTTTTCCTCGGTACTGCTTTGCCGAGGCGATTGCGCTTTTTCGATGACCGAAACCAGATATTTTTTCAGGGCAGCCGCGTGGCTGTATTCCGTGTCCCGGGCTGCAAACAGAAGTGTGACCCGCTGTTTTTCAGCCAGATCCAAAAGCTGCCGGATTACTTCAGGCCTTTCATCGAGCTCGGCAAAATACCGCCGCTGGAATTCCTCCCACTTGGACCGGTCGTGGCCGAACCATTTCCGAAGAGCGGTGCTCGGGGCCGCATCCTTTAGCCATAGATCGGCCCGGAGCTGGTTTTTGGACACCCCCCGCGGCCATACCCGGTCGACAAGGACCCGGAAGCCGTCTTCCTCTTGAATCGGTTCGTAAACACGTTTAATATTTATCATAATTCCCCTGCCTCCTCATTTTTCCCAAGAGATCCGCCGGAGCCGGTCCTGATTTGTTCCACGATACCGAGATCCCCAAGGACCAGGTACATGCAGGGGATTGCCAGCAGCACCAGCACCGTGCTGGCCATTAAGCCGAATGCGGTGCTGATGACCAGCGGGATTAATATCTGTGCCTGGAGGCTTTTTTCAAACAGCAGGGGCAGAAGCCCGGCAATTGTGGTCGTTGAGGTCATGAGCACCGCGCGGAACCTTTCACGGCTGGCGCGGGCCGCGGCTTCATGCATGGACAGGCCCTCTTTTCTGGCGTTTTTCAAAAAAATCACCAGCAGGATCGAGTCGTTAACCACCACCCCGCCCAGGGCGATAAATCCCAGCAGACTCGGCATGCTGATGGGCACGCCCATCAGACCGTGTCCCCACACCACGCCGATCAATGAAAAGGGAATGGCCAGCATCACGATAATCGGTTCCGTATAGGTCCTGAACTGGAAGCTCAGCAGGATGAAAATTCCGATGAAACCGATCATCATGGCCCATAGCATCGATTTGCGGGTTGTGTTGACTTCTTCAAGTGAACCGGCAATGGCCAGTTTCAAATCAGGGTACTTTTTCTTAAACCGGTCAAGGTAATTTTCCTGGAAGCGGCTCATGAGTTCATTGGTATTGATCAGCCGGGTATCCACATCTCCTCTCAGAGTTACTGCCCGCATACCGTTGAAACGGGCGATTCGGGCCCATCCTCTGGCGGATTCCCATTTTGCAACAGCCTGCAGCGGCACCCGTTGCCCGTCCGGAAGAACCAGGTCAAAGTTTTCAATGTCATCCATGCTGCTTCGATCCGCATGCGCAAAATGGACCTCGATTTCATAGGATTCCGGTCCGACCTGGATTTCATCAGCGACCACGCCCTGAAATGCCGCCCGCAGCTGACGGCATACATCGGCTGCATCAATGCCGAGACCATGGGCGCCTTCCTTCATCCGCATGCGCAGCTCCGGCTTTCCCGGGCGAAGATCGTCTGCCAGGTTGATCACGCCCTTAAACCCGCCGAACCATTCCTTCAGGTCTGTAACCGCCTTTTTCATCTCATTTAGATCGTTTCCCCGCAAGCGGACCTCAATAGGGCGTCCGCCCGGCCCGAACCCCGGTTCTCCCAGAGTCAGGCTGATGACATCCGGCAGGCTGCCGATCCGCTTTCGCCAATCCGCCAGGTAGGCATCAATGGTCCCGGAACGTTTTTCCGCTGTCAGCAGATCCACTGTGATGGTTGCCACGTGCGGCCCGTTTTCAAAGGCCTCGGTGTTCAGATTGTACCGGACATAGGCATTTTCAACCAGATCCCGGCCTTCGGGCTGCTGCGGTTTGAAATGCTGATTGGTGTTTTCCAGGGCATCCATGATTTCGGAAACCACGGATTCGGTTTTTGATAAAGGCGTTCCCTGGGGAAGCAGCAGCCGGGCCAGAACCAGGTCTCCCTCCAGTTCGGGAAATCCCTGGAACTTGATTTTGCCCGAGGCCACCATGCCCAGAGACAGGATAAATATGCCGATAAGGCACGATAAAAACAGGTACCGCCATTTCAGAAGAACCGTTACAGCTCCGCCCACCAGGCGATCCCGCATCCATCGGAAAACTGAATCAAAACCCCGGCGGAAGCGGTTTGAGCTGTCATCATCAAAGCCGTGCATGGCGTGATTGAGATGGGCGGGCAGTATCCAGAATGCTTCTATCAGGCTAACAGCCAAAACAAGAATCAGCATCATCGGCACCACCTGCAGCACTTTGCCGATCTGCCCCTCGATAAAGGCCAGCGGGCCAAGGATGCAAACTGTGGTGACAAAAGATGAGATAACGCCTGCAGCCACCTCTTTTGTACCGTCCACCGCGGCTGCCAGCGGGGATTTGCCCACCTGCCGGTGGGCCATGATGTTTTCGGCAATTACAATGGCATCATCCATGAGAAGCCCCAGGGCCATAAGCATGGCGACCATTGTAAACATATTGATGGAAAGACCCAGATGCGGCACCAGGATAAATGCGCCCAGAAAAGAAATCGGCAGCCCCATGGCCACCCAGAAGGAGATCCGGATATTGAAAAACACCCACATCACGGCAAACACCAGCAGCAGGCCCTGGATGCCGTTGCTGATAAGCATTTCCAGCCGGTCTGTGAGAATGCCGGTCTGGTCCTGGGTGATGGTCAGATTCATCTGCGGATGCCGGGTCCGCTCTTTTTCAATAAAGGCCCTGGCTTGTTGGGCCACCCGGATGGCGTCCTGCGCCTTGGTTTTCTCAATGTTTACAAGCGCGCTTCGCTTGCCGGCCTTTGTAATCTTTTCTTCATCAAGCGCAAACAGGTCTTCAACCCTTGCGATGTCTCCCAGCCGGATCTCACCGCCCTCGGGTCCGGCCAGAATGACCAGATTTTCAAGGGCCTTTGGCGTGGTGCGCTGATCGGTAAAACGGATCAGAATGTTTTTCTCCCGGGTTTCTATCGTTCCAAGGGGCATGTCCCGGCTTTGCGCGGAGATGCGTTCTGCCACCTGTGCGGCACTGAGTCCGAGTTTGCGCAGGGCCGGATCAGAGAGGGAAACCCTTAGCTGATGCTCTGAAAAACCGTCAATTTCAACCAGGGGAATGCCGGATTCCTGCATCCGGTCTTTTAAATCCTCGCAATAGGCCTTGAGATCCGGAACGCTCACAGGACCGGAAACCAGCAGCGACATGACCGGGTCTGTCCGGCCGAGTTCGGATATGACGGGTTCTTCCACTTCTGCGGGAAAATCGTCTATGGCGTCGATCTCGGTTTCGATATCCCGCAGGAAGGTTTGTATATCGCCGTCCGGAGACATCTCCACAACGACCGATGCAAAGCCTTCCCTGGCATCGGCCCGGACTTCTCTGACAAAACTGATCCCGTCAATTGCATCCTCCACCCGCCGGCAGACCACTTCCTCGACTTCTCCGGCAGTGGCGCCGGGATACTGAATGCGGATCTCGGCTTCGGTGGGGGCATAATCGGGTTGGGTCTCGCGCAGGATATGCGGCATGGTAAGGGCCCCGGCCACCAGAAACACGATCATAAAAAGGTTGGCCGCGGTGGGATGCCCGGTAAAAAAACGGATCATCAGTGCGCCTCTTTTGCCTGGCTGATGTTCAAAAGATGCTCTCTCAGGCTTTCGTCTGCTGTTGTTGAGACTTTCATGCCGGTAATGGCAGGCGACGGATCGGATACCACCACTTTTTCACCCCCTGAGAGCCCGGATTTCAAGACAACAAAATCCGATTGGACAAAATCCACTGTTACCTGTTTTTTCCGGAGCCGCTGCTGGTGGTCTACTGTAAACACGGTTCCTTGATGCACCGCAGTTCGCGGCAGAACAACTTTTTTCGGCTGTATGGGTCCGCTGAGTGTGAGTTCGCAGAACATCCCGGCTGTCAAAGGCGGGCGTACACCGGGCTGGGCCTTTTCATAAGGCCGGTCGACTGCTGCAACGACCCTCATTTCCCGGGTTTTTGCATCCATTGTTTCCCGGACCCTGTCGACCCGGGCATTCCAGTCAGCCGACCAGTTCCCGTTCTGCAGGCGGACGACTGCCCCCACGTTTTGGAATAATTGCCTGAAGGTGTCGGTCCTCATTCCCGGCTGAAACCGGCTTCGTTTATCCGTGTCAAGCAGGTTGCGGAGCTGTTCGGTCCGAAACCGAGCTTCGACCTCTGTAACAGCCGTTCCGTGCGCCTTGAAAAGCGACTGGCCGGCGCGCACGAACTGGCCGGTTTCGAGATTGACATTACTGAGCCGGCAGTCAAAAGGCGCCCTGATCGTGGTTTTGGCAAGATCGGTTTCAGCCTGGTCCAGTTTAGCCTGGTTCACTGCCAGCGAAGCCTTTAGGGATTTTCGCTTTGCAGGGATAAGCGACAGGGTGTTTTCCAACTGCCGGACTTTCTGCTGCTGCTGGAGAAAATTTCTCTCCTCCCGGTCCACTTGATCCGGGGCGATGGCCTCCCGTTCCATCGCCGCGCGCTGTCGCTCAAGTGATTTGCGGGCCAGGTTCAGGGAACGCCTTTCTATTGCCAGCAGCCGTTTTGTGTTTTTTTCTTCCTGGTTCAGCTCGGAAATTTTTGCCCGGATTTCCTCAATACCCGCCTCCAGGCGGGCGACAGTCAGTTCGTATTCCGTTGGATCGATTTTTACCAGTATGCTTTCCGCTTCAATGATCTCCCCGGAATCCAGTTGGGGATGCATCTCCACTACCGTACCCTTGACTTCGGCCACCGCCTCCCAGACCTGTCCCGGCTCAGCCACCCCGTAACCGGTGGCCCTGGGAACCAGGTCGGCAACGGGCGCTTCGATGACCCGAAGCACCCGTACCGATTCAGCTTCAGTTTCTTTTTCAGGCCCCGGCCGGTGCATTACAAGGTAGGCAACAACTGCCACGGCTGCCGCAACAGGCAAAATAATCAGAACTATCCGGATTTTCGGATAAAGAAGCTGTCGCATCAATCCCCTTCCTTTAATGGGTTTATTCGCCTACCCCGTGTGCCGGACCAGCCTGGATCTTCTGATAAAGGCCGTGCACGTAAATCACGTACTTAACATACGCATCCGCCCATTTTCTGCCCGCCTCCAGGTTCTGGTCCTTTTTTTGCCTTGCCTTGCGGGCATTTTCAAAAACATGCGTCAGCTTTTTTTTCATTTCAGCGCTCAGCATGTTTGTAACCGGATCAATGTCTCCGGTTTCAAGGGCTTTTTCAGCCGCCGCAATGTCATCGGGAAGCTCCCGGGCGGGCTTTAATCCGCTATATGACATGCCTTCAGCCTCGCGGTGCAGCCTGACCGCGGTTTCCATGAAGTATTGTTCTGCAAGTGCTTTGGCCTTGCCGCCCTTTTGATACACGGCAATCGCCTGGTCAAAAGCAGCGCGCAAATCCTGGTGCTGTTTTTCACCGACCCAGATGGCCACTGCTTCAAAATCGTCTTCTGCCAGTGCCTCACGGGCGTCCACGGCCACGGGTCCGTTTTTGGCGTCACAGTGCGCCATTGCCGTGGCCGCGCACAGGGTGAGTGTCATCATACCGACAACTGAAAAAATTATGGCGGTTTTAAAAAGTGTTTTTGGTTTCATGGTGATTGGCCTCCCTGCTTTGGATTTGAATCAGGTGTGGGTTCGCGCACCAATGCATGAGATCTGCCGGGTGCACGAAAACGGGGATTTATCTGGTCCTAAACTGAGCGATTTTCCAGTTTGCCGCAGATACAAGGAAGCGGATGTTGAGCTATAGTCAACTATGCGAGACATCCGCTGACAAAGTAGCTGCG
>JAIPEJ010000202.1 GCA_021737225.1 Desulfobacteraceae bacterium
CACACACCCGATGCCGATTTTGACATCCGCCTCCATGACCTCGCGGTTGATCATGACCGGGGTGCCGTAGCTGGTGGTGCCGAGATAAATGCAGTTTTCATACGGATTGTGATTAAATACCCGGTAGTTTTCCAGGATCCGCCGGCCGAGTTTCCTGCGCAGCGCATTCTGAGCCAGGGCCCCGTGGGCCCCGAGGGCGCAGACAAAGGTGATGTCTTCAGCCCGGAGGCCGGCATCATGCAGCTCTTTTAACACAATCGGGGCAAGTTCGTAGGTCCGGGTGGGCCGGGTCATGTCGTCAAACACAATGACCGCGGTTTTTTTGCCTTCGGCCAGTTCCCGGATCGACGGGGATTGGATGGGATCGCGGATGGCAGCCGCCATCTGCTGGACTGTCAGAAGCGGCCGCCGGCTTCCGCGCATGGGGCAGTGTTCAACTTCCCAGTGGTCGGGAAAATCGATTTCCAGCATGGTGTTTCCATGCCAGGGCAGCTCGGGAAGCTGGATTCGCATGAAGCCCCTTGTCATTTAAAATATGCACGGCCAGGGATGCAGAATATCGTCTGTTTTTATATCCCGGAATCCATGAATTCGTCAATACGAAATTTTGTTCGGTATCGACGAATATATGTGTTGGCCCTCTGCCGGGCGGACACGCAGGTCCGCCCCTGCAGTGCCCCGCTGCCGGGCAACTTTGCATCCGCCCTGCAAATATTCAAAACCGGAGGCGCGCTTGTCTTTATTTTTCTTTTCCTTCAGCCTTTTCCTTTTCCTGCTGCTGGAGTTGGCGCCACTGGATCTTGCCGGTGCCGCTTTTGGGAAGCGCGTCCACGAATTCAACGAGCCTGGGATACCTGTAGGCGGCCATGTTCTGCTTTGCCCAGTCAATGATATCCTTTTCGGCAATTTTTCCCTTATAATCCGCGCTTAAAACAATGAATGCCTTGACGGTTTCCACCCGGACCGGGTCGGCAACGCCCACCACGCAAACCTCGGAGACTGCCGGATGTCCGTAGAGCACACCCTCGACCTCCGTGGGCCACACCTTGTACCCGGCCGCATTGATCATGCGCTTGCTGCGGTCCACGATGTAAAAATAGCCCTCATCATCCATGGTGCAGATATCCCCGGTGCGCAGAAACTGCTTTCCCTCGATCTCAATGAACACCTCCTGGTTGTCCTCCGGGCGGTTCCAGTAACCCGCCATGACCTCCGGGCCGTTGATCACGAGTTCGCCCTGCTGGTCTGTGCCGAGTTCGGCCAGGGTGTCCAGGTCGATGATCCGGGCATCCACGCCAAAGTCCGGAATGCCGATGCACTGCAGCTTGGGCCGGTCCGGCGGGTTGAAGTGGGTCTGGGAGATGGTCTCTGTCATGCCGTATCCTTCCACGTACGCCAGGCCGGTCAGCTCGGTGAGTTTTTTGCCCACCGCCTCGGGCAGGGGCGCGCCCCCGCCGCCGATGATGAGCAGCGAGCTCATGTCCCGGTCCCGGATATCGGGGTGGTTGAGGATATCAATGACCATGGTGGTGATATTGGTCCAGTGGGTGCACTTGTATTTCTCGATCGCTGTTATCGCGGCTTCCCGGTCCCAGCGGGTGAGCATCGCAAGTGCGGCGCCGGCGTAAACCGGGGCCAGCAGGCTGTGTACCAGGCCGGTGACATGGAACAGCGGCAGGGTGCAAAGAATCGTGCTGTTTGGCAGCATGGTCATCCACAGCGCGGAGCTCACGGTGTTGGAAATCACCGTGGCATGGGTATGGATGCATCCCTTGGGCACGCCTGTTGACCCGGAAGTGTAGGGAAGCATGGCCATGTCCGAATACCCTACCTCAACTGGCGGCGGAGCCCCTGCGTTCTGCAGGGATGCAAGCCAGGGGCGCAGCCCCTCCTGCGCCTCGATATCCGGCTCCCGGCGCATGGCCTCGGGCACCGGCAGTTCCGGATCCTCGGGCAGATAGTCGGCATATTTGCCCACGATTACGTCCTGTACCGCGGAATCCGGCTTTACAGCCAGCACCCGCTGGTGGATGTCTGCTGTTGTGATCACCGTCTTTGTGCCGCTGTCAGACAGGATCTGCAAAAGCTCCCTTTCTGTGAGCATCGGATTAACGGGCACCACCACGGCATTGGCCCGCAGAATTCCGAAGAATCCGATAGCAAAATGCGGGGTGTTCTGCATGTACAGGGCCACCCGATCACCTTTTGCCACGCCCGCATCCGATAGCATGGACGCGGTTCTTTCAACCGCGTCCATCATGTGGCGATATGTAATCGGTCTGCCGTAATAAATTATGGCCGGATTATCCGGATACCTGCGCGCCGAGGTTTCCAGGAATTCAAAAAGCGGGACCTGCGGCAGTTCGAGTTCATACGGAAGTCTGTTCGGCCAGAAAGCAAAGTGTGCATTGTTTTTCATCGTGTCCTCCCGGAATAAGAATGGAGCAAAAATCATTGGCACCCTATTATAAATTTTTCGCAGTGAAACACTGATCAGCCTGTAAAAAGTCTTTTTTACAAGCAGTGTTAAGTTTTAAGTGATTAAGTGTTTAAGTAAAATCAAAAACTTATCATTTTATTCCCTGACGGTTATAACAGTTTCAGGACTTTCTACAAATTCACCAAACATTGTATATGAATGTGATCAAAGTATCAAGACCCGGTCGCGGATACCATCCCGCTGTCCTGTCCTGGCCCCTGCCCCTCGACAATTTAAGCAACATAGATCGAAAGGCTTCAAAATCCCCGGGATTCAAAGACAAACCATCCGGATTGGCAAGCCTGAATCGGCCCGTGGTAAGCCGACCGGGTTCTCTCGTGCGGAGATTGACGGGGCTGCCGCATGGCGCATTGCACGAGGGTCGGAGCAGCTCTTGGCGAAGCTGAGCAGGCGGCCGGCTTTGTTTGAGCCGTTAGGCGAGTTTGCCGAGCCGCCGCGAAGCGAGCCTTAGAGATGCCCGGCCCGAGTGCAGCGACATGCGGCTGTCCCGTCAAGCGACGCTCGCGGAGAGGCATTGAAGTCCCGGGGTTTTTCCCAGGAGCTTTCAATCTTGCCAGCGTCTGCCAAAAAACATCAGGCTTCACGGGTTTTCGCAGGGTCGGGACTGCGGGGAAGTTTGCGCATCTGCCTGATTTCATTCTGACGAATTCCGTCTTGACTGACACGTCAGTTCATGACAGAATCAACTTAAAAATCTACACAGATAAGACAGGAAAGACATATCAATGATCCGGAAAATGACATCATTATTTTTTCTTGCCGCCTTTATGATTCTGGCAAGCGGCAACACAACAGATATATGCCGTGCCGAGGTGACAGAAGGGGACTTTCTCGACCCCTACAATCTTGCCGAGTTTTTCCATGTCACAGAGACAAACGAAACTGATCCTGAAATAGAAACGGCTGCGGGATACGTGGAGTTTGACGGTTCAGGCGGGTATTCAAAAACCCTGGTGGGGACCCCGGAGCCTACCAGCGGCGCATACAGCATTGACGCGCAGGGCCGGCTGGTCGTTGACGGAACACGCGCCGCAGTCAGCCGGGATGCCGGGGTGGTGTTTCTGCCCGACCTGAATTCAACAGACGGCAATGACCTGGGCCTTACCTTTATGGCCCGGCAGAATACGGGGCTGGCAGTCTCGCACCTGGAGGGCCGGTATAACGTGGTGGAATTTTATCATGCATCGGGATCCGCAGATACCGATGATGAAATCGTGGTGGGAGCCGGGCATATCACATTTGACCCGGAAACCGAAAAGGCGGTGTGGCAAGAGGAGACAAACAGCCAGGATTTGCAACTGCAATACGACAGCAATACTTATGGCCTGGACGGCAGCGGCCGTCTGACAATTGACGGTGCAGACGCTTACGCGCCCGTGAGCGCTGATGCCAGCTTGGTCATTGTCCCGGACATGGATGCATCAAAAGACGCTGATTTGGGGATGGGCTTTGCGGTAGAGGCCAGTAACAGCTTATCGGTTTCCGATCTGTTCGGCAGATACCACATGGTGGGGTTTTATCACAACGACCCGTCCGGCGGAGACAATGAATTGGATACGGTAAGCGGATACGTCAATTTTGACGGTGCGGGGCAATGGCGGTCCAAAACCCTGGAAAGCGGCCAAGGCGAATCAGTGCCAGAAACAGACGGCGGGGAATACGGCATTGACGACAACGGCCGCCTGGTAATCGACGGGCAGAACACGTACGGGGCTGTAAGCCCGGACGGCAGCATTGTCGTTCTTCCGGACATGGACCCGGATGAAGGCGGGGACGTGGGCATTTCCTTTCTGGTCCGGGCCCCACTGCCAGCCGTGGATGTGGATTCTGACACGGCAAGCGTGGATTCAAGCACCACCACCCCCGTTACCGGCAGCGACTGGAAAAACGGGTATAACGGCATACCGGACAATTTTTCGCCACTGACCGATATTGTTGATTTCAGTGCCTCTTCGGTCACAGGGGATCAGGCGGAATTTCATTTTGACATCACCGGTTTGTTCGGCCTTCCGGCAGACCTGCTGATGCTGAAGCTCAAAGACGGCAGCGAAAACAGCCTGCAATTTTTTTACGCCACCGAGTCGGAGGCATCGGATTCGGCGAACTACACCGACGGCACCATGTGGCTTACAGATCCGCAAGACAACAGTTATCTCAATGCCTTTGCCGTGCTCGATCCGTATAAAACCTACACGATCCATTTCGTGATCGAGGACGACGGTGACTATGACACAAACGATTCCGCAGGCGAAATTGCAGATCCCCTTGTGCTGGGCGCAGGCATCCAGAGCACATCCAACGGCGACAGTGACAACGGCGGCAGCAGCACCAGCTCCTCCGGGTGCTTTATCCAGAGCCTGGGGCGGTAAAAACACGGCCGGAATATGGCTTGACCTTATGCGGGTTTTCTGGGAATATAAATTTGTTTCTCGATACCCACGGATAAGGCATGTGCACGGCCAAAGGAGAACCAAAGCATGGATCTGCAGCAACACTGCCCGAATAAAATCCTGGCCCCGGAAAAAGCGGTCCAGAAAATCAAGAACGGAAGCCGGGTGTTTATCGGTACCGGCTGCGGAGAGCCCCAGCAGCTCATCCGTTCCATGGTCGAGGATGAAAGCATCCAGGACATCGTGGTCTACC
>JAIPEJ010000203.1 GCA_021737225.1 Desulfobacteraceae bacterium
TTTCCGGGCCAGTTATTGCGCATCTCCATCCAGCTCGATGCCGCCGATGACGTACGCGCGCGCATTTACAATGAAGCCAGCGTGGTGCGGATTCACCCGCCTGAGCCCGTGGATGGCGACTTGTCCGGCCAGGCCCAGCGTGTTGCAATCAAGTTCCACTGCGACTTTGATTTTGAACGCCTTGATGCCGAGAAAAATGGTTGCCGTGGATGAGCAGGCGCAGAAGAAGAGATTATAACTCGTTTTACGGCAAACTGCGGGTCGCCCTGGCCCTGATCGGGATCATTCCCTTCCTGCTGGTGGTCTATCTGTTTGTCAGGGAGCAGGTTCCATTTACCCGGACCATGCTTCTGTTGATCCCCCTGGTGCTTTTTTCCATGCTCACGGGTTTTATGTTGATACGCCGATCCGCGGATTTCCTGGATTATCTGAGCCGCGAGACCGGCAGGATGCAGGCAGGAGGCAAAAGCGATCCCGTTGAAATCCGGGCCGATAGTGAACTAAACGAAATTGCGGATCATTTCAACTCCCTTTACCAGCGGCTGGCGGAGAAAAACCGCAAGAACCAGGAGCAGGCCGCACAATTGATGGTCTATGCCCGGGATCTGGCCCTTTCCTATGAGCGCAGCAAGCAGGAAGAGCAGCTCCGCAACCGGCTGAGCCGGTATGTGGGCAACAACCTCGTGGAAAAGCTTGTCAATCTCAAGGACGGGGTTTTCCTGGAAACCGAGCGGCGCGATGTCACGGTGCTGTTTGCCGATATCCGCTCATTTACTGCCATTGCCGAACGCATGCCCGCAGAAGCGGTGGTGGAGATGTTAAATGCGTATTTTGGCGAGATGGTGGATATTATTTTCCGAAACGGCGGTCTGCTTGACAAATTTGTCGGGGATCAGCTCATTGGCGTGTTCGGCCTGGTCGAAACCGAGAAAAGCGCCTCGGAAAACGCTGTTGTCTCGGCTGTTGAAATGCAGGCCGCGGCAAGAGAGATGATGGCGGCGCGCAGGCAGGCCGGGCAGGAATACTTCGAGATCGGCATCGGGATCAACACCGGCAGTGCGATTATCGGGAATATCGGGTCATCGAACCGGATGGATTACACCGTTATCGGCGATTGTGTCAACGTGGCCGCCCGCCTGGAGCAAATGGCCAACGGCGGGGAAATTATCATCGGCGAGCAGACCTATCTGAACTGCCCCGGGGATTTTTCCTGTGCGTGTCAGGGCGAGGTGTATGTGAAAAACAAGCTGGAGCCGGTGATCTGTTATCACGTACTTTCCCGCGAATCTTCATGATGCGCCTGCAGCGCCCGGGCAAACAGGAGATATCCCGTATGGCCCACCATTCGGTCCTCGGGCCGGAAGCGCGAGGGATTGAGCTTGTAGGTGCGCAGGGAGGTCTCTGCGACCTCGGTGATCAGAAAAGGATAATCACGGACCGTCCATAGCAGCTTGGTCATCTGGTTGGCCGTGGGCACGAGCACGCCCAGGTGCCCGCCGGGCCTGAGTGCGGCCGACACCTGCCCGAGCACATCGGACGGATCGCGCACATCCAGGAAAAAGGCATCCAGCCCGGTTTCGCAAATGCCTTCTTCCAGGGCCCGGGTATAAAGATATACGTTGGCAAAGTCTTCGGCAGGCTGCAGGTTTTTGCGGATCCTGCCGGCAAGCTGGGCGTTTTTTTCATAGGTATAGATCCGGCCTGTATTTCCTACGGCCCGGGACATGAGCAGGGTCATCCCGCCCGAGCCGGTGCCGGCCTCGCCCACGAACTTGCCGGGAAAAATATCAAGCCGCAGCAGGATATACCCCGCATCCTTTGGGTATATGATCTGGGTGTCGCGCTTGATGCCGCTCATGACCCGGTCATGGGCGTCGCAGTCAAGCACGTGGTATTTTTTCCCGTTTTTAAAAAACGTTCCGCCCACGCCTATCTGCGCGAGTTCTTCCCTTGATACGCATCCGCTGGGCAGGTTGACGGTCTCCAGTTCATCGGTGCGCACCACCCGCCGGAACTTTTTATTGTCCGTAATTACCAGGGCGCGGGGGAGATCTGCTGTCATCTTTTTTCCGCCCTGAATCTGGTCCGGGCCGCCGCATAATTTATCGTTGAACTCAGCATCAATCCCATGTATTTTTACATCTGGTTATGCGTTTCCGGATTCGGGTGCCTAGCGGATGCGGCAAGATCGGTAAACAGCACTGAAAGTGCGAATTGGTGGAAGTGGCGGAAGTGCATGGGAATCGAACCCACCTGAGACGCTGTTAACGCCTCACACCGGATTTGAAGTCCGGGAGCCCCACCAGTGAGCTGCGCACTTCCGCGTGATCCGACGGTAAAAATAGCGTTTATATGGCTTTTGTCAATAACATGTTTAAGGCAGCTACGCAATGATCAACAAGCAAAGACTGGGCGAAACCTTTCAGGCGCTGGCGGCAATTGACAGCGTATCAAGAACCGAAGGCCGGATTTCAAATGAAATCCGGAAAATGCTAGAGCCCCTGGGCGGCGCGGTATTTATTGATGATGCCGGCGGCCGGATCGGCAGCGATACGGGCAACCTGATCATCAAGTTTTCCGGCACGCGGCAGGCGCCGCCGCTTATGCTCAATGCCCACATGGATACAGTGGAGCCGGGCAACGGGGTCAAGCCGCAGTTTGCCGACGGGATATTTAAAAGCGACGGCACCACGGTGCTCGGGGCGGATGACAAGAGCGCGGTTGCAATAATCATTGAAACCATGCGCGCAATACACGAAAACAGCCTGGAGCACGGGCCCCTGGAGCTGGTTTTTACCATATGCGAGGAAATCGGCCTGCTCGGGGCCAAGTACCTGGATGAAAAAATGATTTCCGCGAAATTCGGATACTCCCTGGATACCTCGGACACGGAAACCATTATAACCCAGGCCCCGGCATCAAACCGGTTCGATTTGACGGTGCACGGAAAAGCCGCACACGCCGGGGCGGAACCGGAAAAGGGGATAAATGCCATCTCTGTTGCCAGCCGGGCCATTGCCGGGCTGGAAATGGGCCGTATTGACCTGGATACCACCGCCAATATCGGGGCGATCCAGTGCGACGGGGCCACAAACATCGTGCCCGAACAGGTGCGGGTCCGGGGGGAAATCCGCAGCCACAGCCCGGAAACCCTGAAGCGGGTCAGCGACGGGATCATCACGGCATTTGAAGCCGCGGCCGCCGGTTTTGAAACCCGGGATGAGCAGGCCGGTCTTCCGCGGATCGAAGTGGATATGGAAGAGATGTTTCCGGCGACTTCCATCCCGGAACAACACCCGGTGATACAGCATGCCCGGGCTGCCGCAGACCGGCTGGGCCGGCAGCTCACTGCCAAGCGAACAGGCGGCGGCTCGGATGCGAATATTTTTTTCAACAAGGGAATCGTCACAGGCGTGCTCGGCACCGGGATGCAGGAAGTGCACACGGTACGCGAATGGATCCGGCTTGAGGACATGGCCCGGACCGCGGCGCTTTTACTTGAAATCATCGGCCTGCACGCCTCCGGGGAACAGGGCCGATGATCGCCTATTTTGACTGTTTTTCCGGCATCAGCGGGGACATGACCCTCGGGGCGCTGATCGATCTCGGGGTGCCGGCGGACTGGCTGAAAAAGACCCTGGCCGAAAAACTGCCCCTGGAAGGCTTTGACCTGTGGGTTGAATCCGTGGATTCATGCGGGATTTCGGCCCGGCGGGTCTCGGTTGAAGCAACTGATGGCACAGAGCGCGATTATCGGGCCATATACCGGTTGATTTCCGAAAGCAGCCTGCCGCCCGCGGTGATAGAAACCAGCCTTGCCATGTTTGACCGACTGGCCGAAGCCGAGGCAAAGATCCACGGATGTGACAAGGAAAACGTGCATTTTCACGAAGTCGGCGGCGTGGACGCGATCGTGGACATGGTGGGCGCGGCCCTGGGTGTTGATTACCTGGGCATTGGAACCGTCCGGGCCTCGGCGCTGCCCATGGGATCGGGCACGGTGCAGTGCCGTCACGGCACCCTGCCGGTGCCGGCCCCGGCCACGGTGGAACTGCTGCGGGGCGTGCCGGTATATGATGCCGGCATTGCATCCGAACTGGTGACGCCCACAGGCGCGGCCATAATTACAACCCTGGCCGAAGGTTTCGATGGAATGCCGGATATGATCGTCGAAGATGCGGGCTACGGCGCAGGACAGCGGGAATTTGCCGGCCGGCCCAACGTGCTGCGGGTCATCACCGGCCGGATGCGTGCGCAACACGCCGATTCCATGATGCTGGTGGAAACCTGTATTGACGACATGAATCCGGAAATTTACGGTTATCTTGCAGATCGACTCTTTGCCGACGGCGCCCGGGACGTGGTATTGATTCCGGTGTACATGAAAAAAGGCCGGCCCGGCACCATGCTGCAGGTATTGTGCGAACGGGCCCGGCAGACGGATCTGGCATCCCGGATTTTGAGCGAAACCAGCGCCATCGGTGTTCGCTATTATCCGGTTCAGCGACAGGTCCTGGAAAGGGAGGGCCTTACTGTTAATACCCCGTATGGTCCGGTGGCGGCCAAGCGGGTGTATACCCCGGACGGGGAAAGCCGGATCGCACCGGAGTACGAATCCTGCCGGCAGATCGCAGAGTCGCAAAATATTCCGCTGCGCACGGTCTACCGGGCAGCCGCGTGTGCAGGTGATAAAAACGCGCATGAAAACCCCTGACCAACTATCTGACCAACTATGCCTTGACAGCAGCAGCCCGGGATTATAGAAACTTATGAATTTTATGGGCAAACTCAGCGTGGCAATCGCCACGGGCGGATATATCGGCCGAATGCCCGCAGCCCCCGGAACCTTTGGCTCCGTGCCCGGGCTGCTGCTTTACTGGTTGATGGCGCAGATGGCAGTTTCGTATGCACTGGTGCTGCTGGCAGCGGTAATCGGCCTGGCCGTGTGGTCGGCCGGGCAGGCAGAGGTTGCCCTGGGTCAAAAGGACCCGGGCGCCATTGTGATTGATGAAATCGCGGGGATGGGCGTGGTGTTTGTCGGGCTGCCCTTTTCATGGCCCCTGGCCGTTGCCGGGTTCATCCTGTTTCGCGGCATAGATATTGTCAAACCGCCGCCTGTTGCCT
>JAIPEJ010000204.1 GCA_021737225.1 Desulfobacteraceae bacterium
CGGGCTTCTCGGAATGCGCGAAAGGGTTTCCCTGAACAACGGAGTATTTCATCTCCGGAGCATCCCGGGTGAAGGGACCTGGATCCGCATTGAAATCCCCTATAATCTGGGAGGGAAATCGGGGCATGAGTGAAGAAATTCGAGTCCTGATCGTTGACGACCACACCATTGTTCGACAAGGCCTGGCAAGACTGCTGGACGAGCAGTCGGGCATGAAAGTTATCGGACAAGCCTCTGACGGCCAGAAAGCCATAGAAGAAGCGATGCGACTCACACCCGAAGTCATCATCATGGACATCGCCCTGCCGAGAATGAACGGTATAGAGGCGGTCAAACGGATCCGCAAATCCCTGCCAAAGACCAAGATCCTGATTTTATCCATGTATTCACATGAGCATTATATCCACCAATTGATGGAGGCCGGGGTTTCCGGCTATCTGCTCAAAGATGACAGCGGCAGCGATATCATCAGGGCCATTCATGCCGCCTTGAAAGACGAGACACCCCTGAACCCTGCAATTTCAAAGGTGCTTTTAGCTTCGTACCACTCACCTGACAAAAAAAAATCTGTGTCCGAAAGATTTAAACAGCTTACGAACCGGGAACGTGAAGTATTGCAACTTATCGCCGAAGGACACTCAACGCGGCAGATCGCCGATATACTTTTCGTAAGCACCAGCACTGTCAAGTCCCACCGTGCCCACCTGATGGAGAAACTCGACCTCGATTCTCCTGTCAAGCTGATCCATTTCGCAATTCAGCTCGGGCTTGTGGATCCGGAAATCTGGCCGCCGCTCGACGCGACCTAAAGTCATATTCCGTTTTTGCCATACCACTTGCCCGGAGATTGCTTGAAATGAAAAATCACAACAGGACAAAACCAAAAATACAAATCATGCTTCCTTCTTTTTGCCAATGAAAACCTTGCCATCAGAAAAAATGATCGAATTGGAAATCAATCGGTTCTTCAACGGCCAGGGACGCAGGCCCCGGGTTTTAATCAGCCCACTTGTTCAAAAGAATCAGGACCGGGGAATTAATGAGGCCAGCCCCCGCCAGACCGCTACGCACTTTGCACAATACGGATTTGATGTGGATATTAGTCCGGACCATATGGCTCCCGAACAACTTGTTAAAATGGCAGTGGATAATGATGTGCACCTGCTCTGCCTGCTGTCCAACGGGGAACTCGGGATGGAATTCCTGGATTCGTTACTGGATGCCTTAAGGAATTTTTCGTGTGAAGATGTTCAAGTGGTATGCTGCCCCAGCAACCCTGCGAAACCCTTTAACAAGGATCGAACCACTGGCGAAGCGGGTCCCCTGAGGATCAACCCCGGAGACGCCGACGATGTTCTGCGGCTGCTCAAAAAGTTGACCAGAACACTTTAATGATGATTCCATCTGAGCAAAGACGACGGGCCTACGCAAAAGGCAGCTTTCCTGCCTACTGAAAATCCCGGCACCGCTTACCGGCTCCGTTTCAATATACAAGAAGTATTACAGGGCCGCTTTAAAATTCGATTCCCTCCCGCGCCGGAACGCCTTTTTCCATGTAGTGTTTGCGCACCTTAAACTCCGTGACGCTGTCAGCAAGGCTGACGATCTTCGATGACACATACCGGCCGGTAATGAGCAGATTAAGCCGAGGCGGTTTATTAACGACCAGGTTGACGAGTTCTTGTTCAGGGATCAGGCCGTATTTGACCGCCACATTGGCTTCATCCAGAATAACAAGATCGTACTGGTCAGAAAAGATTATTTCCTTTGCCCGTTTCAACCCCTCGCGAGCCGCCTGGATATCCTCGGATTCAGGTTTTCCCCACGTAAACCGGCCCAAGCCGAACTGTTCAATCTGAATCCACTCGGAAAGATGTTTCAAGGCTTTAATTTCGCTATAATCCCCCTTTTTGTTGAACTGCAAAATAAATACCTGTAGATTCTTCCCCGCGGCCTGAATCGCCACACCCATGGCCGCCGTGGTCTTGCCCTTGCCGTTGCCGGTAAACACTTCCACCTTAGGGTTTTCCATATCTTCCTCCCCCGACAGGCTGCAATTGTCTCGGCCATCCGCATGAATCCATCAAAGTTTTATTCTGCATTTTTAATGAAAGACTGCCCGCTGCCCAAACAAAACCTTCCATGAATACCCGTCAGATGCCTGTTTAGTTCAAATTTATATTACCCTTCCCGTGGCTTCATTTTCAACCGTGGAATGACAATTCGTCCGCTTTAACTGGATAAATAGACTTCCGGAGGATTTTTCCCTCTTCCGCACGCTATAACAACAAAATATTGACGAATTTAACTTTTTCATCAAATATTCGGAATGGCACCTGCGCCCTTTTTGCGTTGCGCTCCTGCCATTCCGGAATTGAATACGGCCGAAGACGGCGGAAAGGAAAAACATGGAACCCAAAGACATCAACTGCCCGATGCGGGGGCAAATCAAGAGCTACTGCTCCTGCCCGAAACCCGACTGCGAAAATCACGGACTGTGCTGCACGTGCATTATCAACCACAAGAACAAGGCCGATGCGCCCGTTGAGAAGCGCTTTCCCCACTGCCTGCGGGACCTGGTAAAAGAAGCCGTAGGCCGGTAACGAGTGATTAAAGGGCCTTAAGCAGCGATGAGCGGAGACATTACCGCCCCACCTTCATGTAGGCGTCCACCTGTCCCAGGATGATTTTGGGGATGTGTTCCTGCGATGTGACCGGGAAAACACGAATATGCCCGTGGCTTTCCGTTCGGGATTTGAAGTGATCCACCTGCAGGTTTTCTCCGATGTGCACGACCGTGATACGATTGCTGCAGGAGATGAAGTATTCTATCAGGGGCTCGAGATTGGTTATCTGCATGTCCGTTATCAAAAAAATATCGGGGGTGCCCGGCCGGTTTATGCGTTTGATGTCGGACAACCCTGGCCGTGTGCCGCCGCCGAAATAGGTGCAAAGCGCTTCATAGACCGCCTGCCGGCTTTTTCCGTATGGGAGCGTGATACGGCTTCCGGCTGCCGCATCGCTGAAATTGTATACCGCAACTTCGCAGCCGCTTCTCAAATAGGCGTCCGCAGCGCATCCGGCGCCCAGCACCGCAAAGGAAATACGCAGCTGCGGATTTGTCATGCTCGAAGATGAATCGATCATGATCGCCGCATCAGGCACCACGGACCGGGGCCCGTAAACTTCCCCGCGCTCCCGCCGCCATGTCTTCGTAATCCCCGGCATCAGCTTGCCGAAACTGGTCCATGGACCGATATCCCGGCACGGGCCGCCGGTTTCCCAGGGAGTGTGATGATGGGGGTAGAGCGAGCCCGCCGTTTTCACCGGCAGTCCCCTGATGGGAAGGCGATGGTTTTCCGCAAGCTTCATGTAAAAGCGCACGTCTGCTGAGCCGTGCAATCCTGCCCCGCGGCCCTTGCCAGCTCCCCCTTCTTTTATGAGGGAGTCGATCTCTTCTTTGCAGTCTTCGAGGATATCCATAAAGTCCTTAGGCGTTTCAGCTTCGGCAGCAAGTTCCGCAATGCCTTTTTCAATCTCTTCCACTGTATAGCGTGAAAAAGCGTGCCGGTCCGGAGAGCCGCACATATTTTCTTCTTCGGGGTCCACGAGCCTTGAAAGATGCGGCTTGAGAAGCGTTGCGAATCGCCGCAGGCTTTTGGGCCACCTTTTTCGGTCGAGGTAAGGAATGAACGCTAGTTGCTTTGCGATATCTTCGTGTTCACAGACGTTCAAATCCTCCCGCCACAATCGCTGATAAAGCGCCCTGACAACCCCGTCCAATCCTTCTGCTTCGAGATTGCGGTACAATTCCGGCAGCGGGGTTGCCATTTGCTCCACGCAGCGGGTGTCGGCAACCACGTCCATGAAGGCGTCGGCCACCTGACGGGCCTGGAAGGGATCATCTATTACCTTTTTTGCTTCGGCATACAGCTTCAGGTGTGTCTTGAAATCCCATGGGCAGTAAAGATGATGTGAAACAGCGTGATCCAGCAGCGCTTCTGCCGCCTTTTCGCAAGGCATCCGCTTTGAGAGGCTCAAAAGCCCGGGGGCCGAAATACGAATTATATTTCTCTCGACCGTCACCAAGGGGTGGGTATGATGGGACAGCTCCGGTGCGGGCAGCTCGAAAAACAAATGCTTCTTTCGGACCGCCTGCCACAGGTAGTGCAGGTTGAAACGGGCGCCGATGCTGTCAATAATTGTTGATTTTTCCGCCATATCGCTCTTCTCCAGCCCCTTGCATACGGCCGGCGACGGAAATTTGCCCCCCGTGCATCCATTCGCCGGTGTATTCACCGGCATCTCGTTTTATTTCGATTCGGCCGCCAATCATGCCGGCACCGCACCAACTCCCGGTGGAGCCGTCGAGTTTCAGGATGCCGCCGTCCAGTCCGCATCCGGTGAAATCCCCTGTGTCACCGTAAACGATTAGCGTCTTGCCCGTAGGCAGCCGGAACCCGAGAAAATGAAATCGGAAGGTAAACTCCTGAAGATCCAATGCCACGCGGGTCTCGGGGCAGCCGTTGATCAGCGCCGAAATATAGAGGCCCGAAGGTCCGGGAACCGTCAGCGGAATGTCTTCGGATTGTTCGAACAGGCTGCAAAAAGCCTCAATATCAAGGGCCTTGTAATCGAACTTTTTCACTTGTCCCGCAAGTAGGCTGTAAATTTCCATGAGATGATCGAAATCCGCTGTCCACGCCATCCGATCAACCTCGGCCTTCAGAAGCTCTGAATAACCTTCCGCAAGGCGTTTCAAGACCTCTTCTTTTGCGCTGATTCGTTTCGCCACCCCGCTGGATCGGGGCTGAAACCGGCGGGGGCTGAAATCTGAAAATGGATTGCCCATAGGGTGAAATCCTAAGCTCCGGCAATGTCCCGTTTAATCTCATGAAACAGCGGATGGTCTCCTTCCACCGGTTCGATCTGCTGGCCCTCCATTATCTTGAAGCCTGTGGCCAGGGCTGATTTGATGCGGTCGGACTGCACCATGTATCGCCGGTGGGTTTCGGATACCGCCTGTTTCGCCATATGTATGATCAAAGATTCGCTGCGCGAGGCTTCCGCATTCTGCCCGATATACCGGTCTTGCCATTGCAGCCGGTGGG